>JANWYF010000200.1 GCA_025057055.1 Rhodovarius sp. | reverse complement strand
CTGGCCTGGACCGAGGAGGAGCGGGACTATGCCGCGCGCATCGCGCCCGACGGGCTGCTGGTCGAGGATTTCGGCCTGGCCGACAACCTGATGCTGGAAGGCGGGGCGGTGGCGGTGCTGCGCGGGCCCGGCGCCTTCGAGGCGGCGTTGCGCCGGCTCGCCGCGCTCGCCCGGCGCGGGTGAGGTCTCAGCCCTGCTCCAGGTCGAGCGCGTAGCCTGCGCTGCGCACGGTGCGGATGATGTCGGGCTCGCCCTCCCCGTTGACCGCCTTGCGCAGGCGGCGGATGTGCACATCCACGGTGCGCGGTTCGACGTGGATGTCCCGCCCCCAGACCGCATCCAGCAGCTGCTCGCGCGAGAAGACCCGGCCCGGATGGGTCATGAAGAACTCGAGCAGGCGATACTCGGTGGGACCGAGGTGCAGGGTGCGCCCGTTGCGGGTGACGCGGTGCGCATCCTGATCCATCACCAGATCGTGGAAAGTGAGCGTGCCCTTGCTCGGCACCGTGCCGGACCGGCGCAGCAGGGCGCGGATGCGAGCAAGCAGCGCCTCCACCGCGAAGGGCTTCGTGATGTAGTCGTCCGCCCCCATGTCGAGGGCGCGCACCGTGTCCTGGTCCTCGGTGCGGGCGGTGACCATGATGATCGGCAGATCGCGCGTGGCGGGGCGGCGGCGGATCTGACGGCAGACCTCGATGCCCGAGAGGCTGGGCAGCATCCAGTCGAGCAGCACCAGATCAGGCCGCGCCTCGGCCACCTTCATCAGCGCCTCCTGCCCATCCGTCGCCTCCTCGACGCGGAAGCCCTGCTTCTCGAGGTTGTAGCGCAGAAGGGTGAGCAGGGGCGCCTCGTCCTCGACGACGAGGATGGTCGGCCGGGCCATCCCGCCCGGCCCGTCATAGCCGCGGGCGCTGCTCATTCGGGCGTGCGCACGACCGTATAGGCGGAGTTGTCGCCCTTCGGCCGCTCCTCCTTCAGGGTTTCGCCCACCACGGCGTAGTGCACGCGTTCGGCGATGTTGGTCGCGTGATCGCCGATGCGCTCCAGGTTCTTCGCCACGAACAGCAGATGGGTGGCGGCGGTAATGTTGCGCGGATCCTCCATCATGAAGGTCAGCAGCTCCCGGAAGATGCCGGTGTAGATGTCATCCACCGACTCGTCGGCGGCCCAGACCTGGTCCGCCTTCTGCACATCGTCGGTGACCAGGGCGTCGATCGCGTCCTTGAGGTTCTGCTGCACGAGCCGCGCCATGCGGCTGAAGCCGTTGAGCGAGCCGAAGGGCGGCTGGCCGGCGATCACGATCGCGCGCTTGGCCGCGTTGCGTGCGTAATCCCCGATGCGCTCCAGATCCTGGCTGATCTTCATGCAGGCCACGATCAGCCGCAGATCCCCGGCCACCGGCTGGCGCAGCGCGAGCAGGCGGACGCAGAACTGTTCGATCTCGGCCTCCAGCGCGTCGATCTCGTTGTCCCGGCCGACCACTTCGGCCGCGAGGTCGGTATCGCGTCGGATCAGCGCCTCGGTCGCCTCGGCCACCTGGCGTTCCACAAGGCCGCCCATGCGGGCGATCATCTCGCGCAGGCGGCGCAGCTCCTGATCATAGCTGCTGACCACATGCGGGGGCAGGTCGTTGGCGGGCATGGTCCCTCCTTCCGGCTCAGCCGAAGCGGCCGGTGATGTATTCCTGCGTCTTCGGGTGCTTGGGCGCGGTGAAGAGCTGCGCGGCGGGGGCCACCTCGATCAGCTCGCCCAGGTAGAAGAAGGCCACCTGGTCGGCGCAGCGCGCCGCCTGCTGCATGTTGTGCGTCACGATCACGATGGTGAAATCGCGCTTGAGCTCGTCGATCAGCTCCTCGATCTTGAGGGTGCTGATCGGATCCAGCGCCGAGGTCGGCTCGTCGAACAGGATCACCTCCGGCCGCACCGCGATGGTGCGGGCGATGCACAGCCGCTGCTGCTGCCCGCCGGAGAGGCCCATGGCCGAGCTCTGCAGGCGGTCCTTCACCTCGTTCCACAGCGCGGCCCGGGTGAGCGCCCATTCCACCCGCTCGTCCATCTGCTTCTTGGAGAGCTTCTCGTGCAGGCGCACGCCGAAGGCGATGTTCTCGTAGATCGTCATCGGGAAGGGGGTGGGCTTCTGGAAGACCATCCCGACCTTCGACCGCAGCTCGTTGATGTCGATGTCCGGGCTCAGCAGGTTGCGCCCGTCCATGATCACCTCCCCCTCGGCCCGCTGGCCGGGATAGAGGCTGTACATGCGGTTGAGCACGCGCAGCAGCGTCGACTTGCCGCAGCCCGAGGGGCCGATCATGCCGGTCACCTGCCGGTCCGGGAAGTCGAGGTTGATGCCCTTGAGCGCCTTGGGCAGGTGCGGGCCGTAGTAGAAATCGAGGTTGCGCACGGAAATCCGCGCCACGCTGTTGAGCTGGGCGTTCGAGCGCGCCTGCAGGCCTCCGAAGCTGCCGGTCAGCTCGGCCACGGGTATGCTGGGCTGGTCGTTCATGGCGGGGCTTTCCTCAGTGGCGCTTGCGCAGCAGCACGCGCGCGATGATGTTGATGATCAGCACGCCGAGCGTGACGAGCAGCGCCCCCGACCAGGCGATTTCGATCAGGTCCGGGAAGCCGCTGTTGGCCTGCTGGTAGATCGAGACCGGCAGGCTCGCCATGGCGCGGGTCAAGTCGGTCGAGAGCACATTGTTGCCGAAGCTGGTCAGCAGCAGGGGCGCGGTCTCTCCCATGATCCGGGCGAAGGCGAGCAGCACCCCGGTCAGGATGCCGGAGAGGGCGGCGCGCCAGGCGACCAGCGTGATCATCTTCCACTTCGGGGCACCGAGCGCCACCACCGCCTCGCGCAGGGTGTTGGGGATCAGCTGCAGCATGTCCTCGGTGGTGCGCACCACGACCGGGATGACGATGATGGCGAGCGCGAGCGCCCCCGCCATGCCGGAGAAGCCGCCGGTCGGCAGCACCACCACCTGGTAGATGAACAGGCCGATCAGCACCGAGGGGGCGGAGAGCAGGATGTCCGAGATGAAGCGCACCGCGAGGCCGAACTTGGAATCGCGCGCATATTCCGCGAGGTAGGTGCCGACCAGCAGCCCGATCGGCGTGCCGATCGCGGTGGCGATGAAGGTCTGGATCAGGCTGCCCACGATGGCATGGGCAAGCCCCCCCTTGGGCAGGCTGTCATCGCCGTAGCGGGTGGGCTGGAACTCCGCGGTCAGCACCGTCCAGTCGAGCGCGACGATGCCGCGCCAGAGCAGCGTGAGCATGATCGAGGCGAGGAAGAACAGCCCGACCCCGGTGGCGAGCAGGCAGAAGGCCCGCACCAGATTGTCGATCAGCCTGCGCCGGCGGCCAAGGCGGCGCTTCATCGCCGCCTCTTCCGGGCTCAGCACCGAGGAGATGGAGATGACGGCCGACATCGCCCGCCCCCTTACTTCAACCGCGGCCGCAGCAGCCAGCGCGAGATCGCCAGCACCGCGAAGGAGATGACGAAGAGCAGGAAGCCGATCGCGAAGAGCGCCGACTGCTGCAGGCTGCCGGCCAGGCTCTCCGGGAACTCCATCGCGATCACCGAGGCGATCGTGGTCGTCGAGTCGAAGAGCGAGGTGGCGATGCGATTGGCGTTGCCGATGACGAAGGTGACCGCCATCGTCTCGCCCAGCGCGCGGCCGAGGCCGAGCATGATCCCGCCCACCACCGAGACGCGGGTGTAGGGAATGACCACGCCCGTCATCACCTCCCAGCGCGTGGCGCCCAGGCCATAGGCGCTCTCCTTGTAGACGGCCGGCACCTGGTCGAAGACGTCGCGCATGGTGGCGGCGATGAAGGGCAGGATCATGATCGCGAGCACCAGCGAGGCGGAGAAGAGCGAGGTGCCGGCGAAGTTCGTGCTCTCGAACAAGAAGCCGACCAGCGGCAGGGCCGCCAGCTGCTCGCCGAGGGCCAGCTGGATGTTCTTCTGGACGAAGGGGACCAGCACGAACAGGCCCCACATGCCGTAGATGATCGAGGGCACGGCGGCGAGCAGCTCGATCGCGGTGCCGATCGGCCGCTTGAGCCAGCCCGGGGCCAGTTCGGTCAGGAAGAAGGCGATGCCGAAGGCGATCGGCACCGCGAAGATGATCGCCAGCAGCGAGGAGACCAGGGTGCCGACGATGGAGACGCCCGCGCCGAACTCCTCCCGCCCCTCGACCGGGTTCCAGGTGGTGCCCCAGATGAAGGCGACTCCGAAGCGTTCGAAGGCCGGCAGGGCACCGATGAAGAGGGTGACGATGATCGCCCCGAGCAACACCAGGACGAAGCCGCCGGCTGCGGTGCAGAGGGCGGCGAAGATGCGATCCCCGGTATCGCTGATCCGGCGGCGGCGACCGACCGGCGGGAAGGTCGAGGTGCTGGCGGACAAGAGGCCTCTCCTGCAGGCGGGAGGGAGGGGAAGGGGCGGCGGTCCTGCCCCTGCCCCGGGAAGGATCAGGCCGCGGACGGCGTCCAGATCGGATTGCCGGCCGGATCGCGCACGCTGCGCGCCCAGGCGGCGCGGATCAGATCATGCGCGGTGGTCGGCAGCGGGATGTATTCGAGGCTGGAGGCGATCTGCGATCCGTGGCGGAAGGCCCAGTCGAAGAAGCGCATGGTGTTGCGGCTGCCAGCCACGCGGTCGGCCACCGGATTGGTCGGCAGCAGGATGTAGGTGGGCGAGGTGGCGGGCCACACATTGGGCAGCGCGAGGTCGATGGTATCAGGCGCGAAATTGGGCGCCGACCAATCGGCCGCCGCGGCGGTGGCGAGGAAGGTCTCGGGCACCGGGCGGACGAACTGCCCCGCCTTATTGCGGATCTGGGTGGTGATCATGCGGTTGACCACCGCATAGGCGTTCTCGATGTAGCCGATCGCGCCCGGGGTGTTGCGGATGATGTTCGACACCCCCTCATTGCCCCGCGCGCCATTGCCGAAGGGCCAGCGCACCGAGGTTCCGGCGCCCGGACCGTTGCGCCATTCCTCCGAGATGCGGGAGAGATAGGTGGTCCACACCCAGGTCGTGCCCGACCCGTCCGCGCGATAGGCGACCGAGACCGGCAGTCGCGGCAGGCGCAGGTCGCGGTTGAGCTCGACCAGCCGCGGGTCATTCCAGAACTGCACGCGGCCGAAGAAGATCTCGATGATGAGTTCGGGCGTCAGGCGCAGGGCATTGTCGGGCACGCCGGGGATGTTCACCGACAGCACGACCGAGCCCATCACCGTCGGGAACTGCAGCAGGCTGCGTTCGGCCAGCTGGGCCGAAGTCAGCGGCGCATCGGAGGCACCGAAATCGACGGTGCGCGCGGTGATCTGGTTGATGCCGCCGCCCGAGCCGATGGACTGGTAGTTGAGCGAGATGCCGATGGCATCCCGCGCCGCCGCGCCCCAGCGGTCATACAGCGGGCGGGGGAAGGTCGCACCGGCGCCGGTGATGGTGGCCTGCTGCGCCAGCGCGCTGCCGGCAGCGGGAAGCGCCGCGGCACCCATCAGAAGGGCGCGGCGGTCAATGCCATGGGTCACGTCTGTCTCTCTCCAGCGTTGCGGGGCGCCCCTGCGCCCGTCGCGCGGCTTCTAAGAGCGCTGCGAGACGACAAGATTTCAGTTCGGTGAAGCTTTGATGACAAACACCGGATGACCCTTGCGGTCATCCATGCATCACGCGCAGCCTTACTCTTCCGCTTTCACATACCAGGCCGGCTTGCGCTTCTCGCGGAAGGCGGCCAGCCCTTCGCGCCCCTCGGCGCTCGCCCGCTGCATCCAGCTCTCATGCGCAAGCAGCGCCATCTGGCGCGCATCCAGCGTCAGCCCGCATGCGCCGAGGAAGCTCGCCTTGGTCACGGCCACCGCCCCGGGGGCGGAGTGCAGAGTCTCCTCCAGGATCTCGGCCAGCCGCGCCTCGATCCGATCGGCCGGCACCACTTCATGCACCAGGTTGATCCGCAGCGCCTCGGCCGCGCCGAAACGCTCCCCGGTCAGGGCGTAGCGGCGGGTGTGGCGCAGCCCCATCGCATGCACCATGTGGGTCGAGATCGGCGAGGGCGTGACCCCCACTCGCACCTCCGTCAGACCGAAGATGGCATCGGGGGTCGCCAGCGCGACATCGACACAGCAGACCATCCCCGCCCCGCCGCCGAAGCAGGCGCCCTGGATCACGGCAAAGGTGGGGCGCGGGAACTCGTTGAGCAGCTGCATCGCGCGCACCGTGCCCATCGAGGCGCGGAAAGCCTCCTCCGGCGGATAGCTCGCGGCCTCGGCCAGCCAGTGCAGATCGGCCCCGGCCTGGAAGTGGCGCCCGGCCCCGCGAAGGACGAGCGCCCGCACCGACCCATCGGGCGCCAGCTCTTCAAGCCCCGCGATCAGCGCCTCAAGCATCGCACCGTTGTAGGCGTTGCCGACCTCGGGCCGGTTGAGCGTGATCGTGACGATGCCGCGCCCGTCGCGGGAGATCAGGACCGGCTGTTCGGCCGCCATCCCTCAGCCCTCCACCGGCCCGCCGGCGGCCAGCCAATCCTTGAAGCCGCCCAGGTTGCGCACATCGGCATAGCCCATCTCCTTGAGCGTCTTGCCGGCCAGCGCCGCCCGCCCGCCCGAGGCGCAGTAGAGCACGATGGTCTTGGCCCGGTCGAAGGCCGCCTCGTGCAGCGGGCTTTCGGGATCGGCACGGAATTCGAGCAGCCCGCGCGGGATGTTGATCGCCCCGGCAGCCTTGCCCGAGGCGGCAACCTCGGACGCGTCGCGCACGTCCACGATCAGCGCGCGGCCCTCCTTGGCCAGGGCGATCGCCTCCTCCGCCGCAATCCGCGGCACCACGGCCTCGGCCGCCGCCAGCATCTCCTTCACGCTCACCGCCATGGCCCCCTCCTTGCGCCAGCTGCGACTGGGCAGCGCCTGCGGCGGGCAGCACCCGCCCCATCCGCCCGCCTCATCCTGCCTTTAGCCGCCCGCCCTGGCCAGAACCCGCTCGTCAAGCCTGGCCGCTGCGCTAGCCTGATGCCACCCGCCCTGCCCGCCCCGCGGCAGAGGAGGAGAGGGAGAGAATGGCCATGTTCCCCACCATGATCGGGCCCCGCCACGGCGTGGCCGCCGGCCATTACCTGGCCGCCGCCGCCGCCCATACCGTGCTCGAGAACGGCGGCAATGCGATCGATGCCGGCTGCGCGGCGGGAATCGCGCTCGGCGTGCTGCTGCCCGACCTGGTCAATGTCGCGGGGGTCGCGCCCATCCTGATCCGCCGCGCCGATGGCCGCATCGAGAGCATCGCCGGCCTCGGCCATTGGCCGGCCGCCCTGCCGGCCGACATCTTCCTACGGGAACACGGCGGCAGCATCCCTGAAGGGGTGCGCCGCACCGTGGTCCCGGCCGCGCCCGATGCCTGGATCACCGCCCTGGAACGGCACGGCACCTGGCGCTTTGAGGATGTCGTTTCCTTCGCCATCCGCTATGCGCGCGAAGGCTTCGCCGTCCACCCCCTGCTGCGCGAGAGCATCCTCACCCACCGCGCGGCCTATGAGCGGTGGGAGAGCAACCGCGCGATCTTCCTCCCCGGCGGGCGGGTGCCCGAGATCGGCGAACGTTTCGTGCAGGCCGATCTGGCACGCACCCTGCAGTACATGGCCGACGAGGCACGTGCCGCCGGCCAGCGCGGCGGCAGAGAGGCCGGACTTGCCGCCGCGCACGCCGCCTTCTACCGCGGGGATATCGCCGCCGCCATCGTCGCCCACCAACAGGCCGAAGGCGGCTTCCTCTCGCGCGAGGACCTGGCGGGCTTCCGCAGCCCGATCGAGCCCGTGCTGCGTCGCCCTTGGCGGGGGCATGAGGTGATCACCTGCGGCCCCTGGTGCCAGGGACCCGCCTTGCTCGAGGCGCTGCTGATCGCCGAGGCGGCCGGCATCGCCCATCTCGCGCACAACAGCGCCGAATATCTGCATGTGCTGATCGAGGCGATCAAATGCGCGATGGCCGACCGCGAGGCCTTCTTCGGCGATCCGGCCTTCGTCGATGTCCCGCTCGATCGGCTGCTCTCGGAGGAACATATCCGCGCCCGTGCCCGCGGCATCGGCCGCATCGCCCATCCCGGCATGCCCGAACCCCTCCTCGGCCGGCTGGCCGAGCCCAGGGAGAGCAGCCGCGCCCTGCCCGCCATCGAGGCCGATACCAGCTACTGCGCCGTGGTCGACCGCTGGGGCAACGCCTTCTCGGCCACCCCGTCGGACGGGTCCTGGAACTCCCCGGTCACGCCGGGGCTCGGCATCGTGCCCTCCAACCGCGGCAGCCAATCCCGCCCCGACCCCCGCCACCCGGCCGGCGTGGCGCCGCGCAAGCGGCCGCGGCTCACACCCAACCCGGCCATGCTGATCACCGCCGAGGGCGGGGTCATGCCCTTCGGCACCCCGGGGGGCGATGTGCAGATCCAGGCCATGCTGCAGGTGCTGCTCAACATCCTGCAGTTCGGCATGGAGCTCGGCGAGGCGATCGCCGCGCCGCGCATCGCCTCCTATGCCTTCCCCTCCTCCTTCGCCCCCTTCGAGTATTTCCCGCGCCGGGTCGCGATCGAGTCGCGAATCGAGCCTCGGGTGCGCTCCGACCTCGCCGCCCGCGGGCATGAGGTGCAGCTCTGGCCCGAGATGACCTGGCTTGCCGGGGCGGTGGAGGTGGTGATGCAGCGCCCGCGCCACGGCCTGGTCGCGGCGGCGGCGGATCTGCGCCGGCCGGCCGGGGCGATGGCCGGATAGGCGCGCAGCTTGCGCCGCCGTGCTGCCGCGCGGCATGCTCGTGCGCCATGGCCCGCCGTCGCCAGCTGCTCGCCGCCCCCGCCCTTATCGCCCTGCCCGCCGCGGCCGAGACGGGGCGCGAGCTCGATCTGCTGCTGGTGCTCGCGATGGATGCCTCGGGCTCCATCGACCAGGACGAGTTCCTGCTGCAGCGCGAAGGCTATGCCGAGGCGCTGACCCACCCGGCGGTGCTCGCCGCCATCGCCGCCAAGCCGCGCGGCGCCATCGGGATTGCCGTGCTCGAATGGGGCAGCCCCGGCGGGTCGGAGCTGATCCTCGACTGGACGGTGGTGGACGGGCCCGCCGCGGCCGAGGCGCTCGCCGGGCGGCTCCTGGCCGCCCCACGCAGCCGCCAGTCCTGGAATGCGATCGGCGATGCCATCCAGCACGCAAGCCGCTTGCTGCGGGAGGGCCCCTTCCGCGCGCCCCAGCTCGTGATCGACATCTCGGGCGACGGGCCGGATGCGCGCAGCCTACAGCCGGCGCCCATGGCGCGCGACAGCGCGGTCCGGCAGGGCGTCGTGATCAATGCGCTGGCCATCGCCGGGCCCGGCACCCTCACCCGCGCCGGGGAGAGGCTGGCCGAACACTATCGCCGCGATGTCATCGGCGGCCCGGGGGCCTTCGTGATCGAGGCGGAAAGCCGCCGCGACCTGGCGCGTGCCCTGCGCGCCAAGCTGCTCCGCGAAATCGCCTGACCCGCCCGGGCCTCTCCGGCCCCGGCCGGTGCCGGCTGCCGGCCTGCTCCCCGCTTCGGCGCGCCCCCCTCTCTCCCCCCTCGGCTGCGGGGTTATGGCGGGGCGCGGCCGGGCAGCGGCCGGCCCTATTCCGCAGCGAGGCCGGGCGCCTTAGGCTTGTCTCCATCGCAAGAGGGAGGAGAGGCGCGAGATGGATCAGCCGGATCGCGCCGCGCAGTCAGCCCGTTTGCCGATCGCGCGCATCGTCGCTCCGCGCTCGATCGCGGTCATCGGCGCCTCGGAGGATCTCGGCAAATTCGGTGGCCGCATCCTGCACTACCTGCAGCGCTTCGGCTTTCCGGGCCTGATCCTGCCGGTCAACCCGAACCGCGCGCGCCTGCGCGGCCTGCCGGCCTATCCCTCGGTGGAGGCGCTGCCGGAGCCGCCGGACGTCGCCATCCTCGCCGTTCCGGCGGCCGGTCTCCTGGCGCAGATCGAGGCCTGCGCGCGCGCCGGGGTGGGGGCGGCCATCGTCATCACCGGCAAGCTGGCCGAAGCCGGGCCGGAGGGGGCGGCGATCGAGGCCGCCTGCACCGCGGCGGCGCGGGCCGCCGGGATGCGCCTGCTCGGCCCCAACTGCCTCGGCATCCTCAACCTCCCCGACCGGGCCATGATGTCCTCCTCCCTCGCCCTCGAGGGCGGTGAGATCCGCGTGGGCGGCATCGGCATGGTCAGCCAGTCGGGCGCGCTGATGGGCACCCTGGTCAGCCTGGGCGCGGATGCGGGGGCGGGCTTCTCGCGCTGCATCTCGGTCGGCAACCAGGCCGATCTCTGCCTCGAGGATTTCCTCGACTACCTGATCGAGGATCCGGCCACGCGGGTGATCGCCCTCTACATCGAGGGCCTGCGCGACGGTCCGCGCTTCCTCGGCGGGCTGCGGCGGGCGCGGGCGGCGGGCAAGCCCGTGCTCTGCGTCAAGGCCGGACGCAGCGAGGCCGGCGCGCAGGCCGCGCGCAGCCATACCGCAAGCCTCGCCGGCTCCTATGCCGTCTTCGCCGCCGCCTGCCGCGATGCGGGGGCGGTGGTGATGGATGACCCCGCGCAGATGCTCATGGCCGCCGATGCGCTCGACCGGCTGCCCCGGCTGCCGCGGGCCGGGATGGGTGTGGCGGTGATGGCCTCCTCCGGCGGCAGCACGGTCACCACGGCTGATCTGCTCCCCCGCCATGGCTTGCGGCTCGGGCAGATGGCGCCGGCCACCCGCGCAACCCTCGCCCGCTTCCTGCCGGAGAGTCACATCCACCTGCCGGTCGATACCGGAAGCTTCCACGACGGGGCGGGAGAGGAGGCGATCACCGCGTGCATTAGGGCCTTGCTCTCCGACCCCGACATCGGCGCCCTGATCTATCCCATGACCACCCAGCCCGCGATGGCCGAGCGCGCAGCCATGCTGCCGCCCCTCTGCCGGGAGATGGGCCGGCCGATCCTCTTCGTCATGATGGCCGGCCGGGTGGGCGATGGCGCGCGCGCCGCCTTCCACGCGGCTGGGCTTCCCTGCTTCGATCGGGTGGGCGATGCGCTGGCGGTGGCCCGCGCGCTCGTCGAGGAGGCGGCCGGCCGCGCCCGCGCCGATCTGCCCCCGCCCGAACGCCCCGCCGGCGCCGGCCCTGCCCCCGAGGGCCTGCCCCGCGGCGCGCTGACCGAGGCGGAGGCGAAGCGCCTGGTGGCGGCCTATGGCGTGCCGGTGGTGCGCGGCCTGCCCGCCGCCAGCGAGGCCGAGGCGATCGCCGCCGCCGCCGATCTCGGCTTTCCGGTGGTGCTCAAGGGCGTCTCACGCGCCATCCTGCACAAATCCGACCTTCGCCTGGTGCGGCTTGGACTGCCCGATGCCCAGGCGGTGGCCCGGGCCTTTCACGAGGTGACGGCGATCCTCGCGGTGCATGCCCCGGGCGGGGGCGAGGGCGTGCTGGTGCAGGAGATGGCCGCCGGGGAGGCCGAGCTGATCCTCGGGGCGCGGTGGGATCCGATCCTGGGTCCGGTGGTGCTGGCCGGGGCGGGCGGGGTTCTGGTCGAGCTGCTGTCCGATGTCGCGCTCGCCCCTGCCCCGCTGCGGCCCGCCGATGCCCGCGCCCTGCTCGAGGGGCTGGCGATGGCGCCCCTGCTGCGGGGGCTGCGCGGTCGCCCGGCCCTGGATGTCGCGGCAGCGGCCGAGGCGCTGGTGCGCCTCTCCTGGCTGGCCGCCGACCTCGGCCCGCGGCTGGTCGAACTCGACCTCAACCCGGTGCTGCTGCGCCCGGCCGGGCAGGGCGTGATCGCGGTGGACGCGCGGGCGATCCTCGGGTGATGCTGGCAGGAGGGAGGAAAACGCCATGGCCCGCCTGCCTCTCTCGCGCCGGTGCCTGCCCGGCTTGGCTGCCCTCGGGCTCTGCCTGCCTGCTGCCTCCCGCGCGCAGGGCCCATGGCCTCTCCGGCCGATCACCCTCATCGTCCCCTTCCCGCCCGGGGGGAGCGCCGATGCCGTGGCGCGGGCGCTGCAGGCGCCGCTCGCTGCCCTGCTCGGCCAGCCGGTGGTGATCGAGAACCGCGGCGGGGCGGGCGGTGCGATCGGCACCGCCGCCGTGGCGCAGGCGCGGGCGGATGGGCATCTGCTGCTGCTCTTCCCGACCGCGATTATGACGATCAGCCCCCATCTGGTGCGCCTGCCCTATGACCCGGCGCGGGATCTGGCACCGGTTGCCATGGTGGCGACCTCGGATGGGGTGATGGCGATGCATCCGCGCCTGCCGCCGCGGGATATGGACTCCTTCCTCGCCTATGCCCGGGCGCGGCCGGGGCAGCTGCGCTTCGGTTCGGCCGGCCCCGGCACCCTGACCCAGCTCACCGGCGAGATCTTCGCCCATGCCGCCGGCATCCGGCTCGAGCATGTGCCCTATCGCGGTTCGGCCCAGGCGCTGACCGCGCTGCTGGCCGGCGAGATCGAGCTGCAGTTCGACCCGGTGGCGGTGCCCGCGGTGCAGGAGGGACGGCTGGTCGGCCTCGCCACCACCGGGGAGGAGCGCAGCCTCCAGCTGCCGCATCTGCCCACCCTGCGCGAGCTCGGCCTCTGGCCGCCCGGGGATGGGGGGCTCTCCTTCTTCGGCATCGCCGGCCCGGCCGGTCTGCCGGCCGAGGTGATCGAGCATCTCGCCAGCGCGCTGCGCGAGGTGCTGGCCCGGCCCGAGGTGGCGCGCGTGCTGCATCCCCTCGGGCTGCGCCCGCGCTTCGAGGCGGGGGAGGCCTTCGCCCACCGCATCGCCGCCGACCGCGCCCTGTTCGGGGAGGTGGTGCGGCGCACCGGCACCGCGGTGCACTAGGCCAGGAAAGGGGGCAAGCCGCCGATGAACTACCACGAGATCCGGGTCGAGACCGAGGGGCCGGTGACCGTCCTCACCCTCGCGCGCCCCGAGAAGGGCAATGCCATCACCCGCCGCATGGCCGAGGAGATCCAGCACGCCATGCTGGCCTTCGACGCCGACCCCACCCAGCGCGCCGCGGTCATCACCGGGGAGGGCACGCGCGCCTTCACCTTCGGCGCCGATGTGGCGGATCCGCCCGAACTCTGGCGCTGCCTGCCCAATGTCGGCTGGCAGAGCGACAAGCCGGTGATCGCGGCGGTGGAGGGCTGGTGCATCGGGGGTGGGCTGGTGCTTGCCATGATGGCTGACCTCTGCGTCTGCGGAGAGGGGGCGAAGTTCTCCTACCCCGAGGCGAAGCTGGGCCTGACGGGCGGGATGATCGCCGGGCTGCCGGCGCGCATTCCGCACAAGATCGCGATGGAGATCATGCTGCTCTGCCGCACCATCGAGGCGCAGCGCGCGGCTGCCGTGGGCCTGGTGAACGAGGTGGTGCCGACGGGCGAGGCGCGGGCGCGCGCCATCGCCTGGGGGCGGGAGATGGCGGGCTTCGCGCCGCTGGTTCTGGGCGCGATCAAGCGGATGGTGGTGGATGAGATCATCCCGCGCGGCCCCTCCGAGCGCTGGGCGCTGCAGGGCCAGCGCCTGGCGCGGATCCGCGAGTCGGAGGATTTCCGCGAAGGGGTCGCCGCCTTCCGCGAGAAGCGCGCCCCGCAGTTCAAGGGGCGATAGGCCTGCCCCTACCCCCACCCCTCGCTGATCACCCCATGCCGGCGCCGTTCGGGCGGCAGCTCCTGCCCCAGCATGGCGCAGGCCACCGCCTCGGCCACCCGGATGCCGTCCACCGCGGCCGAGAGGATCCCGCCCGCATAGCCCGCCCCCTCCCCGGCCGGGAACAGCCCGGGCGTGTTGGGGCTCTCGCAGAGATCGGTGCGGTCGATCCGCAAGGGTGAGGAGGTGCGCGTCTCCACCCCCGTGAGCACCGCATCCGGCATGTCAAAACCCGGGATCTGGCGGCCGAAACGCGGCAGCGCCTCGCGCAGCGCGGCCACCGCATAATCGGGCAGGCAGCGCGAGAGGTCGGTCGGCGTCACGCCGGGCTTGTAGCTCGCCGTGACGCTGCCGAGCGCGGTGGAGGGGCGCCCGGCCAGGAAATCCTCCACCCGCTGCACGGGGGCGCGATAGGCCCCGCCGCCCGCCTCGAAGGCCAGCCTCTCCCAGTGACGCTGGAAGGCGATGCCAGCGAGCGGCCCCTCGCCGCCGAAATCGCGCGGTTCCACCCCCACGACCAGGGCGGCGTTAGCGTTGAACTCGGCGCGCGAATACTGGCTCATGCCATTGGTCACGACCTGGCCTTCCTCGCTGGTCGCGGCCACCACCCGCCCGCCTGGGCACATGCAGAAGGAATAGACGCTGCGCCCGTTCGAGGCATGGTGCACGAGCTTGTAGTCGGCCGCGCCCAGCAGCGGATGCCGGGCGAAGCGGCCGAAGCGGGCGGCGTCGATCACGCTCTGCGGGTGTTCGATGCGCAGGCCGATCGAGAAGGGCTTGGCATGCATCGCCACCCCCAGCGCATGCAGCATGGCGAAGGTGTCGCGCGCCGAATGGCCGGGCGCCAGGATCAGGAAGCGGCAGGGCAGCAGCGAGCCATCCGACAGCCGCGCGCCGCGCACCGCACGCGTGGCAGGGTCGAGCACCAGCTCCTCCAGCCTGGTGCCGAAGCGGTATTCGCCGCCCAGCCCCTCGATCTCGGCGCGCAGGTTCTCAACCACCGTGACCAGGCGGAAAGTGCCGATATGCGGCTTGGCGAGGTAGAGGATCTCCTCCGGCGCGCCGGCCTTGACGAACTCGGTCAGCACCTTGCGCCCATGCAGCAGCGGATCGCGGATCTGGGAATAGAGCTTGCCGTCGCTGAAGGTGCCCGCGCCGCCTTCGCCGAACTGGACATTGGATTCGGGCTTGAGCTCATGCCGGCGCCAGAGGCCCCAGGTGTCACGGGTGCGGACGCGCACCGGCTGCCCGCGCTCCAGGATGATCGGGCGGAAGCCCATCTGGGCGAGCAGCAGCGCCGCAAACAGCCCGCAGGGGCCGGTGCCCACCACCACCGGGCGTTCCGCGAAGCCCTCGGGCGCGCGGGCGATGTAGCGGTAGCGCATGTCGGGGGCGGGGCGGATGCGCGGATCCCCCCGGGCCAGGGCGCGTGCCTCGGCCGCCTCATCAAGCGCGGCATCGACCGTGTAGACGAGACGGATGTCGCGCCTGTTGCGCGCGTCATGACCGCGGCGGATGAGCTGCCAGGCGAAGGGGCGGCTGCCCAGGCGTTCGGCCAGCGCCTCTTCCAGCGCCTCGGGCGGATGGTCGAGCGGCAGGCGCAGTTCGGTCACGCGCAGCATGGGCGGGCTTGATCATGCCGGCACAGGGCTGGCAAGGCCGGCGGGGCTGGCCTGCCGCACGGCTCTCCCACCCAGGCTGGCGCCTTCGCAAGGCGCGGCGCGGGCGGGATGGCCGGCGCCGGGGCAGGTCGGGCGGG
>JANWYF010000164.1 GCA_025057055.1 Rhodovarius sp. | reverse complement strand
TAGTCGCAGTTGTGTATTGAGGAGCGTATCGTGCGCGCATTAATGAGCGTCTACGATAAGTCGGGTATTGTTGAGTTTGCGCAAGCATTGCACGAACTGGGGGTTGAGATTGTCTCCACCGGTCGGCGGCGCTGCCGGGGCCGGCGCGGCGGGGGGCGGCGGCGGGGGCGCAGCTTCCCGCGCGGCAGGGGCGGCGGGGGTGGAGGGCGATTCGGCCGCCGAAGCGCGACCGGAGGTGGCAGCGGGCGCGACCGGCCGCAGCGCATCGGAGGACGCCGGCCGGGCGGGGGAGGATGCCGCCGGCCGCGCCGGGGCGGGCGCGGCTTCGCCCGGGGCGGGATCGAGAATGTCGACCACCACCCGGTTGCCGAGACGGAAATGGCGCAGCCGCGCCCCCTCGGAGATGCGGATGTCGACACCCCCCTCGGCCGGCTGCAGGCCAAGGACATTGCGCGGCAGCCGGCGGAGATTCTCGGCCGCGGGCTCGCCCGGGGCCTGGAAGCGCAGCCGAACCAGCGCCCCCTCCTGCGCGATGCTATAGGGCGGCGGGGCGGGCCAGTCGAAGACGATCCGGCCATGGCCCGGATGATCGCCCACGCGCACCGCCACCCGCTCCACCGCCTCCGCCGGCAGGGCAAGCAGCAGCAGCAGGGGCAGCGCGACCCGCATCAGTCGAAGCTCGCCAGAAGACTGTCGATGTCCGCCTGGCTGCTGGCCAGGTGCGGCAGCTGCGGCCCATGCGCGAGGGCACGGCCCTCCGGCACAGAGGGGACGGAGGCGGATTCGGCCGGCGCCTCGGGGAAGGGACCGAAGCGCTCCTCGAGATGGCGCAGCCGCTCCTCGATGGTCTTCAGGGCCGAGACCACCTTGCTGATCCTCTGGCCGGTGATGTCCTGGAAGGAACAGGCCTCGTAGATGCGGGTCACCGCCTCGCCGAAGGCCTCCGCCTCGGCCGGCGGAAGGGCGGCGGCCAGCCGCTCCAGCCCCTCGCACGCGTCGATGATGGTGTTCGTCGCCTCGGCGGTATGGGCGACGACGGCATCCAGCTCGTCGGTGACGACCGGGATATGCCGCGCGTTGATATCGGCGAGGCGCAGCGCCGCCATCTCCTGGCGGGCCCGCGCGATCTCGCGCGAGAGGGCCTGCAGCTCGCCCAGCAGCATGGCCTCGGTCGCGGTCAGATCCCCCGCCACCGAGGCCAGCACGCGCCGGACCGCCTGCTCCAGCTCATCCTCCCGCGGGGCAGCGGCACCCTCAGGCATGGACCAGCACCTTCTCGATCTTGTCGCGCAGCGTCTCGGCGTTGAAGGGCTTGACGATGTAGTTCGACACGCCCGCCTGCTTGGCCGCGATCACGTTCTCCGTCTTGCTCTCGGCCGTGACCATGATGAAGGGGATATGCTTCAGCCGCTGGTCGGCGCGGACCTCCTTGAGCAGCTCGAGCCCGGTCATCGGCTGCATGTTCCAGTCGCTGATGATCAGGCCGAAATGCCCGGCGCGCAGCTTGGCCAGCGCCTCCTGCCCGTCCGACGCCTCCTCGACATTGTCGAAGTCGAGCTGCTTGAGCAGGTTGCGGATGATCCGCAGCATGGTCTTGTAGTCGTCCACGATCAGGATCGGGATCTTCTTGTCCATGGGCGGTTCGGCTCCTGCGGTCGGGGTCGGGGCTGGGCGGACGGTCGGGCGGCGGCGGGATTAATCGGCAGGTCGGCTGCGCAGGCGGGAGAGTTCGGACGTGACGGCACGGGCACGGTCCGGCCGCATCGCGGCCAGGATCGGCGCCGCCTTCGCTTCGCGCATGCGATCGATCACCTGCAGCAGCACCGGCATCTCCAGCTCATCGAGGATGGCCGCCGCATCACGCGGCCGCATCGCCTCATAGACCCGCACCAGTTGACGAATTCCTGCCTCCTCCCGGGCTTCACGGGCCCGCGCCTCGGCCTCCAGCCGGGCCTGCAGCGCGGCCAGTTCGGCAATGCGCTGTTGCAGGCGCTGTTCGGCGGCGGCGATCAGCAGCTCGCGCTGCGCCAGATCCTCGGCGCGGCGGTCGAGCTCCTGCCGGCGCTGGCGCAGCGCCTCGAACAGGGCGGATTCGGCCTCCGCCGCGGCGGCGAGCGCCGGCGCGGGCAGCTCGCCGCGGGGGGCAGGGCCGGGCGGGGCGGCGGCCGGCGGGAGGGGCGTCGCGGAGCCGGCAGCGGATGCGCCGGAAGCGGCAGGGCCGGGCGCCGCCGGGCCAGAGCCTGCGGGACGCGGCTGCGCCATCGCCGCCCCCGCTGCCGGCGGGGCGGAGGAGAGCAGGACGCCGGCCAGGCGTTCCAGCTTGACCGCGGCCAGCAGCCCCATCGCGGCGATGGTGATCGGCAGCAGCCGCCAGCGCGACAGCGGGCTCATGAGCGGGCCGAGAGTGCCTGCAGCAGGCTGCGTTCGGCGCTGCTGCGCGGATCGGTCGGAGCCGGGCGCGGTTCCGTGGCCACCGGCCGCGCCGCCCGCTCCGCCGCTTCCAGCCGGTCGGCCAGCGCCTCGCCCCGTTCGATGAGGAAACGCAAATCCTCGCGCAGCGGCTCCGCCGCCGCCATCCGTTCGGCCAACTGTCGCCCGGCGAGTTCGGTGGAGGCACGCAGCCGGACCAGCGCCGCCTCGGCGGCGCGCGTCGCCTCGGCCAGCCGCTCGGCGGCCTGGCCCATCTCCTCGCGCTCGCTGCGCAGGCGCATCAGCGAGGCGTTGAGCCGCCAGGCCAGGGGCAGGGCAAGGCCGAGCAGCAGCAGCACCAGCAGCTGCGCGGCCCATTCGACGGCGGTCATGGCGCGGCCTCCGCCTCGCGCATGGCGCCACCTTCCAGGATGCGCACCGCGGGACGATCCTCGATGCGGCCGAGTTCGGCCAGGAACAGCCGCACATGCCCACATTGCAGCCTGACCGGCGCCTGCGGCGGGGTCGAGAGCAGCAGCCGATCCCCCGGCTTGAGGCGCAGCACGGCCGACAGCGGCATCACCTGCTGGTCGAGCACGACATCCAGCGCGACCTGGGTATGGCGCAGCTGCTCGGCGAGGTGGCTCTCCCAGATCGAATCGCGGCCGAACTTCTCGCCCATGAACTGCTGCAGCAGCAGCTCCCGCACCGGCTCCAGCGTGGCATAGGGCAGCAGCAGCTCGATCCGCCCGCCGCGATCCTCCATGTCCACGCGCAGCCGCGCCAGCACACAGGCGTTGGAGAGGCGCGAGATCATGGCGAAGCGCGGATTGACCTCCAGCCGGTCGAAGGAGAAATGCACCTGCGCGATCGGGGAGAAGGCCTCGCCGAGATCGGACAACACGACCTTGATCAGCCGCTCGACCAGGGTGCGCTCGATGGTGGTGTAGGGCCGCCCCTCCACCCGCATGGGGGAAGTGCCGCGCCGCCCGCCGAGCAGCACATCGACGACCGAATAGATCATGGCGCTGTCGACCATGATCAGGCCGTAGTTGTCCCACTCCTCCACCTTGAAGACGGCCAGCATGGCCGGCAGCGGCACGCTGTTGAGATAGTCCCCGAAACGCTGGGAGGCGATGCCGTCGATCGAGATCTCGACGTTGTCGGAGGTGAAGTTGCGCAGACTCGTCGTCATGATGCGCACCAGCCGGTCGAAGATGATCTCGAGCATCGGCAGGCGCTCGTAGGAGACGAGGCCGGAGTTGATGATCCGCTCCATCCCCGACTGCTCGACGGCACGCGGAGCGGACTCGCCGAAACCCATCAGGCTGTCGATCTCGGCCTGGTTGAGGATGCGCGTCGCATCGGCGGGTGCGGCCGGCATCCCGGCGGAGGAGGCGCCCTCCTCCCGCAGCGCGGCATCCCAGGCGGCGGCCAGATCATCCTGCGCGCCGGAACCAGTCATTGCACCAGAATCTCCAGGAACAAGACATCGGTCACGCGCGCCGGATGGGCAGCGATGTTGGCACGCGCGATCAGCTCCTCGCGCAGGCGGTGGGTGCCGGCGGAACCGCGCAGCTCCTCCGGCCGCAGCTCGCGCAGATAGGTCGTGAACAGATCGACCAGCCGCGGCAGCTGAGCCCGCACCAGCTCGGCATCCTGCTCGCCCAGCACCTCGATCTGGCTGCGCAGCCGGATGAAGGCAGGGCGGCGACCGGGCGCGTTGAGATTGGCGGTGATGTCGGGCATCGCGACGAAGACCGGCTGACGCGGCGCCGGGGCCGCAGCAGCGGCCGGGGCAGGCGCCTGCACCGCAGGGGCGGCGCCGAGCAGGCCGGAGAACCACAGCCCGGCCCCGGCCCCGGCCAGCAGCAGCGGCAGAGCGATCAGCACCAGCAGCAGCCTGCGCCGCCCGCCCTTGGCCGGGGCGGGGGGATCGGAAGCGGCCTCGGCCTGGGCGCTGGCCATCGCGGGGCGTCCTCTCGCTCGTCTCCGGTGCGAGAAGCCTTCTGCCCGGCGAAGGTTAACCGAGGCTTGGCGGTGCTCCCTGCCCGCGGCCGGCGCCGCCTGCCGCGCGGCGGCAAAGACTGCCCGGCAGCCGCCCGCGGGCCACTGGCACGCCGCTTGCCTCAGACGCGGCACGAGGAACCCTGCCATGGACAGTCCCGGCTACATCATCCTCTCCCGCCTCTCGGCGCAGATGCGCGCCCAGGCCGTCACCGCCCACAACATCGCCAATGCCGATACCCCAGGCTTTCGCCTCAGCCGCCCGATCCAGGCGGAATACCCGCGCCTGCAGCGCGCGGTGCTGCCGATCCCGGGCGGGCAGCGGGTGGGCTATGCCTGGGACCGCGCGACCTGGCGCGACGACAGGCCGGGCCCGATCACCCGGACCGGCAATCCGCTCGACGTCGCGATCGAGGGCGAGGGCTTCTTCGCCCTCGAGACGCCGCGCGGGGAACGCTACAGCCGCGCCGGCCGCTTCACGATCGGCGCTGACGGGCGGCTGGTCGATCATGCCGGCCATCCCGTGCTCAACGAGGCCGGACAACCGATCGCGATCGGCCCCAACGATACCCGGGTCGAGATCCGCGGCGATGGCACCATCCTCTCGGAGAACGGGCCGATCGGGCGGCTGCGCGTCGTCCGCTTCGCCGACCCCCAGGCGCTGCGCGCCGAGGGCGATCGCCTGTTCGATGCCGCCGGCCAGCCACCGGAGCCTCTCGCCCGCCCCTCCCTCATTCAAGGTGCGGTCGAGGGCAGCAATGTCCAGCCCGTCCTCGAGCTCACTCGCATGCTGGCCGAGCTGCGCGAGTTCCAGCTCGCCACCCAGTTCCTCGAACGCGAGGGCGAGCGCCTCTCGAGCGTGATCGAACGCCTGCTGCGCCGCCGCAACTGAGCCGAGGAGACACAGAGCATGCGATCCCTGCACATCGCCGCCACCGGCATGCTGGCCCAGCAGACCAATGTCGAGGTGATCTCCAACAACCTCGCCAACATGACCACGACCGGCTACAAGCGCCGGCGCGCCGAGTTCCAGGACCTCATCTACCAGAACCTGCGCCGCGTCGGATCCGCCAGCAGTGATGCCGGCAGCATCCTGCCCACCGGGGCACAGATCGGGCTTGGCGTGCGCACGGCCGCGATCTATCGCATCAACGAACAGGGCAACCTGCAGCAGACCGAAAACCGCTTCGACCTGGCGATCCGCGGCAACGGCTATTTCCAGGTCCTGCTGCCGAGCGGCGATATCGCCTACACGCGCGATGGCACCTTCGCCCTCAGCCCGGAGGGCGTCATCGTCACCGCTGAGGGCTTCGTGGTGCAGCCCGGCATCACCATCCCGCCTGCGGCGCGCGATGTGACCATCAACGCGAGCGGGGAGGTGCTGGTGCGCCTCGACGGGCAGGTCGCGCCCCAGAATGTCGGCCAGATCCAGACCGCCATCTTCGCCAATGAGGGCGGGCTCGAGGCGATCGGCGAGAACCTGCTGCTGGCCACCGCGGCCTCGGGCCCGCCGCAGGTGGCAGCCCCGGGCCAGCCCGGACATGGGCAGGTGCTGCAGGGCTTCATCGAGACCTCCAACGTCAACACGGTGCAGGAGATCACCGCGCTGATCACCGCCCAGCGCGCCTATGAGATGAACAGCCGGGTCATCTCCGCCTCCGACGAGATGCTCTCGACCCTGACGAGGCTGCGCTGATGCCGGCACGGCGGATTCTCTTGGCCGGCTTCCTCGCTGCCGCCGCAGCCCCCGTGGCGGCGCAGCAGGGCGTCTTCCTCCGCCCGCTCGTGCTGGTGGAGGATCCGGTGCTGCGCCTGCAGGACCTGTTCGAGAATGCCGGGCCGCGCGGGGCGACGCCGCTCGGGCCGGCGCCGGAGCCCGGCCGGCGCATCGTGGTCGAGGCGCCCCAGCTGGCCGCGATCGCGCGCCTGCACGGCCTCTCCTGGCGGCCCGTCTCGGGGCAGGAGAGGGCGGTGATCGAACGCCCGGGCCGGGCATTGCCGCGGGCCGAGATCGAGGCGCTGCTGCGCGAGGAGCTGGCGCAACGCGGGCTAGATCCGCTCGCCGAGATCGAACTGACAGGCTTCCAGCCGCCGATGGTGCCGATCGCGGCCCGGCATCACCTGATGCTGGAGGGGGTGACGGTCGAACAGCCGGGCAGCCGCTTCGCCGCCACGCTGGTCGTCAGCGCCGAGGGGATGGCCATGCAGCGCCTGCGCATCGCGGGCCGCGCCGTGCCCACCCTGCCGGTGGTGCTGGCCAACCGGCGCTTGGCCCTCGGCGAGGTGATCGGCCCGGCCGATGTGCGCGAAGTGCGGCTGCGCGCCGAACGCGTCCGCCCAGGGCTTGCCGAGCGCGCCGAGCAGGTTCTGGGGCGCGAGCTGCGCCGGCCGGTGGGAGCCGATACGCCCCTGCCACTGGCCGATCTCGGCCCGCCCAGCCTGGTGCAGCGCCATCAGCCGGTGCTGCTCGTGCTCGAAGCGCCGGGCCTGCAGCTGACCGCGCAGGGCAGGGCGCTCGGCAACGCCGCACGGGGGGAGGTGGTGGCGGTGATGAACATCGCCTCCCGCGCCGTGCTGGAGGGGGAGGTGATCGGCCCCGGGCGCGTGCGCATCGCCCACGGGTCGATCCCCCGCGAACGTCCCTGAGGAGAGAGCGCCATGCGCCATCGTCCGATGCTGCCCGTGCTGGCCGGCTTGCTGCTGCCCCTGCTG
>JANWYF010000098.1 GCA_025057055.1 Rhodovarius sp. | reverse complement strand
GACGCCGCCGGCACCTCCGCCCCCGCCGCCGGCCCCCGCCGCCATGCCGCTGCCCCCGCGCCCGCCGCAGCAGCAGCTGGCCGAGGCGCCGCCGCCGCCCACCGCCGCCCCGCCGGCCCCGGCCCGACCGGCGCCGCCCCTGCCGCTGCCCCCCACGCCGGTGCCGCCCCCGCCTGAGCCGGCGCGCCAGCCGGGCACGGGCCAGACCCCCCCGGTGCAGCGGCCGGAGGAGCGCAGCGCCTCGGTGCTCAACACGCTCGAACGCCTGCGCGCCCAGCAGCAACAGCAGCAGCCGCCTCAACCGCGCCCGGCAGCACCGTCCGCCCCCGCGCGCGGCGGCGGCGCTCCGGCCGGTGTCGCCGAGATGACGGCGGCCGAGCGCAGCGGCGTGGCCGAACGCGTCTCGGAATGCTTCAACGTCGATGCCGGGGCACCCAACATCCGCGACATCGTGGTCGAGCTGCGGGTGGAGGTGGATGCC
Source organism: Rhodovarius sp. (assembly GCA_025057055.1). Taxonomy (GTDB): domain Bacteria; phylum Pseudomonadota; class Alphaproteobacteria; order Acetobacterales; family Acetobacteraceae; genus Rhodovarius. Next base: position 6,892 of record JANWYF010000098.1, on the reverse strand, counting down.
GGCGGCACGGTGCGGGCGGTGCGCCCCGCCGGGGCCATACCGACCGACCCCCGCGCGCGCATGGTCTACGAGGCGGCGGCGCGCGCCCTGCGCGATCCGCGCTGCAACCCGCTGCCGCTGCCGCGCGGGGGGGCGGCAGCGCTGAACGCCGCGACCTTCCGCTTCAACCCGCGCGAGCTCGGCCTGCGCTGAGGGGGCGCGCAGCGGAGCGGGGTGCTTGCCACGGAACGGTCAGCAGCGGGCGATTCCCTCGCCGCCCGTTCTGCTCTAGCAGGAAGCCATGCTGAGCCGTCGCCAGACCCTTGCCGCCACCATGATCGCGCCCGGCATCTGGGCCGCGCGCCGGGTGCGGGCGCAGCAGGGCACGGTGATCGACATCACCCGCGCCCGTACCGAGCCGATCCCGATCGCCATTCCGGCCATGGCCGGCCTCAACCCCGAGGGCCAGCGCCTGGGCGCCCTGATCGCCCAGGTGATCACCAACAACCTGCGCAGCTCCGGCCTGTTCCGGCCCGTCGAGCGCGCGGCCTACATCCAGACGCCGGAGGCCGCCGCCGCCGCCCCGCGCTTCCAGGATTGGCGGCTGATCAACGCGACCTTCCTGGTCACCGGCCGCGTCTCGGCCCAGGGGGATGCGCTGCGGGTGGAGTTCCGGCTTTGGGATATTCTGCCCGAACAGCAGTCCCTCGGCACCGCCTATAGCGCGAGCGTCTCCAACTGGCGGCAGATTGCCCACATCATCTCGGATGACATCTACGAACGTGCGCTGGGCGAGCAGGGCTATTTCAACACGCGCATCGCCTACATCGCCGAGAGCGGGCCGCGCGACCGGCGCACCCGCCGCCTGGCCATCATGGACCAGGACGGGGAGAACCATCGCTTCCTGACCGACGGCAGCACCCAGGCGCTGACCCCGCGCTTTCATCCCAATGCGCAGCAGATCGCCTTCATGTCCTATGCCGCCGGGCAGCCGCGGGTGTTCCTGTTCAACCTGCAGACCGGGCGGCAGGAGCTACTCGGCAATTTTCCGGGCATGACGCTCTCGCCCCGCTTCTCTCCCGACGGGCGGTCGGTGGTGCTGAGCGCGATCCGCGGCGGGGATGCCAACATCTTCATCGTCGATCTGGCCACCCGGCGGGAGAGGCAGCTGACCACCGGCGGAGGCCTCGACGTCTCACCCTGCTTCTCGCCGGACGGGCGGCAGATCGTCTTCAACTCCGACCGCGGCGGGGACCAGCAGCTCTACGTCATGGATGCGAATGGCGGGTCGATCCGGCGCATCAGCTTCGGCCAGGGCCGTTACGCCACGCCGGTATGGTCCCCGCGGGGGGATCTGATCGCCTTCACCCGCTTCGGCCGGGGCGGCTTCGCGATCGGGGTCATGCGCCCCGATGGATCGGGGGAGCGCATCCTCTCCGAAGGCTGGCAGATGGAGGGGCCGACCTTCGCCCCGAATGGGCGGGTGCTGATGTTCTACCGCGAAAGCCCCGCGCGCGATGCGCGTGGCGCAGGCTATTCCGCCCGGCTGGCCAGCATCGACATCGCCGGCTTCAACGAGAGGCAGGTGGTCACGCCGATGGATGCCACCGATCCCTCCTGGAGCAATCTGCTGAGCTGAGACGGCCGGCGGAGCGGCCGCGGCGGAGGCCGGGGCCAACCGGCCGCTACGGGGCGCGGCGGGCGGAAGTGTCGCAGGCAAGCTCTGCACCTGCCGGTGAGCCGGGAAAGAGGGCCGGACCGTCAGGATGAGGGCGCGACCCCGCCGCAGCCGCCGCTGGGCAGGCTGCATCCGGATGGAGCTGTTCGCAGCCTTGCGGCAGGCTGAGGCTCATATCATCCATCCGGCGGGGCACGGAAAGAGGCGTCGGGCTTTGCAGGGGCGCCGGATCCAGGCGCAGAGGAAGACGAGGCGTGCCGCCACCAGGCGCTTCGCGCTGTGCCCCGGTACCTGCGGCAGCTCAGCGCCAGGCGAGGACGCGGCGGGCCGATGCCTCGCCGCTGATCTTCACCCAGGCCTCGCCGGTCTCGAGCACGGCGAGATGGGCGTCCGGTCCGAGGATTCGCCTGACCGACTTCGCCGCTGCGTTGGTGCGGAAGGCGACCACCAGCCCCATTTCGTTCAGAAAATCATCCTCCACGCCCTCGAAATCATCCGGCCCCTGGCTGATCAGCATCACCAGGCCGCCCTTTGAACGGCTCTGCCGTACCAGGCCGGACAGCCCAGGCAGCTTGGAGCCGAGGATGCGATGCGCCTCGTCGATCACGCAGAGCACGCGCAGCGCGCGATGCCCTTCGGCATCGGTCGGCGCGTCGGGCAGGCTGTTGAGATAACGGTCAAGCGCATCGGTCAGCAGCGTGACCACGGAGACGCGCACAAGGTCCGGCAAGTCCTGGGTGAGGCGGATGATCCAGGATTGCGCGAAGAAGGCGTCGGGCCGCAGGGCGGGCTCGAACAGCGGCAGGCGGCAGAGGTCCTCGAGCGTGTTCAGCGCCCCGTCGGCACCTTGGTCGTTCTGCGCATAGACGGCACGCAGCGCGTCGCGCACATGGGTGAGGGTGCAGGGAGTGTGGGTGCGCAGAGCCTCCTCGGCCGCCGTTGCCAGCCAGCCCGCCTGCTTGGGCCCGAAACTGCCGCGCTTGAGCGTCGAAAGCCCGTCGCGCAGCCGCTGTGCTGCCAGCGTGATGCCGATCTGTGATCGGTCGCCAAGCCAGAGCACGTCGAGCGGGATCGGCTGATGCGGTGGTGAGACCACCTTGGCCTGGAAGGCACGATCGAGCTGGTTCTTGTCGTCGGCCATGTCCCCTTTGAAGTCGAAGGCGATCAGGGGAACGGGGGTTGTGGCGCGGATCCTGCGCAGCATGGCCGCAGCGGTGCGCGTCTTGCCCGAGCCCACCCCGCCCATGATGGCGGCATGCGGGGACCCGCCGCGGGCGTTGACGCGCCAGAACACGGTCTGCCCCGTTGCGCGATCCGTGCCGATTTCGCCCACCGGCACGCTGACGGCAGCCGGCTCCGGACCCGCCGGAGCAGGGCCCGCAGGGTCCGGCAGCGGCCCCTCCATGCCAGACGGCAGGTCCTGCGCGATCAACTGCCAGAAGCGCAGCTGATCCTCCTCCGCACGGTCGAGCAGAAGGCCGAGATCGGTCATGCCCCGCACCCAATGGGCGCGCACCCAGTTGCGGAACTCGGTGAGATCGGCCGGGGCGCGGCCGGCATGCTCGATGATGAGCGATACCCAGGCGGCCAGATCGGCACCGGATCCGAAGAGCTGTTCGCCATCGATCATACGGCCGGCCTCGCCGGCCGCGGGCGCGGGTGCGGAGCGGATCGCGAGCGACCGTGCGATGGCAAGCCGCGCCGGGACGTTGTGGTGAGCAAGGCCCAGGCTCTCGCGCAGCCGGTTGGAGATGGCATCCGCCTCGGCGGAGCCGCGAAAGCCGCCTTTGCTCACCGAGACCAGGCTGAAAGGTGGCCCAGGAGGAAGGTCGTTCATGCACGGATGCCTTCAAGTGCAAGCCGCTCCCCGGCGAAGTAGCCCTCCACCGGCCAGGACCGGCCGAACTCGCCATCTTGCCGGTTTTCGATGCGATAGGCCTTGCTGACCCGCTCGCGGATGGCATCCAGATAGGGGCCGACGACTTCGGTGTCGGTCGAGATCAGGAACACCTGCCCCTCACGTTCGGCGAGGAAGCGCAACACGTTGATCCGGTGCTGGTCGTCCAGTCGGCCGAGCGGAGTATCGATGAGCACCGGGAAGGACCGGCCCGAGACCGCAGCCACCGCGTAGAACAGCGCCTGGGTGAAGACCTGTTTCTCGCCGGCGGAGAGATCGACCTCGCGCAAGTTCTCACCCCCCGGCCCGAGCAGCTTGATCTCGAACTCCGGCGTGATCTCGACCTGACGGAACAGATCCTTCTTGTGTGCCATGGCTTGGATCGCCCGGGTCATCGCCCGGGCGATCTCCGTCGCTTGCAGCGGCAAGGCTTCCTCGACCAGCGCATCGAGCATGGCCGCGACTTCCTCGGCCCGCTTCGCAAGCCGTGCCGGCCGGGCCGATTGATCCAGCCGTTCGGTCTGGCGCCCGAGTTCTGCGCGCCTGTCCGCCAGTTCCGTACGCTTCGTCTTGAGCAGAGCCTCCTTGCTGCCCTTTTCGTGCTCCAGGGCTCGCACCCGGGATTCGATCTCGTTCAGCCGCGTTCGCTTCTCCTCAAGCTCCGGCCCGTACAGCTGTGCCTTGTCCACCTCCGCCTTCAGCTGGCGCACGGCCTTGCTCTCCCGCTCGATCGTTGCCACCAGGTTCCGGAGCGCCTGACCGGCCGTGGCCTGCCCCTGGCTGATGCGGTTCGTGATGGCGGCCCGGAGCGCACTGGTGGCATGGGCGTGGCGAAACGAATCGGCAGCGCCTTCCGGGGCGGGATGCCACAGCCGTTGGATCCCGCGTCTGACCGCCTGCTTCACGCCCTCAAGCTGTGGCACGGCAAGCGGCGGAGTGAGGCCCTTGAGCTCCGCATCGATCAGGTCCAGCACGGCATCGATCCGCCCCCGCGTCTCCTCTATGGCGGCCAGCCACTGCTCGCGCCGCCGTTCCGCCTCCAGGCGATCATTGAGCCGGGCTGGCAGGTCGCGCCCGACCAGGGCCAGGGGCAGATCGGTCTCCACGAGCTCGGAGAGCCTGTCCTTGGCGCGCTCGAGCTCCTTGCGGTGGTCGGCAAGATCGCGCGTCAGGAGTTCGAGGTCGGCCTGGGTTCTGCCGCCATGGTCCATCAGCTGGCGGATCAAGGCCTGACGTTCCGGCTCCGCCGCCGCCAGTTCGCTGCGGATCTCCTCGAGCCGACGCTCGAGCTCCTGCACCTCGGCGTTGAGCACCGCAATCTCGGCTTCCAACTTTCCGATGAGGGCGGAGTTGACGTCGCGGGGCACCTGTTGGCGCTTGTGCGAGGCGTAGTCGCGCAAAGCCTCGCCAAGCCGGCGGAACCAGACGAGGCCGAGCAGCCCCTCGATGCCGATGCGAACCTGCTGCGCCATGTCACGTTCGGCGTAGGCCGCTGCCATCTCCCCGTCGAACAGGAAGAAGGTCGCCATATCCGCCGGCAGGAAGGTGCGGGCGACCCATTCGCGATACCAGGCGTCGGGGTCCTCCTCGGCCAGCGGTGGCGCTAGGACCTTCCGTTCCTCGCCGAGGAAGATACGCACGGTTTCGCCATTGGCGCCCAGGCGCAGCTTGCCGGCTTCGGTGAAGAACCAGGAGCGTTCGATGTCGATCGGGACGCCCCGTTCGTCCTCGAAGCGAAGCGTCACCCGGCAGGTCATCCGACCTGCGGCAGCCGCGCTGCGGTTGAGGGCGCGTTCCAGGAAATCGCGGTAGTTGAAGAGGCGGCGCTCCTCATCCGCCGCAGCCCCGGCCCTGAGCACAAGGCGCAGGCCGTCCTTGCCGTAAAGGCCGAGTGCGATCGCCTCGAACAGCGACGTCTTGCCGTAGCCGTTGGGGGCCCCGATCAGGATCACATTGCGACCGGCTTCGGGGCGCGGGAAGTGAAACCGTGCATTCTCGAAGGCTTTCCAGTTCTGCAGTTCGATGCCGCGCAGGATCATGGGGAAGTTGGCCCCTCCCCGTCGGTGGTGTCGAGGATGCTGTCGAAAACCTGCCGCATCCCGCGACGGCGCCCCATGGAGTCCTTGTCGATCACTTCCTCGACCAGTCGCTGGAGATCGGCGACTTCCAGGCCGACCCGCTGGCAGTGCTGCTGGATCAGCGCTCGGCCGGCCTCTTGAGCGAACAGGCTGACCAGTTCCCGTGCCATGGCTGCCGCATCCTCAGTGCCGTGCGGCGAGTTGCAGATCGGCCGCCTGCAGCGCATCCTCCGCCCAGATGCGCCGGATGCGCGCGATCTCGTCCGCGCTGATCAGTTCCCGCCCCACTTCCGCCTGCAGCGCCAGCAGGCGATCGAGGATCTCGGCCCGGGTCGCCAGGGTGAACGGGCCGGGGATGAAGGTGCCATTGGCTGCCACCGTCATCCGCCCGCCGCGCCGGCGTGCGAGCCGCCGCTTGGGATCGTTGCGGATGGAGACGAGCCAGTCGCGGAAGGCGATCAGCGGCGCGAACTCGGCAAAGCCTGCCTCGACGAAGCCTTCCAGCGATCGGTCCTTCTCCACCACGGTGCAGGTCCAGCAGCCGAAGCGGGGCGAGGTGGTGCCGCAGGAGGGCGCATCGTCGAAGGAGGTGACGACGGGGCATTCCCCGCCGCCCGCGTCGCGATAGAGCTGGATCAGGGCGCGGTGGCTGCCGCCCCAGGGCGGCGGGTGGGTCGCCAGGAACTCCCACACATCCTCGGTCGAGAGTTCGACGATCGGGCGGAAGACCAAGCAGCCCTTGAGGTCGTTGTGGCGGTTGAGGCGACGGCCATTGTCGTAGCGGGCGACTGAGCCCGCGCGCGTCGCACTCTCGTCCCGCCGCACGCCGAGCAGCAGGATCACCTCGCCCGAGGCCGCGACCTGGTCGCGGATGTAGCGCGAGGTGGGCTGGATCTTCATGCGGTCGGTGCACCAGCGGAAGAGGCGATTCGGCGTCGGGTAGCCGCGGCCGATCAGGTTCACCCAGAAGGTGGCGTCCGGGTCGGGCCGGGTGGTGACGACGCGCACAGGAAGCCGCCAGGCTTCGGCGGCATGGCGCATCTCCGCCTGCACAGAGGCGATGTGCGCCATCACGGCGGGCGATTCGACCAGCGTGTCGTTGGCGACGATGTGCACCGCGCGGCGGCGTTCGTCGGGCGCGAGCGAAAGGAGAAGGTCGAAAACAAGATGAGCGACGAGGGTGCTGTCCTTGCCGCCCGAGAAGCCGACGATCCAGGGAAAGCCGTGCGGTTCCAGATATTCCGCGCGGAGTTCGGCGCG
>JANWYF010000004.1 GCA_025057055.1 Rhodovarius sp. | reverse complement strand
CCAGGCCGCGACCCTGCCGGCTGCCCTGCGGCCTGGCTCTCCCGGCGGCGCCTGGGCGATCCAGGTCGGCGCCTTCTCGACCGAGGCGCAGGCGCGTGCGGCCGCCCAGGCCGCGGCGGTGGCTGGCGGGCGGGTCGAGGTGCGGCCGGTGCAGGTCGGTCGCGCTACCCTCTTCCGTGCGCGGGTGGTGGGCCTCTCTCAGCCCGCCGCGCAGCAGGCCTGCGACCGGCTGCGGGCGCGCGGCGGCTGCCTCGTGCTCTCCCCGGATCAGCAGGGCTGAGCTGCATCCGGCAGGGGGGGCGGCGGCGGCCGGCGCCGTCGCCTCCCGCCGCGGCCGGCCTATATCCCGCGGCATAAGCAACCCCCGAGGATCGGCTGACCCATGCGCTTGCTGCCCTTGCCCGGTTTCGGCCGCCGGCGTTTCGCGAGCCTCTCGGCACAGGAGATCCTGGCGCTCGCTATCGCCTCCGAGGAGGAGGATGCGCGGATCTATCGCCTCTATGCCCGCCGCCTGCGCGAGGCCTATCCGGCGACGGCCGACATGTTCGAGGCGATGGCGGAGGAGGAGGACAGGCACCGTCGCCGGCTGATCGATCTCTACCGCGCCCGCTACGGCGATTTGATCCTGCCGATCCGGCGCGAGCACGTGGCCGATTTCTATGCCCGCCGCCCGGTCTGGCTGGTCGAGAATCTGGGCCTTGATCGCATCCGCGCCGAGGCGGCGGCGATGGAGCGCGAGGCCGAGGCCTTCTACCGCGCCGCCGCCGAACGCAGCACCGATGCCGAGATCAGGCGGCTGCTCGGCGATCTCGCAGCGGAGGAGGCGCGGCACGAGAGCGGGGTCGAGGCCCTGGCTGAGGAGCTCTCGCGGAGCGGCGCGGCGAGCGAGGAGAGCCTGGCGGCGCGCCGCCAATTCGTGCTGACCTGGGTCCAGCCGGGGCTTGCCGGGCTGATGGACGGATCGGTCTCGACGCTCGCGCCGATCTTCGCCACGGCCTTCGCCACCCACGACCCCTGGACCACCTTCCTGGTCGGCCTCTCCGCCTCGGTCGGCGCCGGGATCTCGATGGGCTTCACCGAGGCCGCGCACGACGACGGCAAGCTCTCGGGGCGCGGCGCGCCGTGGAAGCGCGGGCTGGCCTCCGGCGTGATGACCACCCTGGGCGGGCTCGGCCATGCCCTGCCCTATCTGATACCGCATTTCTGGACCGCGACGGCGCTCGCGATCGCGATCGTCTTCGTCGAACTCTGGGCCATCGCCTGGATCCAGAACCGCTACATGGAAACGCCGATGGGCCGGGCGATCTTCCAGGTCGTGCTGGGCGGCAGCTTGGTGCTCGCCGCCGGCATCCTGATCGGCAGCGGCTAGGGATCGGCAGGGCGGCGAGCGCAGGGCCGCGGTGGACATCCGGCGGGCTGCGGCCTACTCCCCGCTGCCATGAGCATCCGTCCCTCCGGCCGCGCCGCGGCCGCGCTGCGCCCGATCAGCCTGGAGATCGGCGTCTCCCGCCATGCCGAGGGCAGCTGCCTCATTCGCATGGGCGGCACCGAAGTGCTGTGCACCGCAAGCGTCGAGGCCAAGGTGCCCCCCTTCCTCCGCGGCAAGGGGGAAGGGTGGGTGACCGCCGAATACGGCATGCTGCCGCGCGCCACCCACACGCGCGGCGAACGGGAGGCCGCGCGCGGCAAGCAGTCGGGCCGCACGCAGGAGATCCAGCGCCTGATCGGCCGCAGCCTGCGCGCGGTTGTCGACCGCAAGGCGATGGGGGAGATGACCATCACCCTGGACTGCGACGTGCTGAATGCCGATGGCGGCACGCGCTGCGCTGCCATCTCGGGTGCGTGGGTCGCGCTGCACCTCGCCTTCCGCCACTGCATGGCCCAGAACATCCTGGGCAGCATGCCGCTGCTCGATCAGGTGGCCGCTGTCTCCTGCGGGATCCTGCAGGGCGAGCCGGTGCTCGACCTCGACTACGCCGAGGACAGCACGGCCCAGGCCGATGCCAATTTCGTCATCACCGGCCGGGGGGGGCTGGTCGAGGTACAGGCCACCGCCGAGGCCGCCCCCTTCAGCGAGGCCGATTTCCAGGCCCTGCTTGCCCTGGCGCGCCAGGGCATCGCCGAGATCCTGGCGGCGCAGCGCCGGGCGGTCGGCATTGGCTGAGCAGGCCAGCCGGCCGCGCCGCCTGCCCCCGGGCAGCCGGCTGGTGCTCGCCACCCACAATCCGGGCAAGCTGCGCGAGCTGCGGCGGCTGTTCGAACCCTTCGGGGTGGAGCTGATCGGGGCCGGCGAACTCGGCCTGCCCGCCCCGGCCGAGACGGGCGCGAGCCTCGAGGAGAATGCGGCGCTCAAGGCGCTGGCGGCGGCGCGCGCGACCGGCCTGCCCGCGCTGGCCGACGACAGCGGCTTTTTCGTTGCGGCCCTCGGCGGCGCGCCCGGCGTCAAGAGCGCCGATTGGGCGATGCTGCCCGATGGCCGCCGCGACTACAGGGCCGCGATGGCCCGCATCGCGCGCGAGGCAGCCGGGAACCCCGACCGGCGGGCCGCCTTCCGCTGCGTGCTCGCCCTCGCCTGGCCCGACGGGCATGTAGATGTCCACCCGGGCGAGGTCGTCGGATCCTGGGTCCATCCGCCGCGCGGAGAGGGCGGCTTCGGCTACGACCCGATGTTCATCCCCGCCCATTCCGGCCTGACCTTCGGCGAGATGACGCCGGCCGAGAAGTCGGCCGATGACCATCGCAGCCGCGCCTTTGCCGCCCTTGCGGCGGCAGCGCTGGGCTGAGGGAGGCCCGGGATGGATCCGCTGCTGCGCCTGACCATGCGGCTCCTGCTCTGGCTGCGCCATCCGCCCTCCCGCCCGCATCTGATCGCCATCCTGGCCGCGCTGGCGCTGGCTATGGCCGTGGTGGTGCTGGAGGCGATCTTCGGCTGGCCCGAATGGCTGACGCCGGATCGCGGCGGGCGGATCATCCGCTAGGCGGGGGGCAGGGCGGCTTGCCCGGTGGCGGCGGGCGTTCTCCGATCTGTCCTGATCTTTCGCGGGCGGGTGCAAGCCCCAGATCCCGGCCATGTCGCTCGAGCCCACCCGCGCTGATGGCCTGGCCCGGCTGGCCGCCTTTGCCCCGCTGATGGGCCGCGCCTACGCCCAAGGGCGCAACGGCGACCCGGGTCCCGGGCGGCGCCGATATGTCTCGGAACTCTCGGCCCATATCCGCCACCGGCTGGTCACCGAGGAGGAGGTGTTGCGCATCGCGCTGGCGCAGCACGGCCTCCCCGCGGCTGAGACATTCGTGCAGGAGGTGTTCTGGCGCGTCTACTGGAAGGGCTTTCTCGAGCTGCGGCCGGCGATGTGGGCGGAATACCGCGCCCGCGCTCGCGCCCTGCAGGCGGAGCTGTCGGCGCAGGCCGGGCTGCGCCGCGCCTTCGAGGCGGCAGCGGCCGGCGCGACCGGCATCGCCTGCTTCGACGCCTGGGCGCGGGAACTCGCCGAGACCGGCTATCTGCACAACCACGCCCGCATGTGGTTTGCGAGCATCTGGATCTTCACCCTGCGCCTGCCCTGGGTGCTGGGCGCGGAGCTGTTCCTGCACCACCTCAAGGATGCCGATCCCGCCTCCAATACGCTCTCCTGGCGCTGGGTCGGCGGTATCCAGACGCCGGGCAAGCATTATCTGGCGCGGGCCGAGAACATCGCCCGCTACAGCTTCGGCCGTTTCGACCCGCGCGGGCAGCTGATCGAGGATGCCGCCCCGCTCGCTGAGCCGCCCCCGCCCCCGCCCGGGGCCCTCTCCGATGGCCCCGCCATCCCGCGCGGGCGGGTGGCCCTGCTCCTGCACGAGGAGGATGCGACCTTCTGGCCCGAGGGGGCGGAGGTGGTCGGGGTGGGTTTCCTGTGCTGGCCGCAGCAGCGCAGCATCTTCGGTGCCGCCGCGGCCGCGGCCGCCTTCACCGAGGCGGCGGTGGCCGATGGCGCCCGGCTGCTTGCCGCGCGGACAGCCCGCGGGGCGGAGCGGCTGACGCCGGATAAGGTCGGGGCCTGGGCACGGGGGCTCGGGGCGGAGGCGATCCTCACCCCTCATGCGCCCGTGGGCTGGGTGCGGCCCATGCTCGAGGGGGTCGAGCGCGCAGGCCTGCCGCTTGTGGCCCCCCGCCGGGCTTTCGATACGCTCTGCTGGCCGCTGGCGCGGCGCGGCTTCTTCGCCTTCCGCCGGCACATCCCGGAGCTGCTGCGCGCGCTTGGCTTGGCAGAGGAAGGCGGAGGGTGGTAAGCGCCCAAGAAAGCACAGGCATCGGGGTTGAGCTCGCCATGGCGCTTCCCTCCTCGGCCGCTCGACGCGGCGCAGCGGCTTCACGCGGGCCAGGGTTCAAGTCAGGTGATGTCATCACCTTCGGGCTGAACGGAAATGCCCGCTACCTCTCCCCGGTCGGGCTGGATTTCGAATCGGCCCCGGATTTCTCATGGACCACGGAACGCTTCTGCGGGATCGACATCCCTCTTGAGGCACCGGGGCGTGACCTCACCCTGTCGCTTCTGGTCATGCCCTGGGTGCTTGGCACCCGCGTGCCGGCGCAAGAAGCAGCGGTTTACGTCAACGGGCTTCTCGTCACCTACATCCACGTTTTCAACGAGTTCGACGCGGCCTTCTCCGTCGAGGCGGATGCGCTGCAGTCCGGCCTGGCCAAGCTGCGGCTGATCATTCCAACGGCGGTCCGCCCGCGCAGCCTGGGGGCTGGTGCGGATGAGCGCCTGCTTGGCTTCCAGCTCAAGCGCCTGACGCTGTCCTGAGGGCGGCTTTCTCCCACCCCGCTGGCCGGGCCGCGTGACTGACCGGCCAGACAATCTGCGCGGGGCGGCGCTGATGGCGCTCTGCGCCCTGCTCTTTGCGGCCGAGGCGCTGATGATCCGCCTCCTCCTCGCCCGCGGCATCCCGATCGAGGTGCAGGTGCTCTTCCGCGCGGCCGGGCAGCTCCTCTGGGTCGCGCCGCTGCTGATCGCCTCGGGGCTGGCCGTCTTCTCCACCCGCCGCCCCGGGCTGCATCTGCTGCGCGGGCTGTGCTCCGTCACCACCTGGGGGCTCTACTACCTCTCCTTCGCCTATCTCGACCTGGCCACCGCCACGGTGCTCTCCTTCACCAATGTCATGTTCACCACCCTGCTCGCTGGCCCCCTGCTCGGCGAGAGGGTGGATGGCGCGCGCTGGGCCGGCACGCTCGCGGGCTTCGCCGGGGTGGCGATCATGCTCCGCCCGGGGGCCGAGGTGTCGCCGACCGGCGTGGCCGTCGCGCTGGCCGCCGCCCTCGCCTGGTGCGGGATCACCCTCACCTCCCGCCTGTTGACCCGCACCGAAAGCACGCCGACGGTGCTCGCCTGGGTCGGGCTGGTCACCACCCTCGCCGCGGCCCCTTTCGCGCTGTCCGCCTGGGTGCCGCTCGGTCTGACCGATCTGCTGCTGCTCATCGGCTTCGGGCTCTTCGCCCCGGGCATTATCTGGCTGCTGACCGAGGCGCTGCGAGCGGGCGAGGCGAGCGCCATCGCTCCTTTCCAGTATCTCCGGCTGCTGGCGATCGCCCTCGCCGGCTGGCTGCTCTATGGCGAAGTGCCTGACCTCTTCGCCATCCTCGGAGCCGCCCTGATCCTGGCGGGGGCGGTCGTCATCACCCTGGCCGAGGCGAAGCGGCGGTGATCCTGGCCGATGCGGCGCCGCTCCTGCTGCTTCTTGGCCTGCTGGCCAGCGGGCGGGTCGCGCCGCTGCCGGCCTGCCTCTTCGCCCTGATCGCCGCGCTGCCTGCCCTCTGGCTGCGCGAGGCGGAGGGGCTGGTCGGCTTCCTCTGGCGCGAGAGCCTGGCCGGCGCCTTCCTGGCCCTGCCGCCCGTCTTGATCGTCGCGGGCGGCCTCTTGTTCCAGGCCGCGATCGCGGGCGGCCAGGCCAGCGCGATGCCGCGCCCCGCCACGCCGGCGCGCATCTTCGCCGTCTCCCTCCCGGGCGGCGCCTTCCTCGAAAGCGTGACGGGCTTCTCGATCGGGGCCGTCTTCGCGCTGGGCGCGCTGATGGCGATGGGCGTGCGCGGGGTGGTGGCGGTGGCGCTCTCGGTCCAGGCTCTGACCCTGGTGCCCTGGGGCGGCTTGGGGCCGGGCACGGCGCTGGGTGCGGCCATCGCCGGCGTGCCCGGGCAGGCGGTGGGGGCGATAGCGGCCTGGCCCGCGGCACTGTGGCTGCTGCTGCTGCTGCCCCTGCAATGGCGGCTGCAGGCCATGGCGGGCGCAGCACCTCCGGCGGCCGAGCGGGCGGTGCAGGCGGGATTGACCCTCTTGCTCGGCGCGCTGCTGATCCTGGCCCATCGCCTGCTGCCCTTCGAGTTGGCCGGGGTGGTGGCGGCGGGGCCGGTCGCTGCCCTCGCCCTGTGGCGGGCGGATCGGCCGGCCCGGCCCGTCGCGGCCGCGGCACCCTATCTGCTGCTGCTGGCGGCGCTGCTGGCCGCCCGCGCTGTTCCCGGCATGCCCCTCTGGCGGCCTTATCCGGAGCTGCCGGGCTTTGCGCTCAACCATGTGGCGGTGGTCTTGCTGGCGGTGGCGCTGCTGCTGCTGCTCTGGCATGGCCGGGCTGACCGGGCCGGGCCGGCGCTCGCCCGGGCGTTGCGCCCTGGGGCGGCGCTGCTGCTCTATGTCGTGTTGGGGCGCTGGCTGGCGGAAGGCGGGATCGCGGCAGATCTGGCCGCGGCGCTGGCCGGGCTCCTCGGTCCGGCTGCCCCGGTGGCGATCGCCCCCATGGCGCTGCTGTCCGGCATCGTCACGGGGACCAATGTCGGCAGCAACGCTGCCCTGATGCCGGTTCAGCACGCGCTGGGCCAGGCCATGGGGCTCGATCCTGCGCTGGTTGCCGCGCTGCATAATGTCGCCGGCGGGGCGGGGGCGGGCATGGGGGCGGCGGGGCTTGCGATGCTCTGTGCCCTGGTCGGTGACGGGACGCGGCCCGCCCAGGCCTGGCGCTTGCTGCTGCCCAGCATGGCGGCGGTGCTGGCCGCCGCCACGCTGGCTCTCTGGTGGTGGGGGGGAGCACGCCCCGCTCCCTGACCGGCCAGCCGCCAAGGTCGGCGGTTCCACTGCCCCGCGAGGGGCCGGGGCCGGTAGGGGCCATGCGCGGCGGGGGCGGTCCCTTGCCTCTTGCTCCAGCGGCCCCTTGCGCCAGGTGATCGCGGCCGGCAGCCGCCCGCGGCATGCGCCCCGCGCGGCACACCCGGGCCGCCGCCTGCTGGGGTGGCGAGAGCCCGCCCCCGAACTCGGTCAGCCAGCCCGGAGAGGCGATGCGGCGGTGATCCTGGGCCGCTGGCCAGGGCGGCACGGCCGATCTGCGCTCCGGCACGAAGCGCCAGGGCGTGCCCTCTGGGCCAGGATGATGCCGCGCCCGGCCGTGCCTGCGCCGATGGCCGGAGGCAGTGCCGGCGGGCTGCCTGGGGCTCGGCCTGCGGCGGCGGTGCCGAGGCCGCTCCGCTTGCCCTCGCTGGCCCGGTCGGGCACCACGGCTTCATGAGCGAGATCCTCGAGACCGATGTGGCGATCGTGGGCGCCGGCCCTGTCGGGCTCTTCGCCGTCTTCGAATGCGGCATGCTCAAGATGCGCTGCGCCCTGATCGACACGCTGGAGGCGGTGGGCGGCCAATGCAGCGCCCTCTACCCCGAGAAGCCGATCTACGACGTGCCGGCACACCCGAGGATCCTGGCCGGTGAGCTGATCGCGCGCCTGCAGGAGCAGGCCGCCCCCTTCAAGCCGCAGATGCTGCTGGGCCAGCGGGTGGAGACCCTCTCCTGCGAGCCGGACGGGCGCTTTCTGCTGGGCACCAGCGCGGGCCGACAGGTGCGCGCCAAGGCGGTGGTGATCGCGGCCGGGGCCGGCGCCTTCGGGCCCAACCGGCCGCCCCTCCCGGGGCTTGCGGGCTATGAGGCCTCGGGCGCCGTGCGCTACATGGTCGCCCGGCGGGAGGATTTTCGCGGCAAGCGTCTGGTCATCGCGGGCGGGGGGGATTCGGCGGTGGATTGGGCGCTCAGCCTTAAGGACATCGCGGCCAGCGTGCAGGTGGTGCACCGCCGCCCCAAGTTCCGCGCGGCGCCGGAGAGTGTGGCGCAGCTGGAAGCCGCGGCCAGCCGCGGTGAGGTCGAGCTCGTCATCCCCTATCAGCTGCAGGGGCTGGAGGGCGATGGCAGCACCCTGACCGCGGTCAGGGTCGCCACCCTCAAGGGCGAGGAGCGGCGCCTGCCGGCCGATCATCTGCTCGCCTTCTT
>JANWYF010000068.1 GCA_025057055.1 Rhodovarius sp. | reverse complement strand
TAGCTACCCCGAACGCGGCGGCACCGAACCTGACAGCCACAGCCGCCCCGGCCCCTCGACACCGAGCCAGACCGCCTGGGCCCTGCTGGCGCTGATGGCGGCCGGAGAGGTCGACAGCCCCGCGGTGCGGCGCGGCGCGGCCTGGCTGATCAGCCGCCAGAAGCCGAACGGGGAGTGGGAGGAGGAGGACTACACCGGCACCGGCTTCCCGCGTGTCTTCTACCTCCGCTACCACGGCTATCGGCAGATCTTCCCGCTCTGGGCCCTGGCCCGGCTGCGCAACCTGCAGGCCAGCAACACGCGTCGGGTGGCGCTCGGGCTCTGACCGCGGCGCCGGCGGCGCGCGCTCCGGCTGATGATCTCGGCCCCCCTATAGGTCCGCAGGGCGCCGCCTCGCAGCCGGCGCCGCGGCTCCTGCCCCCTGATGCCGGTTCAATCCGCGGTGATCTGGTGCGTCCGGACCACCGCCCCCCAGCGTTCCATCTCGGCGGCGATGAAGGCACCGAATTGCGGCGGCGTCATCGGCTGCGGCGTCATGCCGAGGGAGGCGAAGCGCGCCCTGATCTCGGAGGTGGCGAGCGCGGCGTTGAGTTCGGCATTCAGCCTCTCCACCGCCGCCTGCGGCGTGCGCGCCGGGGCCAGCACGCCCACCCAAGATTCGGCCGAAAAGCCCGGAAAGCCCGACTCGGCGATGGTTGGAATGTCGGGATGGGCGGGCGAGCGTTGCGCGCTCGAGATGCAGATGCCGCGGAGATGGCCGCTGGCCACCTGCGGCCCCACCACCACCGTGCTCGCCACCACGAGCGGCACGGTGCCGGCCAGCGCCGCCTGCACCGCCGGCCCGCCGCCGCGGAAAGGCGTGTGCAGGAAGGTGGCACCCGAGAGCGTCTGCAGCTGGCTGAAGGTGAGATGCCCGGTGCTGCCGTTGCCGATGGTGCCATAGGCCGGTTCCTGCCCGCGCCGCCGCCCGGCCGCGATCACATCGGCCAGGCTGTAAAAGGGCGAGGCGTTGTTTGCCGCCATCAGCACCGGCGCCCCGCCCACCAGCCCGATCGGGGCGAAATCCTGCAGCGTGTCGTAGGGCAGGCGCGGGTTCAGCGCCGGATTGACCGCGTGGGTGGACAGCACGAAGCCGATCGTGTGCCCATCCGGGGCGGATTTCGCGATCGCCTCCGTCCCGATCACGCCGGAGGCGCCGCCCCGGTTCTCCACCACCATGGTGCGGCCCAGCCTTTCGCTCATGATCGGGGTGAGCAGCCGTGCGACCGTGTCCACCGTGCCGCCGGGCGGGAAGGTCACGATCACGCGGATCGGCCGGTCGGCGGGCCAGGCCTGGGCCTCAGCGATGGCGGGCATGGCAAGGCCCGCGGCCAGCAGGGTGCGGCGGAACATGGGCTTCCTCCCGGGTCTCTTGTTATGGGCCGGGAGTGTAGCCGCGCCCCTATTCGGCGGCCAGCGCCAGGGAGGAGGCGACCGCCTCCATCGCGACCGCGGTGTCATGGAAGACCGCACCGCCCATCGGCGGGGCCGGATCATCGCTGGTCAGCGCATTGATGCCGACGCCGCCCGGGAAATACTCGCCGGGCCAGATGGATTCCACGACCACCGTGCCGGGCTGCTGCCCGCCATCGACGATGTGGGCCCAGAGCAGCACCTCGCCGCGGGCATTGGAGAGGCGCACACGACCGCCTTCGACGATGCCCAGGCGCTCGGCATCGGCGCGGTGGATCAGCGCGGTCGGCCGGCCTTCGCGTGCCAGGCTGCTCGGCGTTTCGGTAAAGCTTGTGTTGAGGAACTGCCGCGCCGGGGCCGCCACCAGCCGGAAGGGATATTCGGCGGTCGGGGCATCGATCCCCTCGTAATGGGCGGGCAGAGGGGGCAGCCGATCACCCAGCGGCCCGAGCGCCCGCCAATCGGGGCGGAAGCGGAAGCGCCCGTCGGGATGGCCGAAGCCGTCCAGGAAATGGCTGGTGCGGAAATCGGGCTGCACGTCGATCCAGCGCCGGGCGATCACCTCTTCCGCCCCCGGCCAGCCGGAGGCCTTCAGCGTCGCGTCGATCAGCTCCATCTCAGTCATCTCAAACCCGGGGTGGGAGGCGCCGAGCCGCCGTGCCAGTTCGCAGATCACGGCGTGGTTGGACCGGCATTCCCCGGGCGGTTCGATCAGCTTGCGGCCGATCTGGATGTGCGGGTGCCCGCCCGCCTGGTAGAGGTCGTCGTGCTCCAGGAACATGGTGGCGGGCAGCACGATATCGGCGTGGCGGGCGGTGGCGGTCATGAACTGCTCATGCACCACGGTGAACAGGTCCTCCCGCAGGAAGCCGCGGCGCACCAGGTTGGAGTGGGGTGCCACATCCACCGGGTTCACGTTCTGGATCAGCAGCGCCATCACCGGCGGTCCGCCCTGCAGATCGGCCGGGTTGCCGGTCAGCACCGCGCCGATGCGCGACATGTCCATGATGCGCGTGCGGGGATCGCGCAGATCGAGCCCCTCGATCAGCGTCTTGTCCCAGTGATAGGCGGCGCGCAGGTTCCACAGCGCGCCTGCGCCCTCATACCGCCATTTGCCCCCGATCGAGGGCAGGCAGGTGACCGCATGGAAGGCCGCCGCCCCGCCGCGTGAGCGGGAGAAGCCATAGCCCAGCCGGATATAGGCGCGCTCCGTGCGGCCGTAGAGGGCGGCGAAATCCTCGATCTCGCGGACCGAGAGGCCGGTGATGGAGGCCGCCCAGGCGGGGCTGCAGCGGGCCAGATGCGCCTCGACCTCGGCGTCGAAATCGGTCCAGCGCGCCATCCAGTCGCGATCGGCCATGCCATCGCGCAGCAGCACATGCATCACCGCGCAGGCCAGCGCGGCATCGGTGCCCGGCCGCAGCGCCAGGTGCATATCCGCCTGCCGGGCGGTGCCGGTGCGGTAGGGATCCACCACCACAAGCTTCGCCCCGCGCTGCTTCCGCGCCCGGGCGATGTGGGTCATGACATTGACCTGGGTGTTCACCGGGTTGCCGCCCCAGATCACGATCAGGTCGGAGAGCGCCATCTCCCTGGGGTCGGGCCCCAGGTGCTTGCCCACCCCGGCGAGCCAGCCGGCTTCGGTGATGCTGGTGCAGATCGTGTTCTGCTGGCGCGAATAGCGCAGGGCATGGCGCAGCCGGTTGATGCCGTCGCGCTGCACAAGGCCCATGGTGCCGGCGAAATAGTAGGGCCAGATCGCCTCGCTGCCGTGGCGGGCGGCGATCTCGGCGAAGCGTTCGGCGATGCGCTCGAGCGCCTCCTCCCAGCCGATCTCGCGGAACTGGCCGGATCCCTTGGGACCTGTCCGCAGCAGAGGCTTCAGCAGCCGCTTGGGGTGGTGGATGCGTTCGGCATAGCGCGCGACCTTCGCGCAGATGACGCCGGCGGTGTAGCTGTTCGCCTCCGCCCCGCGCACCCGGCCGATCCGGGTGGGGGAGAGGACCTCCACCTCGAGGGCGCAGGTGGAGGGGCAGTCATGCGGGCAGACGCTCGGGGCGAAGCTCATGGCGGAAGCTTAGGCCGGCTTGCCCCGCCCGCCCAGGCCGAAAGCGCGCCCTGGCCCCGATCCGCCGCGAGCGCGAGCGGGTAGCGGGCGGAGAGGCGGTTTTCCATCACCACCAGGATCGGTCCTTGCTCCGGCCGCGGCCGCCCGGCCGGATCGGCCGCCAGCCGGCGCAGGGCCACGCCATCGGCGATGTTGCCGCCGACCGCCTCGATCACCCCGGGGCCGCTGGCCACCACGAGATCGCAGTGCATGGGGCGGAAGCTCCCGCGTTCGGCCGCCCGCGCGCGCCAGTCCGGCAGCGGCGCGGCGGAGCGGTCGGTGCAGATCAGATCCCCCGGCCGCGGCGCATAGGCGTGTGGATCGCGCGGCAGGAAGGGGGCGGCGTCGGGATGGGCCTCGGCCAGCCGGTCGAGGTGGTCGAGCGAGAAGACATGCGCGGCGCTGGGCTGGAATTCGGCGCGGTCCACCCCGGCGGCGAGCATCAGCCAGGAGATGAAGGCCGCCGACCAGAAGGGTTCCGACCAGACCGGCGCATCCGGCGCCTCGCCGCTCAGCAGCGCGGCGTAGCGGGCGCGGTTGAGCGAAATCGCCTGCGGCGCATCCTCCACCGCGCGCCAATAGGCCAGCACGCGCGGGAAGTTGCGCGGCGCCGCCTCGGCTGCGGGGGGCGGCGGGCGGGTCTCCGCGCAGCCGGGGGAGAGCGGCGGGCCGGGCTCTCCCAGCACGACGCAGCCCCAATCCTGCCATTCGGCAAGGGCGAAACGGATCAGCCGCGCCGTGACATCGGGCGGATAGGGCAGGGGGCGGGGCGGCGCGCAGGCCGCGGCCAGCATCAGCAGAAGAAGCGCGGCGAGCCTGGGCCGGGCCCGCCTCATGCGCGCGGTGCGGCGGCGCGCCGCAGCCGGTCGTTGATCGCCTCCCCAAGCCCCCGGTCCGGGATCGGCTGGGCGGCAATGCCGCTGAGGCCGCGCCGGCCCGCCTCGGCATCCAGCCAGCGCAGCCCGGCGAAGAGCCGCGCCGCCGCCTCCTCGAGCTCGCCCGCGGCTGAGAGGTTGAAGACGAGCCCCGCCCCCGGCAACGGATCGCCGAAGGCAAGCAGCGCCTCCTCCGGCCCCACCCTGCTCGCCGCCAGCCGCAGGGGCAGTGAGGGGGCGTAGTGCGAGGCCAGCTGGCCCGGGCTGCGCAGGCCTCGCTCCGGCGCAACGGTCGGTTCCGGCTGGGCCAGCGGGCCGATCACGGCCTCGATCGCCTCCCGCGTCACCCCACCCGGGCGCAAAAGCAGCGCCTGGCGCGAGGTGAGGTCGAGCACGGTGCTCTCGAGCCCGATGGGGCAGGGGCCGCCATCGAGCACGGCCGCGATCCCTCCGCCGAGCTCTTCCAGCACATGGGCTGCGGTGGTCGGGCTGACCCGGCCGGAGCGATTGGCCGAGGGGGCCGCCACCGGCCGCCCCGCAGCGCGCAGCAGCGCGAGGGCGAGCGGATGGGCGGGCACGCGCACCGCCAGCGTATCAAGGCCCGCCGCGGCCAGCAGGGCGATGCGGCAGCCGGGGCGGCGGGGCAGCACGAGCGTCAGCGGCCCGGGCCAGAAGCTCTCGGCCAGGATGCGCGCCCGCTCATCGGCGATGACCTCGGCGAAGGCGGCCTCTGCCTCGGGCAGATGGCAGATCAGCGGATTGAACCGCGGCCGGCCCTTGGCGGCGAAGATCCGGGCCACGGCGCGTTCGTTGCAGGCATCGCCGCCCAGGCCGTAGACGGTCTCGGTCGGGAAGGCGACCAGCTCGCCCCGGCGCAAGAGCGCCGCTGCCTCCTCCGGATCGGTCAGGATCGCGGTCACGCCGCCCCGCCCGCCCCCCAGGCGATGAAGCCCGCATTGCGCCAGCCCGGCTTGCCGTAGGCGAGCGGCGAGCCGGAGAGGTCGAGCACCACCCCCCCCGCCGCCTCGACGATCGCCTGTCCGGCTGCCGTGTCCCATTCCATGGTGGGGCCCGGGCGCGGCACGGCATCGGCCTCCCCCTCGGCCAGGCGGGCGAACTTCATCGCCGAGCCCATGGGCAGGATGCGCGCAATCCGCCGCCCGGCCAGCAGGGCCGAGACCGCCTCGGGCCGCGAGTGGCTGCGGCTGTCGAGCACGGTCAGGCCTTCGGTCGGCGCTGTGCGCACGGCGATTGTCCGGCGCGCGCCGGCCTGTTCCTTCCAGGCCAGGCGGGCCGGCACGAGGGCGGCGAACAGCTCACCGGTCGCCGGCAGAGCCAGGGCGCCGAGCAGGGGCCGGCCGTCTTCGATCAGGCCGATGCAGACGGCGAACTCGGGCAGACCGGCGGCGAACTCCTTGGTCCCGTCGAGGGGATCGACCAGCCAGAACCGCCCGGCAGCGCCCGGCTGGGGGGCGCGGCCTTCGGCTACCGCCTCCTCGGCCACGACGGGGATGCCGGTTGCCTCCAGCCCCTCGGCGATAATCGCCTCGGCCGCCAGATCGGCAGCGGTCACCGGGCTCTGATCGCCTTTGCGCGCCACCGTCACGCCGGCGGCGCGCAGGCCCATGATCGCCTCCCCCGCCCGCAGCGCGAGCCGGGCCGCGAGTTCGAGCAGCTCCTCGATCCTGCGCATCGGCGCTTGGTGCGCCGCATCCGCGCCGGGCGCAAGAGTAGCCAGGGACAAGAAAGCCCCTATGCTGCGCAACCGGACCAGGGGACGGATATGCCCATGCTCGAGATCGCCTTCGTCAAGCCCGCGCTGCCCAAGGCGGGTGCCCTGCTGTTGCCGCTGACCGAGGGGGCCGCGCTCTCGGGCCTCGGCGCCGAGGTCGATGCCGCGACCGGCGGTGCCATCACGCGCGCTCTGCAGGCGGCGGCCTTCAAGGGGCGCAAGGGACAGAGCGTGACGATCTGGGCGCCGCTGCCCGGTCTGTCCAAGCTCGTGGTGCTCGGCCTTGGCAAGGCCGAAGAGCTCGATCCGGACAAGGCCGAGCAGTCGGGCGGGGCGATCTGGCCCGCCGCCGCGAGCGAGGAGAGCGCGCTGCTGGCGGCCGAGGGGATGAGCGCCGAGGTCGCGGCCCGCCTCGCCTCCGGCGCGCTGCTGCGCTCCTGGCGCTTCGACCGCTACCGCACGCAGGAGAAGCCGGAGGACAAGCCGAAGCTCGCCAAGCTCTCGGTCGCGGTGGCCGATCCCGCCGCCGCCAAGGCCGCCTTCGCCCCCCTCAAGGCCGTGGCGGAGGGCGTCTTCCTGGCCCGTGAACTCGTCGCCGAACCGCCCAATATCCTCTACCCGGCCGAGATGGCCGAACGCTGCCGCGTGCTCGAGAAGCTCGGCGTGGCGGTCGAGATCCTGGGACCGAGGGAGATGCGCAAGCTCGGCTTCGGCGCTCTGCTCGGCGTGGCCCAGGGTTCGGCGCATGAGCCACGCATGGTGGTGATGCGCTGGCCCGGCCGGTCGGGGGCGGCCAAGGGCGGTGCGGGCAAAGGCCGGCGCGGCAAGGGGGAGGCGGGGCTGGAACGGCCGCTCTGCTTCATCGGCAAGGGTGTGACCTTCGACACCGGCGGCATCTCGATCAAGCCCGCCGCCGGGATGGAGGAGATGAAGTGGGACATGGCCGGTGCGGCCGCGGTGGTCGGGCTGATGGCGGCGCTGGCCGGGCGGAAGGCCCGGGTGGATGCGGTGGGGCTGATCGGCCTGGTCGAGAATATGCCCTCCGGCACCGCGCAGCGGCCGGGCGATGTGGTCAAGACCGCGAGCGGCCAGACGGTGGAGGTCATCAACACCGACGCCGAGGGGCGGCTGGTCCTGGCCGACGTCATCCACTACGCGATCACCCGCTTCGATCCGAAATGGATGGTCGATCTGGCCACGCTCACCGGGGCGATCATCATCGCGCTCGGCCACGAGCATGCCGGGCTGTTCTCCAACGACGACAAGCTCGCGGCGGCGATCGAGGCGGCAGGCCGTGCCACGGGCGAAACCTGCTGGCGCATGCCCTTGGGCGAGGCCTACGACAAGCAGCTCAAGTCCGACATCGCCGACATGAAGAATGTGGGCGGACGGCCGGCCGGCTCGATCACCGCCGCGCAGTTCCTGCAGCGCTTCGTCCAGGGCAGGCCCTGGGCGCATCTCGACATTGCGGGCACGGCCTGGGCCAGCAAGGACCAGGCGCTGGCCGCCAAGGGCGCCACCGGCTTCGGCGTGCGGCTGCTCGATCGGGTCGTGGCGGGCGAGGAGGCGGCAGCCTAGCCGATGGCGGAGGCCGCCCTGCCGGTGCGGCTCGGCTTCGCGCGGCGGCCGCCGCCCGGCCTTGCCTGGGCAGCGCCGGGGCTGCGGCCGGGCTGGAGCGAGGCCGGTCAGCAAATCCCGCTGCCGCTGGCCGAAGGGGCGCTCGCCGCGGGTGGGCGGGCGATGGCCGCGCTCGATCCGGCGGCGGCCGGGCTCGCGCTCGATCTGCGCGGCCTTGGGGCCGGGCTGGCGCTCGATGTGCTGAGCGGGGCGGTGCTGCGCGCGGCCGAGCCGGCCAAGCCCCGCCCGCTGCGGCGGCGGCTGGTCGCGCTCGCCGATGACCCGGCCGCCCTGCGCGCGGCCTGGGCCGCCCGTTGGCCGGAACTGCGCGGCAATCTGCTGGCGCGAAGGTTGGTTGCGGCCCCGGCCAACCGCCTGACGCCGCGGGCCTTTGTCGCTGCCCTCTCCGGCCTCAGGGGCCATGGCCTCCGCGTCGAGGTGCTGGACCGCGCCGGCATCGAACAGGCAGGTCTTGGCCTGATCGCGGCGGTCGGGCGCGCGGCGGCCAGCGGGCCCTATCTCGTCACCCTGGCCCTGCCGCCGGATCCCGCCGGCCGTGCGCCCATCGCCTTCATCGGCAAGGGGGTGTGCTTCGACACCGGGGGCATCTGCCTCAAGCCGGCCGAGGGGATGGAGACGATGCGGGCCGACATGGCCGGGGCGGCTGCCTGCGCGGGAGCGATGCTGGCGCTTGCGCTGCGCGGCGCGCGCGGCGCGGTGGCCGTGCTGCCGATCGTCGAGAATGCGATCGGCGCCGATGCCTACCGCCCGGGGGATGTGCTGGCGAGCGGCAGCGGCCGGACGGTGGAGGTGGTGGACACCGACGCCGAGGGGCGGCTCATCCTCGCGGATGCGATGCACTACGCGCGGACCCGCTTCGCCCCGCGCGCGATCGTCGATGTCGCGACCCTGACCGGCAGCATCGTGATCGCGCTCGGTCGGCACCATGCCGGCCTGTTCTGCAACCATGCGGGGCTGCGCGCGGCCCTGCTCGACGCGGCGGCGCGGGTGGGCGAAGCGCTCTGGCCCATGCCGATCGGGCAGTCCCACCGCGAGGATCTGGCAAGCGAGATCGCCGACATCAAACAATGCGCCCCGGCCGGCAGCGGCGCCTGGGGCGGGCGGCTGCTGCCCGATGCCTGCCATGCTGCCGCCTTCCTCGAATCCTTCGCAGGCGATCTGCCCTGGGCGCATCTCGACATCGCCGGGGTGGATCTGGCCCCGCCCGAGGAGGAGGCGGGAGAGGAGCCCCACCCCCTCGCCGCCCCTGGCATGCCCACTGGCTTCGGGGCACGGCTGCTCGCCGCCCTCGATGTCTCAGCCGCCCCCTGACGGCGCGACCGCCCCGCCCGGCGTCTCGGCCGCCCCCTGACGTCGCGACCGCCCCGCCCGGCCCAGGCCAGGCGGCAGGGGCGGGCCTGCGGCAGCCCTCGCCGCTGCAGCGGAGGCAGATGCAGGGCGGGGCGGAGCTGGGCTAGGCTTCCGCCGCAAGCGCGGTTCGGGAGAGGCAGGGATGACTCACCAGGGAAGGCCGGTGCCGGCGGCGGCCATCGACCGCTGCGCCATGCTGCGCGCCATCGAGCGCAAGCTGCTCTGGCTGTCGGCTTGGATGATCCACTACGCCAACCACATCCGCCCCAACCGGGACGGGCTCAAGGTGGGGGGGCATCAGGCCTCCTGCGCCTCGGCGGTCTCCATCCTGACGGCGCTCTATTTCGACGCGCTGCGCCCGCAAGACCGCGTGGCGGTCAAGCCGCATGCCGGGCCGGTCTTTCATGCCATCAACCATCTCTTCGGCCGGATCGATCCGGCCCTGCTGCCCCGGCTGCGCGAATACGGCGGCATCCAGCCCTATCCCTCGCGCGTCAAGGACGGGCCGGAGGTCGATGTGTCGACCGGCTCGGTCGGGCTCGGCGTTGCCTTCACCTCCTTCTGCGCGCTGGTGCAGGACTATGTGCGCGCCCATCGCCTGGCCCCGCCCGATCTGCCGCCGGGGCGGCAGGTGGCGGTGGTGGGCGATGCCGAACTCGATGAAGGCAACATCTACGAGGCGCTGCTCGAAGGCTGGAAGCACGACATCCGCGACGTCTGGTGGGTGGTGGACTACAACCGCCAGAGCCTCGATTCCGTCGTGCCCGATCGTCTGTTCGGCCGGATCGAGGGTCTGTTCCGCGACATGGCGTGGAACGTCGTCACCCTCAAATACGGCAAGCGGCTAGAGGCCGCCTTCGCCCGCCCGGGCGGGGAGGCGCTGCGACGCTGGATCGATGATTGCCCGAATTCCCTCTACGCCGCGCTGACCTTCCAGGGGGGAGCGGCGTGGCGGCAGGCCCTGCAGGCCGATCTCGGCCGCGACCCGGGGGTGCGCGCGATCATCGATCCGTTGTCGGATCAGGAACTCTCGGCGCTGATGACCAATCTCGGCGGGCATGACATCGAGACGCTGACCGAGGCCTTCCGCGCCGCCGACGCCGAGGGCGACCAGCCCACCTGCTTCATCGCCTACACGATCAAGGGGATGGGGCTGCCCTTCGCCGGCCACAAGGACAACCACGCCGGGCTGATGACGCGCGAACAGATGGCGGAGTTCCGCGCCGCCATGAACATCCGCGAGGGGCATGAGTGGGACCGCTTCGAGGGGCTCGACATTCCCGCCGCTGCGCTGGAGGCCTTCATCGCCTCCGTCCCCTTCGCACGGCCGCTCACCCCCGCCGGGCGGCGGCTGTCGGCCCCCGCGGTGCCGGTGCCCGACCGGCTGCCCGCCCCGCGCCGCCTGGCGGGGCGGAAGATCTCGACCCAGGCCGCCTTCGGCGAGATCCTGGCCGAGATCGGGCGCGGCGAGGGTGAGTGCGCGGAGCTCGTGCGGCATATCGTGACGACGAGCCCGGATGTGACGGTCAGCACCAATCTCGGCCCCTGGGTCAACCGCCGCGGCATCTTCGACCGCCACACCAAGAACGACGTGTTCCGCGACGCGAAGCTGGCCTCGGCACAGCGCTGGGGCATGTCGCCCGAGGGCCAGCACATCGAACTCGGCATCGCTGAACAGAACCTCTTCCTCGTGCTGGCCGCACTCGGGCTGGCGCACAGCCTGCACGGGGCGCGGCTGCTGCCGATCGGCACCGTTTATGATCCCTTCGTCAACCGCGGCCTCGATGCGCTGATCTACGCCTGCTACATGGATGCGCGCTTCATGCTGGTCAGCACGCCCTCGGGCCTGACGCTCGCACCCGAAGGGGGGCAGCACCAGAGCGTGAACACGCCGCTGATCGGCATGGCCCAGGACCGGCTGGCGAGCTGGGAGCCCGCCTTCGCCGATGAGCTCGCGGTGCTGATGCGCCATGGGCTGGCCTATATGCAGCAGGAGGATGGCTCGGCGGTCTGGCTGCGCCTGTCGACCCGCCCGCTCGAGCAGCCCGACCGTCCGCTCGATCCGGCGGCGGTGATCGCGGGCGGCTATTGGGTGGTGCCGCCCGCACCGGGGGCGCGCATCGCCATCGCCTATCAGGGGGCCGTCGCGCCCGAAGCGATGGCCGCCTTCGCCACGCTGCGGGAAGAGGAGCCGGGGGCGGGGCTGCTGGCCGTCACCAGCCCTGACCGCTTGCATGCGGGCTGGCTCGCCGCGCGGCGGGCGGCGCGGCAGGGGCCCGGGGCGCCGCCTTCTCACATCGAGCGGCTGCTCGCACCGCTGGCGCCCGGAGCCGGGATCGTGACCGTGCTGGATGGCCACCCCTCGGCGCTCGCTTGGCTCGGCGGCGTGCGCGGGCAGAGGGTGGCCGCGCTGGGCGTGGACCGCTTCGGCCAGGCCGGCGACATACCTGCCCTCTACGCCGCCTATGGCCTTGATGAGGCCGCGATCCTCGATGCCTGCGCGGAGCTGCTGCTCGCGGGGTAGCCGCAGCGGCCGATCGGGCGCCGCCTGCCGCGCTCCCGCGCGGGGGCGATGAGCTCCGGCCCTGCCGGACGGGCGGCGGGACTTTCTTTCTCGGAGAGCTGCCTCACCCCGCCCTGCCGCCGCCGCGACGGACGCCGCGGCCCGGCGGGAAGCCGGCTCTGAGTTGGCTGCGCGCGGCGGTCCCGTCGCGCCGGCACCGCCGGCGGGGGGCAGACCTTCCTCGACCCCGGCGCCGGCGCGGCGCGGGTGGCGATGTGTCAGTGCACCGCACCCGGCGCGTGCGGGCTGTCCAGGCTGAAGGTCGGGATGACGACGTCGAAGGCCTCGCCGGTGTCGAGATCCACCATGTGATAGAGGCCGCGCATGATGCCCGAGGGGGTGGAGAGCGGCGTGCCGGAGGTGTAGCGGAACTCATCCCCCGGGCGCAGCACGGGCTGTTCGCCCACCACGCCGTCGCCATGCACCCGCTGGGTGCGGCCGCGCGCATCGGTGATCAGCCAGGTGCGCTTGAGCAGCTGCACCGTGTGGCTCCCTTCGTTTGCGATCTCGACGCGGTAGGCCCAGACATAGCGGGACCGGTCGGGGTCCGACTGCTCCTCGAGGAAGAAGGGTTGCACGCTGACGCGCAACTCCCGCGTCACGGCGGTGTAAGAGCGCGGGCGGCTCATGGCGCCGGGCCCGCGAGCCGGGCGGGTGCGGCGGCGGGCCGCGCTGAGCCAGGGCAGCCTGGCGGCAGAGGCTCCGGCGCAGGAGGGCGGCTGCGTGCGCGGGGAACGGCGCCGCCCGTCATTCCGCTGCCCTTGCGAGCGGCGAGGCCGCATCCAGCGCCTGCGCCAGATCCTCGATCAGGTCGGCCACATCCTCGAGCCCGACGGAGAGCCGCACCACCCCGTCGGTGATGCCAAGCCGCGCCCGCTCCTCGGCCCCGATGCGCAGATGGGTGGTGGTGGCCGGGTGCGTGACCATGGATTTGGCATCGCCCAGGTTGTTGGAGATGTCGATCAGCCGGAGCGCGTTCATGAAGCGGAAGGCCGCTTCCTTCCCGCCATGCAGCTCCATGGTCACGATCGTGCCGCCCGCGCTCATCTGCCTGAGGGCCAGCGCCTGCTGCGGATGGTCCGGCCGATGGGGGTAGAGCACGCGTGCCACTTCCGCCCGCTCGCTCAGGAAATCGGCGATGGCGGCGGCGTTGCGGCACATGCGGTCGATGCGCAGCGGCAGCGTCTCGAGCCCCTTCAGGATCACCCAGGCGTTGAAGACCGCCATAGAGGGGCCGGTGTTGCGCAGGAAGGGCTGCAGCACCTCCTCCACCCAGGCGCGGTTCGACAGGATGGCCCCGCCCAGCACGCGGCCCTGGCCGTCCATGTGCTTGGTGCAGGAATAGGTGACGATATCCGCCCCGAGCGCGAGCGGGCGCTGCAGCAGCGGCGTGGCGAAGACATTGTCGACCACAACCAGTGCCCCCGCCGCATGCGCAAGCCGCGCCACCGCCGGCAGGTCGATGACATCGAGCATCGGATTCGAGGGGGTCTCGAGCAGGACCATCGCCGTCGGCCGGGAGAGCGCCTGGCGCCACTGCTCTAGATCCGGACCATCCACGAACTGGTGGGTGATGCCGTAGCGGCCGAGCAGATTCGCCACGATCCAGTGGCAGGAGCCGAACAGCGCGCGCGAGGCCACGACATGATCCCCGGCCTTGAGGTGGCAGAGCAGTGCGGCATGCACCGCGGCCATGCCGGTCGCGGTCAGCCGGCAGGCCTCCGCCCCCTCAAGCGCGCAGAGCCGCTCCTCGAGCATGGTCAGGGTGGGGTTGCCGAAGCGCGAATACTGGTAATGCGCGATGCGGTTGGCGAAGGTCGCTTCGGCCTGTTCGGCATCGTCATAGACGAAGCCGGAGGTGAGGAAGGGGACCTCTGCCGTCTCGGCATGGTTGGATCGGTGAAGCCCGCCGCGGACCAGAAGGGTTGCGGGGCGGAGCGGTCGGTCGGTGCGGGGCATGGCGGGCCTCACAGACTCCGGGCGTCCGGCCCCCTTGCGGTGTGGGGGCGAGGCGGGGTGCGCCCCGCTTCGGCCTTTTAGCGCGCTTCTTTCACCTCGCCGCAAGCCGGCCGGACAAATCACGAGGATGCGGCCTGCTTATCTCTGGCCTGCCCGCCATGCAAGCCGGGCGCAGCCCGTGGTCGCGGCGCCCGGCCGCCGGTCGCCCGCCTGCGCAGGTAGCGGTCCGGTCAGCCATTCAGTCGGGCAGGCTCTCTCCGTGCCAGAGGCGATCCAGCAGCGCCGAGGCCTTGGCCTCGCCCAGCACCGGCGCGGCCAGTTCCATGAACTTGGCAGAGAGCTCCTCATCCGACAGAGGCATGTCCGGATCGCCCTTGCGGGTGGGCTGGAAATGCGACAGGCGCCGGCCATCGCGCAGCGTGACCGTCACCCGCGCGGGGCGGCGCCGCGGATAGGCGCCCGCCAGTTCCGGATCGAGCGAGACATCGACCCTGCGCATCAGGGCGCGGATGCGCGGATCGCTCATGTTCTCGGGCCGGAAGGCCGCAAGCCGCACCCCCCCCAGCACCAGGAAGGCGGCGGCACAATACTGCAGCGAGAAGCGGTGGTCCTGCACCCCTTGGGGGTCCGGCCGGTCGCAGATCTCCTTGGTCGGGCCGTAGCCGCCGACATGGATGCTCTCCACATCCTCGGGGCCGAAGCCGTGGGCGGCCCGCAGCGCGGCCAGCGCATCGAGCGCGGCGAAGATATGCCCGCAGCAGCCGTGGTTCTTGAAGGTGATGGCGGTGATGATCGGCTGATCGTCGAGCCCGGCCAGCGCAAGGTCCCATTTGCCGCGATCCTCGCTGGTCGCGGCGGCGAAGCCGAGGGGCCCATCCAGCACCGACAGCGCCCCCCTGATGCCGGCTGCGGCCGCCATCGCGGCCAGCGCCCCGGCCTCGGCGGCATGGCCGGGGTGGAAGGGCTTGCACATCGCCTCGCCCCGGAAGGCCTCCTGCAGACCGCCGGTCATGGTGGCAGCCAGCGCGATGGCATGGCCGATCCGTTCCGCATCGCAGCCCAGCACGACCGCCACCGCCGCCGCCGCGCCCATGGTCCCGCAGGTGCCGGTGGTATGCCAGTAGCGGTAGTGGCTCGGCGTCACCGCCATGCCGATCCGGCAGGAGACCTCATAGCCCGCCGCGATCGCGCGATGCAGCACGGCCAGCGGCACGCCGCGGTGCTGGGCCGCCGCCAGCGCGGCGGCGATGGTCACGCTGCCGGGATGGTGGCCGGAATCGCGGTGGATGTCGTCGAACTCGACGATATGGGCCGCGGCGGCGTTGATCAGCGCGGCGTGGCGGATGCCCGACAGCTCCCCGTCGACGTAGCAGCGCGCGCGGCCGGCGCCGCGTTCCTCGCGCAGGGCGGCGGCCAGCAGCGTCGCCGGGCTCAGCCGCGACCCGGCGATCAGGCAGGCGAACCAGTCGACCATGGCGCGGCGCACATGATGCGCGAGTTCGGCCGAGGGGGGCATGCGCGCGGCGCGGTCGGCCAGGCGCAGCAGCGGGTTGGCGGTGGTGGTGGCGAGCGGTGCTTCGGGCATCTCAGGCGTTCCTCCGCAGCACATCCTTGTTGACCACCATCTCCGGATCGAGCCGGCCGCTGAAATGGCCGATGATGCTCTCGACGCAGGAGAGGCCCATGCGCCGCATGCCCTGTTCCGTCGCAGCTGCGCTGTGGGGGGTGAAGATCGTGTTCGGCGCCTCGCGCAAAGGGTTGTCGGGCCGCATGGGCTCGACCGCGAAGACGTCGAGCCCCGCCCCGGAGAGATGCCCGCTGCGCAGCGCCTCGGCCAGCGCCGCCTCATCGACGAGGCTGCCGCGGGCGGTGTTGATCAGCCGTGCCCCGGGCTTCATCGCGGCCAGGAAGCGGCGGTCGACCATGCCGCGCGTCTCGGGCGTGGCCGGGCAGTGCAGGCTGACCCAGTCCGCCTCGGCCAGGCCCGCCTCGCGCGTGACCGGCGTGAAGCCCGCACCCAGGATGGTGTTGCGCGGCACATAGGGGTCATGGACCAGCACGCGCATGCCGAAGGCATCGCACAGCCGCGCCACCCGTCCCCCGATCCGGCCGAAGCCCACGACCAGCACCGTCTGCCCGGCCAGATCCCAGATCACCGGCGCATCGGCCAGCCACTTGAGGGCCCGGGTATGGGCATCGAAGCGCTGCACGCCCTTGGCGAGGGCGAGCATCAGCATCAGCGTATGCTCGGCGACCGAGAGCGCATTGGCATAGGCCGTCACGGTGAGCGGAATGCCGCGCCTGGTCAGCGCCTCGACATCCACCGCATCGTAGCCCACGCCGTGCCGGGCCACGATCGACAGGCGCGGGGCGAGGGCGAGGAAGGCCTCATCGATCCGGGTGGCGCGCACGATCACCGCATCGGCCTGCCGCAACGCCCGCTCGAGCGCCGGCCGGTCATCGGGGTTCACCTCCTCCCAACTGTAGCCGGGTTCGGCTTCGATCCGCGCGATGGCATCGGGGTGGATGCCGCGCAGCAGAAGGATATGGGGCATGGATCGGCCTCCCTGCTCTATTCCAGCGCCGCGCCGGGGCCGAGGATCGCCTCGCGCATGCGTGCCTGCAACAGCGCCCCCTCCCGCGGGGGCAGCACCAGGGGCAGGTTGCCGGCATCGACCTTGGCCACGGCGAAGACGGGGCCGGGGCCGCGGCGCAGCGCATCGATCAGGGCGGGCAGCTCGGCTGCTTCACGCACCGTCATCGTATGGCGAATGCCCGCCCCCGCCGCCATCGCCGCCAGATCCACGCCGTGGCGCGTGGCCGTCTCCTGCATGCCGGTCTCGCCGTAATGCTCGTTGTCCTGCACGAGGATCGCGAGGTTGGCCGGGGCCTGCACCGCGATGGTGGCGAGGCTGCCGATGCCCATCAGCATCTCCCCATCGCCGGTGATGACGAGCACGCGACGTGCCGGCTGGGCGAGCGCGAGGCCGAGCCCCACCATCGCCGCCCCGCCCATGCCGCCCCACAGCGGCAGGTTGAGCGGATGATCGCCCACCGCCGTGACATCCCAGGCGGGAGCACCGAGCCCCGCGACCACGGCCATATCCCCGCGATCCTGCAGCAGGGCGCGCACCAGCTCGCGCCGGTCGAGCTTGCCGCTGGCGGCCAGCATGGCGATCACTCCTTCCCGAAGGTCTTGGCGCCGATCAGCCGCTGCCCGATCAAGGTGGCGGCGGGGCGATAGGTGTGGAAGGCGAATTTCAGCGTGGCTTCCACCGCGGGGCCGATATCGGCCGCGGTATCGGCGCGGTTGACCAGCGTGCCCATGGCCTTGAGCACCGTCTCGGTCGCCTGGCCCATCGGCACCTGGGCCGGGTTGAACTCTCCGTAATCACCGCGCATCGTCACCAGCATCGGCATCGGCGTGCGGTGCAGCACGCCTAAGCTCAGCATGTTGACGCAATTGCCCACGCCGGAGGATTGCATCAGCAGCACCGCCCGCTGCCCGCCGAGCCATGCGCCGAGCATCAGCGCCACCCCCTCCTCCTCGGTGGTCAGAGTGATCACGCGCATGCTGGGCTCGGCCAGGCAGAGGCGGATCAAGCGCGCATGCCCGGCATCTGGCACCAGCGCCACCTGCCGGATGCGATGGCGGCAGAGCAGCGCGAAGATCGTCTCGGGCCAGTCGTTCACGGTCTCCCCCCCAAGCGGGCGCAGCATCACGCCGCCTGCGCGCCCTGTCCAGACGGGGGGCTCGGGCCTGCCATCGCCGCCTCAGCCGCGGCAGAGGGCCTGGCCTGTCGCGGCGCCTGTCGCTGCCGGGCAGGCGGGCCGGCCGGGCGCTGACGGGCAGCCTCGCTTCGCCCTATCCTGTCGAATGATGCCACCCTCCCTCCGCACCGCGCCATGATCGGGAATCTGCTGGCCCAGGCGCTCTCCGGTCTGGCCTCCGCCGCCTCGCTCTTCCTGGTGGCGGCCGGCTTGACCGTGATCTTCGGCGTCACGCGCATCGTCAATTTCGCGCATGGCAGCCTCTACATGCTCGGGGCCTATCTCGCCTACACCATCGTGACGGCCCTGCCGCGCGGGCCTCTCTCCTTCTGGGGCGGCATCCTGGCGGCCGCGCTGGCCGTCGGCCTGATCGGCGTGCTGATCGAGGTGCTGCTCCTGCGCCGCATCTATCGCGCGCCGGAACTGTTCCAGCTGCTGGCCACCTTCGGCGTGGTGCTGATCGTGCAGGATGCCGCGCTCGCCATCTGGGGGCCCCAGGATCTGCTGGGCCCGCGTGCGCCCGGGCTGCGCGGCGGGATCGAGATCCTGGGCAGCCGCTTCCCGCTCTATGACCTGGTGCTGATCGGGATCGGGGCGACGGTGCTCCTGCTGTTGTGGCTGCTCTTTCACCGCACCCGCTTCGGGATCCTGGTGCGTGCCGCGACCCTGGATCGGGAGATGGTGGGGGCGCTCGGCGTCAATCAGCGGATGCTCTTTACCGGCGTCTTCTTCCTGGGCGCGGCGCTGGCTGGGCTGGCTGGCGCGCTGCAGTTGCCGAGAGAGAGCGTCAATCTGCAGATGGATCTCGCGATCATCGTCGAGGCCTTCGTGGTGGTGGTCATCGGCGGCCTCGGGTCGCTGCCGGGGGCGGCGCTGGCGGCGCTGCTGATCGGGCAGATGCAGGCCTTCGGCATCCTGATCTTTCCCAAGATCACGCTGGTCGTGGTGTTCCTCGTGATGGCGGTGGTGCTGGTGCTCCGCCCCTATGGCCTGCTTGGCCGGCCGCCGCCGCCCCATGCCGCGGCCCATGCCCCCCCCGCCCCGCCGCTGGCTCCGCTCTCCCCCACCGGGCGGCGGCTCGGCTGGCTCGCGCTTGGCCTTGCCATGCTCCTGCCTGCCCTGCTCGGCGAACATGCCCTGTTCGTGCTGACCGAGCTCGCGGTGGCCATCCTCTTCGCGGCCACGCTGCACTTCATCATGGGCCCGGGCGGGATGGCGAGCTTCGGCCATGCCGCCTATTTCGGCATCGGCGCCTATGCGGCGGCGCTGCTCATCAAGCATCTCGCCGCGCCGATGGAGGCCGGGCTGCTGCTCGCCCCCTTCGCCGCCGGGCTGGCCGGGCTTGCCTTCGGCGCCTTCTGCGTGCGCCTCTCCGGCGTCTATGCCGCCATGCTCACCCTGGCCTTCGCACAGATCGCCTGGTCCGCGGCCTTCCAGTGGGTGGAGTTCACGGGGGGCGACAACGGCATCCTCGGCGTCTGGCCGAGCGCCTGGGCGGCGGACAAGCGGCTCTATGCCTGGATGACGCTGCTGCTCTGCCTCGGCGGGGCGCTGCTGCTGCGCCATGCGGTCTTCGCGCCGCTCGGCCTCGCCCTGCGCGCCCAGCGCGACAGCCCGCTGCGGGCGGAGGCGATCGGCATCAACACCTTCGCCGTGCGCTGGGTGGCCTTCAGCCTCGCCGCCGCTCTGGCCGGGCTGGCCGGGGTGCTGCTTGCCTTCTCCAAAGGCTCCGTCTTCCCGACCTACCTTGCCATCCCGCGCAGCGTGGATGCGCTGCTGATGGTGCTGCTGGGCGGGGTGCAGACCAGCCTCGGCCCCTTCCTCGGGGCCATCGCCTATACCGGCCTGCACGAGCAGCTGATGCGCCTGACCGAACTCTGGCGCGCCGCCCTGGGGGCGGTGATCATCGCCCTGGTCCTCTTCTTCCCCGGCGGCCTGGCCGGCATCCGGCTGCGCCGGCCATGACGCTGCTGCGGGCGGAGGGGCTGCAGCGCAGCTTCGGCGGCGTGCAGGCGGTGGCCGGCGTCTCCTTCGAGGTGGCAGCCGGCGAGCTCTTCGCGCTGATCGGCCCCAATGGCGCGGGCAAATCCACATGCTTCAACCTGATCAATGGCCAGCTGCGTCCGGATGCCGGCCGGGTGCTGCTCGATGGGCGCGACATCACCGGCCTGCCGCCGCGGCGGATCTGGCGCCTGGGTGTCGGGCGCACCTTCCAGATCACCGCCACCTTCGGCAGCCTGACCGTGCTCGAGAATGTGCAGGCCGCGCTGCTGTCGCGGCAGCGGCGCCTCTTCGGCCTCTGGCGTAGCGTGGCGGCCGAGGATCCCGCCCCCGCCCTGGCCCTGCTTGCGCGCGTGGGCATGGCCGAACAGGCGCATCGTCCCTGCGGCGTGCTGGCCTATGGGGACCTCAAGCGGGTGGAGCTCGCCATCGCCCTGGCCAACGCACCGCGGCTGCTGCTGATGGATGAGCCGACCGCCGGCATGGCCCCGGCCGAGCGGCTATCCCTCATGGCGCTGACCGCCCGCATCGCCCGCGAATCCGGCATCGCGGTGCTGTTTACCGAACACGACATGGACGTCGTCTTCCGCCACGCCGACCGCATCCTGGTGCTCGACCGCGGCCGCCCCCTGGCCGAGGGCCGCCCCGAGGAGGTGCGCGCCGATCCGCGCGTGCGCGCCGTCTATCTCGGGGAGGAGGGCTGATGCTCGAGGTCTCGGCCCTCTGCGCGCATTACGGCCGGGCGCAGATCCTGCACGGGCTCGACCTCTCGGTCGCCGCCGGGGAGGTGCATGTGCTGGTCGGCCGCAACGGCGCGGGCAAATCCACCACGCTCAAGGCGATCATGGGGCTGCTGCCGCCCTCGGGCGGGCGGATCATCTTTGCGGGCCAATCGATCGCGGGGCGCGAGCCGTTCGAGATCGCGCGCCTGGGCATCGGCTATGTCCCGGAGGACCGGCGCATCTTCGCCGAGCTCTCGGTGGCCGAGTACCTCGAGGTCGGCCGCCGCCCGCCCCGCCCGGGGCTTGCCCCGTGGACCAGGGAGCGCATCTTCGCCCTCTTCCCCCCGCTCGCCGCGCTCGAGCGCAGACCGGCCGGCCGGACCTCGGGCGGGGAGCAGCAGATGCTGGCCATCGCCCGCACCCTGATGGGCCATCCGCGCCTGATCCTGCTCGATGAGCCGAGCGAGGGTCTTGCCCCCGTCATCCTCACCCGCCTGGGCGAGGCGCTGCTCGCCCTCAAGGCCGAGGGGATCGGCATTCTGCTCTGCGAACAGAACCTGCGCTTCGCCGCCCGGGTGGCCGACCGCGCGAGCCTCATCGAGCGGGGCCGGATCGTCTGGAGCGGTCCGATGGCCGAGCTGCTGGCCGATGCCGCGCTGCGCGCCCGGCACCTGGCGGTCTGAGCGGCGGGCGCGCCGCCAGGGCGTCGCCGCCGGTCCCGCCCGCCCGCGCTCGCCGCTATGGGCCGAGGCCGTGCCGGGCAGAGCGGAGGGAGCCTCCCGGCCGGTCCGGCCCGCCGCGCTCAGCCCTGGCGCCCCCCGCCCGGGATCCAGGTGACATCCTGCGCGCCATTGCCGTTGAGGCGCCGCGCCAGCACGAAGAGATTGTCGGAGAGGCGGTTGAGGTAGCGCAGCGCCTCGGGATTGACCGGCTCCTCTGCGGCGAGGGCGACCACCAGCCGCTCCGCTCGCCGGGCGATGGTGCGCGCGAGATGGGCATGCGCCGCCCCCGCGCTGCCCCCTGGCAGCACGAAGGAGGAGAGCGGCGGGAGCACCGCCCGCATCGCCTCGATCTCCCGCTCGAGCCGCGCGCATTGCCCGGCGCTGATCCTAAGCCGGTCTCCCCCGGTGCCGGGGACGCAGAGATCGGCGCCGAGGTCGAAGAGGTCGTTCTGGATCCGCGCCAGCATGGCATCGGCCTCGGCATCCCCTCCCAGATGCAGGCGCAGCAGGCCGATCGCCGCATTGGCCTCATCGACCGTGCCGTAGGCGGCCACCCGCAGCGCATCCTTGCGCACCCGGGTCCCGTCGCCGAGCGAGGTCTCCCCTCCATCCCCGCCGCGGGTGGTGATGACGTCGAGCTTGACCATCCCTGCCTGCCCCTCACTGCAGCCGGAAGATGACATTGGCCGAAACCTCGCCTTGCACAGGCTCCCCCCCGCGCAGGGCGGGGCGGAAGCGCCAGGAGAGCACGGCCTGCCGCGCCGCCTCATCCAGCGCGACATGACCCGAGGACCGGAGCAGCCTCGCCGCCTGCGGCCGGCCGTCGGGCCCGACCGTGATGAGGAGGGTGACCACGCCCTGCTCGCCCCGCAGCCTGGCGGATTCGGGGTAGGGGGGCGGAGCTGGGCGGTAGGCGGGATCCAGGCTCGGCGGCCGGGTCGGCCCGCCTGCCTCCCCTGCCGCCGGAGCTGATGGGCTCTCCGCAGCGCCGGGCGCGGCAGGGCCCGCCCCGCTGCTGCTCTCCGCGGAGCCAGGCACCGGGCGCGGCGGCTCCGCCCGCCAAGCCGTCGGGCGCGACGCGGTGGGGCCGGGGGCGGGGTCGGCTGGCCCGGCTTGGCGCGGGGTGGCCGGCGGACTCGGCCGGCGGGGCGCGGGCTGGGCCGGCCGCGCCTCGGCGGGTGGGGATGGATCGGGCCGGGCGGGCGATGTCGCAGGCGCTGAGACCGCCGCCAGACCCGCCGGCGCGGCTGGGACCGCAGCCGGCGCCGGGGCCGGCGCTTCGGGCGGCAGGGCCGGGGGCGGCGGAGGGAGCGCGGCAGGGGGGGAAGCGGGGAGATCGACCAGGACCGGGGCCGGCTCGGCAGGAGCGGGAAGCGGAGGCGGAGGTGGCGGGCGCAGCGCCTCTGCCGCGGGCGGAGGCGGAGAAAGCCGCGCGGCCGGCGCGGACAGCATGATCGGCGCTGCGGGGGGCGCCGGCGGCGCAGGGAGGGGGGCAGGAGCCTCCGCCGCCGGGGCAGAAGCCCCGGGCAAGATCGGAAGCGCGGGGCTGATGCGGGGCGGCGGAGGGGGCGGCACAGATTCGGGGGCGGCGGGCGGAGCGGGCTGATCGGCCGCGGCGGGCGGCCATTCAGGGGCGGACGCCGTCCCCTGCCCGATCTCACCGGCAGGGCTGCCGGCCCCAGGCTGTGCCCAGAGCAGGGCGATCCCCTGCTCCGCGGGCGCGGGCGGCAGCTCGCGCGGCGAGGCGAGCAGACCGAGCAGGACGAGCGCATGCAGCAGGACCGACCCTGCCAGGG
>JANWYF010000229.1 GCA_025057055.1 Rhodovarius sp. | reverse complement strand
CGCTCGGCCGGCCTGTCGCATCGCTGCTCGAGGGGGGTTATGACCTCGCGGCCCTGGCCGAGAGCGTGGCCGAGCATCTGCGCGCGCTGATGGGCTGAGGCGGCGCCCCGGCCCGCCCTCCTGGCCCGCCCTCAGA
Organism: Rhodovarius sp.; assembly: GCA_025057055.1. Lineage (GTDB taxonomy): Bacteria > Pseudomonadota > Alphaproteobacteria > Acetobacterales > Acetobacteraceae > Rhodovarius. The sequence continues at coordinate 4,070 of JANWYF010000229.1, read as the reverse complement.
AGGTGCGGATGGCCCCCCTGGAGGCCCCCGCCGGCCTGGATCACGGCGCGGAGGCGGGAGGCGGAGGCGGCGGTCTGCGCCACGCGTGCGGGAGGGCGGCGGTCTCGGCCCCTCAACGCGGGGCGGAGGCTGCGCTCAACCCGGTCTCCACCAGCCGGCCGCGGAAGCGGTGGATGCCCCGCTCCCACCCCCAGCCGATCGCCGCCGCGGCATCCGCCCCGGCGAGGCTGACCAGGTCGCGATCGGCCGGCAGCAGCCCGGCCAGCGCTTGGCGCTGGGCGGCGGTGATGGCGAGCCAGTCAGGGGTGAAGCGGATCTCGAGCCCTGGCAGGCCAAAGCGGTCGGGGGGGAGGAGGGGGAGCTGCTCCGGCGTCAGCTCCGCCAGCATCAGCCGATAGCCGCGCAGGGCGAGGAAGCGCCGGGCCAAGCCGAAGGCCTCGGGATCGGCCAGCGCATCCTCGAAGGCGAAGCCGATCGTCACCGCCGCCCGCCAAGCCGGGGCGAGCTTGCGATCCAGCCGCTGGAAGGCCTCGGAGAGGATGGTGGCGGGCAGCAGCGTCGCCGAGCGGGGGGTGAAGTTGCGCATCTCCTCCGCCCCCATCCAGAGGGCCAGGAGGCGCTGTTCGGCCTCCCTGCGCAGGCGGCGGGCCAGCCAGGGCGCGGCGGCCGGGTCGGCACCGGGCAGCAGCGCGGCGGCGATCGCCGGCAGGTCGAGCTCATGGTGCTGGCGCAGCAAGCAGCTGCCCTGACCGTCGGGAGCAATCAGGCAAAGGCTGCGCAGACGCAGATGCACCTCCAGATCGGCGCGGGAGAGGGTGGGCAGGATGGCCTGCAGCTGCTCCGCCGTCGGCGGGGGAAGGGGCGCGCCAGGATCGGCCACGGCGGGGGCGGGGGCTGGCAGGCCGAGGCCCAGCGCATCCGCGAGCAGCGCCAGCAGCCCCGCCGCCTGCTGCGGCAGGCGCCATTCCCGGCAGAGCGGGGCTTCGGCCGCCGACTCGGGCAGGAGACGCCGGCAATCGGCCAGGACCTCCTCCAAGTAGGAGGCGGGAGGCGGGGCGATGAGCAGCAGATCGCCCGTCGGCAATTCGAACAAGCGCGCCCGCGCCGGGCGCAGGGCGGGCTGCAGCACCTCCCGCAGCAGGCGCAGGTGGTGCTGCCGGCGCAGCGCTTGCGGCAGGGCGGAGAGGGCAAGATGCAACACCCGCCGTTCCAGCCCTTCGCTCACGCAGGCGCGCAGCAGCGCGGCCAGCGCGAGCGCATCCTGTCGCCACGGGGCCACCGCCGTCATGGCGGCAGGCCGAGCAAGGCAAAGCCTGCACGCAAGAGCGGGCGCAGCGCGGCGCGATCGGGCAGGGCCTCGATCACCAGCCGCTCGGGCGCAGGCCAGGCCAGATCGGGCAAGCCCGGGCGCCAGGCGGCCAGAACCATTCCGCCGGGCAGGCGGCCGGGGGCGAGCAAGGGGGCGAGTTCGGGCGCCATGCCGCGCCAGGCGAGCTGCCAGCCCGCCGCCGCGGCCGCCGCTTGCCACAGCCCCGCATCCACCGCCCGGCAGAGCGGCAGCACCAGCGCATGGCCCGCCAGCCCATCGGGCGGGGCGGGCAGAGGCGGCGGAACGGGCAGCGCCGGCAGATCGAGCCACAGCGGCAGCCCGCGCCGCCAGCCCCGCGGCCACGCTCCGGCCTGGGCGGCCTCGAGCATCCGCGCCGCGCACAGATCCCGGCCATGGGCCGCCAGTTCCGCTTCCTGCCCCGCTGCGCCGTCCTGCCCTGCCGGCAGTCCCGGCAGCCAGCGCTGGGCGAGCAGACGCAGGACTCCCCCCTCGATGCGCCAGACCGGCAGGGGATTCTCGGGCAGGGCGAGGGGCGCCGGGGCGGCGCTGGCGACCCGGGCCGGCGCCACGGCCGCGGCCGAGAGCAGGGGCGCGGCGGCGGCGGGGATGATCTGCGCCGGCAGACCGAGCTCCGCCAGCTGGCGACAGAGCGCCTCTGCCGCCTTGGGCGGAAGGCCGATCGCCCAGGCCTCGGCCGCCGAGGGGCGGAGGAGGACGGCACCGCAGCGCTGCGCCGCCTCCTCCAGCAGGGAGGCGGCGATCGGCTGGCCGCGCCCGGCGGCGACGCGCAGCAGCCCGTGATCGGCACCGGCCCGCTGCAGCGCGGCGGCCAGGCCCGGGCCGGGAGGAAGGGCGGCAAGAGACATCGCCCGGCAATCCTTGCCGGAGGCGGTAAACGGCCTCTTTCCGGAAGCCGCGAGACAGCGCGCGGGCCAGGGCGCGCGTGCCGAGCCTGAGCTCCGGCGGGCGCCCCGAGGCCGCAGCCCGCCCGGGCCGCATCGGGGCCTGCGCCCGCCGCTGCGCCCGGGCCGGCCCGCCGCCCTTCAGCGGGCCAGGGCCTGGGCCCGCAGATCGGCGATGGTGGCGCGGTGCGTCACCTGCTCCGGATCCTGGCGCAGTTCGATGATCGCAGGCTTGCCCGAAGCGCGCGCGCGTTCGAAGGCGGGCACCATATCCTCGGTCCGCTCCACCACCTCGCCATGGCCGCCGAAGCTGCGGATGAAGGCGGCGAAGTCGGGGTTGGTCAGCAGCGTGCCCGACACCCGGCCGGGATAGGTCCGCTCCTGATACATCCGGATGGTGCCGTACATGCCGTTGTTGAAGACGATGATGATCGGCGCCACGCCGTGGTGGAAGGCGGTGGCGATCTCCTGCCCCGTCATCAGCGCCCCGCCATCACCCACGAAGCAGACGACGCAGCGGTCGGGCGCGGTGATCGCGGCGCCGATCGCGGCCGGCACGCCATAGCCCATCGCCCCGCAGGTCGGGCCCAAGAACTCTTGCCCTGCGCGCAGATGCATGAAGCGGGTGGGCCAGGTCGCGAAATTGCCGGCATCGGTGGTCAGGATCGCATCCTCGGGCAGCACCGCCTCCAGCGCCTGGAGCGCGCGGGCGATATTGAGCGGGCCGGGATAGTCCGGCGCCTCCCGCTGCGCGAGGCGGGTCGCGCGCAGCCGCCTTGCCCATCCCTCCCACGCCGGCTTCTTGACCTTCTGGCCCTTGACCGCCGCCGCAAAGGCGTTGAGGTCGGAGGTGATGCCGAGCACCGGGCGGAAGACGCGGCCGATCTCCGCCTGGTCGGGATAGACATGGATCAGCGGGGTCGCCCCGGCCATGTCGAAGAGCGTGTAGCCCTGCGTCACCGGCTCGCCGAGGCGGGTGCCGATCGCCAGGATCAGATCCGCCTCCTTCGCATGGGCGACGAGGCCGGGATCCGCCCCCACGCCCAGATCGCCGGCGTAGAGCTCATGTTCGCCCGGAAACAGCCCCTGGCGGCGGAAGGCCACCGCCACCGGCAGGCGATTGGCCTCGAGGAAGCGGCGGATCGCCTTGCGCCCGGCCGGGCTCCAGGCGGCCCCGCCGCCCAGGATGGCGAGCGGCCGTTCGGCCCGGCGCAGCAGCTCCATCATCTCCTCGACCGCCTCGGGGTCGGGATGGGCAGGTGCGATGCGCACCGGCGGCAGGTCGGGCACGGCGGCGAAGCGCTTCTGCATCTCCTCGCTGATCGCCACCACCACCGGCCCGGGCCGGCCGCTGCGCGCAACGTCGAAGGCATGGGCGATGAGTTCGGGAATACGCCGCTCGTCGTCGATCTGCGTCACCCATTTGGCGAGCGGGGCGAACATCCGGCGGTAGTCGACCTCCTGGAAGCTTTCGCGATCGGTCTCCTCATGCGGGATCTGCCCGACCAGCAGGAGGAGCGGCGTGGAGTCCTGCTGGGCGATATGCACGCCGATGCTGCCGTGGCAGGCCCCCGGCCCGCGGGTGACGATCGCCACCCCCACCCGGCCGGTCAGCTTGGCGTGGGCCTCGGCCATGTTGACCGCACCGGCCTCGAAGCGACAGGTGATGAGCTGCACCCGATCGCGGTTGGCATAGAGGCCGTCGAGCACATCGAGGTAGGATTCGCCCGGCACCGCGAAGACATGGGTCGTCCCCTGGGCCACCAGCGCATCGGCGATCAGCCGCCCGCCCATCCGCGGCTCCGGATCCTCCGCCTGCCTGCCGGCCCATCTGCGCG
>JANWYF010000076.1 GCA_025057055.1 Rhodovarius sp. | reverse complement strand
GGCAGCGCCGCGCAGACCGCGCGCAGGTGCTGCACCGGCACCGCCAGGATTGCAAGATCGGCTCCCGCCATGGCTTCGGCCGGATCCGCGTGCACCTCAAGCCCTTCGGGCAAGACGAGGCCGGGCAGGCGCGGGCTCTGGCGGGTGGCGGCCAGCAGCCCGGCGCCGCTGCGCGCCCACAGCCGAACCGTCGCCCCGGCCTTCGCCGCCTGGACCGCCAGCGCCAGACCCCAGGCGCCGGCGCCGATGATCGCGACACTACTCATCGGCGATGCGGGCGATGCGCACCCCCGCCCCCTCCTCCCCGTCCGAGAGCCGATCGAGCAGCGCCTGCAGCAGCGCCATCCCCTCCGACTCGAAACCGTAGGGCGGATTGACCACGACCAGGCCGCAGCCGTTGAGGCGCGCGGCATTCAGCGGCTCGCGCAGCCAGAGTTCGGCGGCCACGACATCGCGCAGCCCCGCCTCGCGCAGGGCGTGGTGGAAAGCATGAATGGGGGCGAGATGCTTGATCGGATACCACGCCGCCTGGATATGCCCGCGCGCGCGCCGCCAGACCTGGGCGATGGCGGCCGACAGCCGTTCGAACTCGTCGGTCCGTTCGTAGGGCGGATCATAGAAGACGAGCCCGCGCCGTTCCGGAAACGGCGTCAGGGCGCGCGCGCACTCATAGGCATCGCGCCGGTGCACCGGCCGATGCGGCAGATGACGCTTGAGTTGCGCTGCCTCCTCGGGCTGGAGCTCGTTGAGCACCAGCGCATCCTGCGGGCGCAGGAGGGCTTCGAGCAACATCGGGCTGCCGGGATAGCGCCGCGGCGCCCCGTGCGATGCGACCAGCGTCACGAAGGGTGCCAGCGGGCCGTCTGCCAGCGTGATCAGCCGCGCCACGCCCTCGTGCCACTCGCCGGATCGCAGCGCCTCCGGCGCCGAGAGGTCGTAGAGGCCCCGCCCGGCATGGGTATCGAGCACGCGGATCGGCGTCGGCTTGCGCTTGAGCGCCTCGACGATCGCACACAGCAGCGCGTGCTTCATGCAGTCGGCGAAGTTGCCGGCGTGGAAAGCGTGGCGATAGTTCACGGCATGCTCCGCAGCCGGCGGCGGTCAGGGCACTTCGCGCTCCAGCGCGGCCAGCCAGGCCTCGGCCCCGGCATCGGACGGCGCGCGCCAATCCCCGCGCGGAGAGAGGGCACCCGCCGCGCTGATCTTCGGCCCGTTGGGCATGGCGCTGCGCTTGAACTGGCTCTGCCCGAAGAAGCGCCGCAGGAAGACGCGCAGCCAATGCTTGATGGCGGGCAGGTCGTAGGCGCGCCGTTCGCTTTCCGGGATGCCGGGCGGCCAGCTGCCGCGCGCCGGATCGGCCCAGGCGGCCTCGGCCAGGAAGGCGATCTTGCCCGGCCCGAACCCCCAGCGCAGCACATGATGGAGGTGGAAATCCTGCAGCTCATAGGGGCCGATCACCGCCTGGGTCGACTGGATCGCACCGGTCGCATCGGGGGGGACCAGTTCCGGGCTGATCTCGGTGGCGAGGATCCGCCTCAGCACCTCAGCCACCGTGGCATCATAGATCCCCTGGGCGATCACCCAGCGGATGATGTGCTGGATCAGCGTCTTCGGCAGGCCAGCGTTGACGTTGTAGTGCGACATCTGGTCGCCCACGCCATAGGTGCACCAGCCCAGGGCGAGTTCGGACAGGTCACCGGTGCCAACCACCAGCCCGCCGCAGTGATTGGCCAGGCGGAAGAGGTAATCGGTGCGCAGCCCGGCCTGCACATTCTCGAAGGTCACGTCGTAGTGCGGCGGGCCGGGGTGGCCCAGATCCCGCAGCATCCGCTCGGCCAGGGGGCGGATGTCGACCTCCCGCGCATCGACGCCCAGGCCGCGCATCAGCGCCCAGGCGTTGGCGCGCGTCGCCTCCCCGGTCGCAAAGCCAGGCATGGTCACGGCGAGGATGTTGGAGCGCGGCAGGCCGAGCCGATCCATGGTGCGCGCTGCCACGATCAGCGCCTGCGTGGAATCCAGCCCGCCGGAGACGCCGATCACCAGCCGCTGAAGCCCAGTGGCGGACAGCCGGGTCATCAGGCCCGCGACCTGGATGTTCCAGGTCTCGTAGCAGTCCTGATCGAGCCGCTCCGGCCGGTCGGGTACGAAGGGAAAGCGCGGGATGATGCGCAAGAGCGGCAGCTCCCGCGCCGGGGGATGGACGCGAAAACCGATCCGCCGGAAACTGCCAGGGGCCAGCGCATCACGGAAGCTGCCGACGCGCCGGCGCTCCTGCGCCAGTCGCTCCACATCGATGTCCACGAGCAGCATCTGCGGCGCATCGGCGAAGCGTTCCGAGGCGCCGAGCTTCTCCCCGTATTCGAAGGCCGAGAGCTGTCCGTCCCAGGCGAGGTCGGTCGTGCTCTCGCCCAGCCCCGCGGCGGTGTAGAGATAGGCCGCGATGCAGCGGCGTGACTGGGCATCGCAGAGCACCTGACGCTCCTCGGCCTTGCCGACGGTGATCGGGCTGCCCGAGAGGTTGCACAGCACCGTCGCTCCCGCCACCGCCGCGCGCGAGGAAGGGGGGCACGGCGTCCAGAGATCCTCGCAGATCTCGACATGCAGGATGGCATCGCGCAGATCCTCGGCCACGAACAGCAGGTCCGTGCCGAAGGGAGCGATCTGCCCCGCCACCTCGATGCGATCGGCGGTGGCCGCGGCAGCCGGGGCGATCTGCCGCTTCTCGTAGAACTCGCGATAGTTGGGCAGGATGCTCTTCGGCACGACGCCGAGGATGCGGCCGCGCTGCAGCAGGACGGCGCAGTTGAACACCCCGCCGCCCTGGCGCAGCGGCGCGCCCAGGATGATCAGGCAATCGAGGCCGGCGCTGTGCTCCGCGACATGGCGGATCGCCTCCTCCGCCGCATCGAGGATGGCGGCCTGCAGCAACAGATCCTCGATCGAGTAGCCGGTGAGCCCGAGTTCCGGAAACAGGGCGACCGCCGCCCCGGCCCGTGCCGCCTGCTGCGCCATGGCGAGGCTGCGCCGCGCATTCTCCGCCGGGTCGGCAAGCGCGACGATGGGCGAGCACAGGGCCGCGCGCAGAAAGCCATGGCGGTAGAGGTTGCGAAAGGGCAGCTCCATGGCGGTCAGCTTGGCCCCGCCGGATCGGGCGTCAATGCCGCCGGGGCGGTGTCGGCGGGTGGCAGGCGGCGCAACAGCCAGAGCATGATCAGCAGCGCAGGCAGGGCGGCGAATGTGGTGGCCACGAAAAACCACGCCCAGCCGAGCGCGGCCGCGAGCCCGCCGCCGACCCCGCCCAGCAGGCGCAGCGGCACCGAGGCGAGGGAGGAGAGCAGCGCATATTGCGTGGCGGTGAAGGCGCGGGAGGTCAGGGCAGAGAGATAAGTCAGGAAGGCCGCATCGGCGAGGCCATCGGTGAAGTTCTCGACGAAGACCTGGGTGGTCAGCGCCGGCAGCGAATGCCCCACATGCCACAGCCACACATACATGAGATTGGAGAGCATCTGGAACAGCCCGGTGACGATGAGTGCCCGCCCGGTGCCTGCCCGGGCGACGAACCAGCCGCCAGCGAGCGCGCCCGCCAGCGTGGCGAACAGGCCGAAACCGCCCGATACGGCCGCGACCTCGCCCCGGGTGAAGCCGATCTCGCGATAGAAGGGGGCGGTCATGATCCCGGCCAGCGCCTCTCCCAGCTTGAAGAGGCAGACAAAGGCCAGGATCGCCGCCCAGTGGCGACGGCGCAGGAAATCGGCGAAAGGCTGCACCACGCCCGCATTGATGCGCGCGAGCCAGCCGAGGGCGGCGGGCGGCTCTCGCGCTGCCTCGCGCCCCAGCGCCACGCCCAGCAGACCGACCAGCACGAGCCCGGCCGCATAGGCGAACATGCCGCCCCAACCGAGCACCCCGACCAGGGAGAGGCCGACCGCATTGCTCATCAACAGGGCGCCGCGATAGCCCCAGACATACATGGCAAGGCCATAGCCCTGCTCGCGCTCGGCCAGCATCTCGATGCGCCAAGCGTCGATCACGATATCCTGGCTCGCGGAGAGGAACGCGATCGCAACCGCGATGGCCACCGTCAGGGTGGCGGCACGCACCGGATCGGTCTGGCCCATGGCGAGTATGGCCAGCATCAGGGCGGGCTGGATCAGCAGCAGCCACCCGCGGCGTTGACCGAAGCGGGCGAGCGGGCCGGGGCGGAGCTGATCGAGCAGCGGGGCCCAGACGAACTTGAAGGAATAGGCAAGTCCGATCCAGGCCGTGAAGCCGATGGCGGCGAGCGACAGCCCGCTTTCGGCGAACCACTGCCTCAGCACGAAGCCGGTGAGCGGCAGCGGCACCCCGGCCGAGAAGCCGAGCATCAGCAGGATCAGAAAGCGGCGGTCGCGCCAGAGGGGCATAGCTTCGCCTAGCAGGCCCGCGGCCGCGCCGCACGGGGGCGGTTCTGGCCGGCGGCATCAGCAAGGCCAGGCCGCGTCGGCCAGGCGCTGGGCACCACTGCACCGGCCAGCGGGGGATGGCGGCATGGCAGCCGGGCTATCACCCCGGCCGGTGGCGACGCAGTCACGGGCGGACCGCCCCCGCCCCACCGGCCCCGAGAACTTCGCCAGGAGGGCCGGTCGATCCCCCGCCTAGGCACGGCAGGGCCAGCGCCAGCAGCGGCGAGGGCAAGCGCCGGAGGATGCGTGACCTTCCGCAAGGCCTGTGGTAATATTTTTGAGGATATACGTCAGCAGCCGTTGTCCGCCGCGCCATGCCGCAGGCCATGCGCAGGGCGCCGTTGCAACCGGGGGGGATCCCTCGGGCAGGCGAGGGCGGGTGACGGCCTGCGCTTCGGCCGGGCCGGCGCTCCTCCCCTGGCGGGGAGGGTCTCCAGGCCGAAGGGAGCTTGACGACGGGCGGCATCCCCGCCGCGGATGGATCCGGTGGCCCGCGGCTGCGGCGCCGCCTTTAACAAAGGTGCGTCGATGCGCGCTGCTACCCGTTCGACACAAACTGCGAAGCCGGCGGCCAAGACCGCCCCGGCGAAGGCCGCCGCGACCAAGGCGAAGGCGGCAAAAACCACCACCAAGCCAGAGACAGCCAAGGCCGCCACGACCAAGCCGGCCAAGGGCAAGAGCACGCCGGCCAAGAGCGCCGCCAGCAAGGCCCCGGCTGAGAAGACCGCGCCCACCAAGGCGACCGGCAAGGCGGCGGCAGCCAAGCCCGCTGCGGGCAAGGCATCCGCGCCGGCGGCAGCCAAGGCTCGAACCGCGGCCACCGCCGTCAAGTCTGCTTCTGCCGCCAAGGCGGCGAAGGCCGGCAGCAGCAAGGTCAGCAAGACATCCGACGCCAAGGCGCCGGCCCCCAGCGCCGCAACCAGCGCTGCGGCCAAGCGGAGCAGCGGGCAGGGCAGGTCCTCGACCACGACGGCGAAGCCACCCGGCGAAGCCGAACTGTCCCCTGCCGCGGCCCCTGCCTCTGCGCCCGGCAAGGCGGAGGCAAAGGCGGCCGACCAACCGGCCGCCGCCGCGCCCGCCGCAAGCGCGGGCAGCCCGCCCGCCGCAGCCGAGACAACAGCCGTGGTGGCCCCCACGCCGCCGGTCGCACCGCCCCCTCCGGCCGAGGCCGCTCCGGCGGCCCCGGCTGCCGCCACCGCCCCGGCGCAAGCCCCGGCGCCCTCCGCGCCGACCACCGCCCAGCCGCCGCGCCCGACCATGCCCCGTCCCGGCATGCCAGGCATGCGCAACGTCTTGAGCCCGGGGGGCCGTCCCCCGCTCACGCCGCCGGGCGTGGGTGGTATGGCGGAGGCACAGGCCCGGTCGCCAACCGCCCGGGCGAAGGAACAGCCGGTGAAAGTGGAATTCAAGCCGGGGGATATGGTGGTCTACCCCACCCATGGCGTGGGCACGGTGCAAGGCATCGACCGCATGGAGGTGGCGGGCATGAACCTCGAGGTGATCACCGTCACCTTCGAGGAGAACCGCATGACCCTGCGGGTGCCGGTGGCCAAGGCATCCAGCGCGGGGCTGCGCAAGCTGGCCGGCCCCGCGGTGGTCAAGCAGATGCTGGAGACGCTGAAGGGCCGGGCACGCATCAAGCGGACCATGTGGTCGCGCCGGGCGCAGGAATATGAGGCCAAGATCAACTCGGGCGATCTGATCGCCATCGCGGAGGTGGTGCGCGACCTGTTCCGCAACGCCGGCCAGCCTGACCAGTCCTTCAGCGAGCGGCAGATCTACGAACAGGCGCTGGACCGGCTGGCCTCCGAATACGCGGCGATCGAGAAGATCGACAAGCCGACCGCGATCGAACGGCTGATGGCGCATATGCGCGGGGCGGAGAAGGGCGGGGAGAAGGCGGCCCGCGCCGAAGTCCCGCCGCCAGCCGCCGAGGAGGAAGAGGAGGAGGAGGAGTGATCCTGCCTGCTCCTGCGCTATCCGCTGCTGGCAAGCCGGCGGGGTGAGGGGCGGCGCGCCGGCAGCTCCGCCGCCCCAGGGGCGGCCGGGGCGGCGCTGAAGCGGCCGCTGCCCGGCTGCCAGGTGCAGGCCCAGGCAGCGGGCGGGCCGCCTCGCTGATGGAGGAGTTCCACCCGCCAAGCGGCGGCGTTCTCATAGGGAGCGGCATCCACCCGCCAGCGGCTGCGCGCCGCGCTGGGGGCCAGCGCGCTGCCGGTCGGATACAGCAACAGCAGCAGGCCACCGCCGGTCTCCGCCGCCAGTTGCAGCCGCCGGCTGGCGGTCAAGTCCGGTCGCCAGCCCGGATCGGTGGTGCAGAGCAGTGTCGCCGCGGTGGCGGCGCAGCGGCTGCATTCCTCGGCCGCCCACAGCGCATCCACTCGCCGCCAAGCCTGCACCATCACCAGCGCCTCGACCGGCAGGCCAAGTCGGGCAAGGCCTTGCGGACAGGCATCGGCCTCGGCCCCGATCCAGAACAGGGCGCCCCCACCCAGCGCAGCATGGGCGCGGCCCATCAGCAGAGCGGCGAAGGCGGTGGCGGCACCGGGTTCGGCGGCCTCGATCTCATGCAGGGCGGCAGCGGCCAGACCGCCGCCGGCCAGTGCGGCATCGATCGCGGGATCGAGCGGGATACGCCGCCCCCCCCCGTCTGGCCGCGGCAAGGTAGTGCGGGCCAACACGGCGCGCAACCGGGCCAGCAGGGCGGCACGATCAGCTGAAGGGGGGGCGGGATCGGCCATCGGGCGCCTCCTGTGTTCTGGTTATGTTCTTGCCCCCCCCTCACGTCAAGCACCGCCCGCCATCACCCATCACTGCACCTCCGCCATGGCCAACGGATTGTTCATGCCGGTCGCGGCAGAATCGGTCGCAAGATGGGATCGGGCGTGTTTCGGAACATGCCGGGAAAGAAGCCGCCGGGGACCGGATGGCGGACCGGGCCACCCCGTGCCCAGGAACCGCCCGCGCGAGGAACGCCGGGGAAAGGCATGTCGGGACATCTCCGCCTCGAGCGCCGCCGGGCCTGGGCAGTGCTGGCTGCCCCGCTGCTTGGCTGCGCGCCCCTGCCGGCCGAACAGGCCGCGGGTACACCTGCGGCGGCGGCGGCCCGCCACAGCACCGCCACCCTGCTTGCCCATGGCGCCACGGTGGGTGCCGCCATCGCTCTGCCCACCCCGGGCGGCACGCTGCTCTTCACCAACGCCCATGTGCTGCGCCGAGCCGGCAGCCCATTGCTCGCTCGCCGCGCCGATGGCGGAGCGGAGGCACCCGTCCGCCCGCTCGCCCTCTCCGGCCAGCTCGATCTCGCGCTGCTCGAGGCGCCACCCGGCCTCTTCCACCCCGCCGCCTGGGACGCTGCCGCCCTGCCAACCGGTGCTCCGGTCTGGGCCGTGGGGCCGGAGGGGCTCGGCCGATCCATCGCTCGCGGTGAGGTGACCCGCCCCGCGGTGCTCATGCCGGGCTTCGGCCCCGGCTTCACCGCACGGCTGCCGGTGCTGATGGGCTTTTCCGGCGGGCCGGTCCTGGATGCAGCGGGTCGGGTGCGCGGCCTGACCACAGCCCTGCCCGAGGCGGGGGCTGCCCCGCTGCTCGCGCTGCTCACCGGCGTCGACGTGGCGGGGCTTGCCGCCGGTGCGCGGCGGGAGGTCTTCGCTCTCTCGATCGGCGCCGCCATGGCCGAGGCCGCTGCCCTGCTCGTATAAACGAGCTGCCCCCTCAGCCCCCGGCCGCGGGCTTCTGCCCCATCATCAGGTAGTTCACGGACACATCCCGACTTTCCCGCCAGCTCCGCCGCAGCGGATCGAAGCTCATGCCCGCACTCTCGGCGGGGCGGATGCCGACGGCGCGCAGAGCGGCAGCCAGTTCCGCCGGCGTGACGAAGCGCCTCCAATCATGCGTGCCGATGGGCAAAAGCCGCAGCAGATATTCGGCGCCGAGCTTCGCCATCAGGAAAGAGCGCGCCGTGCGGTTGATGGTGGAGAGGAAGATCCGCCCGCCCGGTTTGAGCAGCCGCGCTAGCGCGGCCAGGAAAGCCCGGATATCCGGCACATGCTCGACCACCTCGAGCGCCACCACGGCATCGAAGCTCTGGGCCTCCTCCGCCGCCAGCGCCTCGGGCCCGCCCGCGCGATAGTCGATGGCAAGGCCGGCGGCCGCGGCATGGGCGCGCGCTGCGGCCAGCGCCTCGGGCGCGGCATCGAGCCCCACGACCGCATATCCGGCCCGGGCGAAGACCTCAGCCGCGAGCCCCGCGCCGCAGCCGACATCAAGCAGGCGCGGCGGCGTCGGGCAGCGGTGTGGATCGGGCAGGCGCCCCAGGATCCAGCCGGTGCGCAGGGGATTCATCGCATGCAGCGGCGCCATCGGGCCGCGGGGGTCCCACCAGCGCGCCGCCAGCGCGTCGAATTTCGCCACCTCGGCAGCGTCGGCGGTGCCTTGCATCGGCTCTCCCTCGCGACTATTCGTGCCCGCCCTGAATACAGCCCGCGCCGGACCATGCCCAGGATCGTGATGAAATTCGGCGGCACCTCGGTGGCCGACCTTGACCGTATCCGCCATGTGGCGGCGCGGGTGAAGCGGGAATGCGATGCGGGCCACCAGGTGGCGGTGGTCGTCTCGGCCATGGCCGGGGCCACCAACCAGCTCGTCAAATGGTGCAATGACCTCGACCCCCTGCACGATCCGCGCGAATACGACGTGGTGGTGGCCAGCGGGGAGCAGGTCACGACGGGCCTGCTCGCGATCGCCCTCGGCAAGATCGGGGTCAAGGCCCGCTCCTGGCAGGGCTGGCAGGTGCCGGTTCGCACCGATGCCGCCCATGGCAAGGCGCGGGTCGAGAGCATCGAGGGTGCGGCCCTGCTGGCCGACATGGCGGCCGGGGTGGTGCCGGTCGTCGCTGGCTTTCAGGGAGTGGCGCCGGATGGGCGGATCTCCACCCTCGGCCGCGGCGGGTCCGACCTCTCGGCGGTGGCGCTGGCCGCGGCACTCAAGGCCGATCGCTGCGACATCTACACCGATGTCGACGGCGTCTACACCACCGATCCGCGCATCGTGCCGCGCGCACGCAAGCTGGAGCGCATCTCCTACGAGGAGATGCTGGAGTTGGCGAGCGTCGGTGCCAAAGTGCTGCAGACCCGCAGCGTCGAGCTGGCGATGAAGTACCGCGTGCGCGTGCAGGTGCTGAGCAGCTTCGAGGACCGGCCGGGCACCCTGGTCGTGGATGAGGACGAGATCGTGGAAAAGCTGACCGTCGCGGGCATTGCCTATTCCGCCGAGGAGGCGAAGATCACCGTGCGCCGGGTGCCCGACCGGCCGGGGGTGGCGGCGGCGCTGTTCGGCCCGCTGGCCGCGGCCAACATCAACGTCGACATGATCGTGCAGAATGTCGGCGCCGATGGCACCACCGACATGACCTTCACCGTGGGCCGCGCCGACCTGGCTCGCACGCAGGAGGTGCTCGCCACCCTCAAGGACAGCCTGGGCTACCAATCGGTGCTCGCCGATCCGCATGTGGTCAAGATCTCGGCGGTCGGTGTGGGCATGCGCAGCCATGCCGGGGTGGCCGCGACCATGTTCCGCGCCCTGGCCGAGAAGGGGATCAACATCCAGGTCATCTCGACCAGCGAGATCAAGGTGAGCGTGCTGGTCGCCGCCGAATACCGGGAGCTTGCGGTGCGCGCGCTGCATACCGCCTTCGGCCTCGACGGCCCGGAACCGCCAGCCAAGGAAGAAGAGGAGTGAGCCTAAGCCCGCGCCTGGCCGGCCTGATGGCCCGCGGCGCCCGCTTCCTCGGCGCCGAATACGCGATCATGGGCGGGGCCATGACCTGGGTCAGCGAGCGCAATCTGGTCTCGGCCCTCTCCAATGCCGGGGCCTTCGGCGTTCTCGCCTGCGGCGCCATGGAGCCCGATCGGCTGGCCGAGGAAATCGCCGCCACCCGCGCCCTGACGGCGCGGCCCTTCGGCGTCAATCTGATCACCCTGCACCCGAAGCTCGAGGCGCTGGTCGATGTCTGCCTCGCCGGGGAGGTGCCGATCATCGTCTTCGCCGGCGGCGTGCCCCCCGCCCCTGCGATCAAACGCGCCAAGGAGGGAGGGGCGCGGGTGGTCTGCTTTGCGCCCTCCCTCGCCCTGGCACGGCGGCTGGTCCGGCTGGGCGCCGATGCGCTGATCATCGAAGGCAGCGAGGCAGGCGGGCATATCGGGCCGGTCAGCCTGAATGTCCTGGCGCAGGAGATCCTGCCGCATATGACCGAGGTGCCGGTCTTCGTGGCCGGCGGGATCGGCCGGGGCGAGGCGATGCTCTGCTACCTCGAGATGGGGGCGGCGGGGGTGCAGCTCGGCACCCGCTTCGTCTGCGCCACCGAATCGATCGCTCATCCACGCTTCAAGCAGGCCTTCATCCGTGCCTCGGCGCGCGATGCCCTGCCCTCGGTCCAGCTTGACGAGCGCTTCCCGGTGATTCCGGTGCGGGCCATTGTCAATGAGGGTTCGCGCCGCTTCCTGGCCCATCAGGCCGAGGTGATCCGCCGCTTCCAGGCCGGGGAGATCACGCGCGAGGAGGCCCAGCTAGCGATTGAGCATTTCTGGGCCGGGGCGTTGCGTCGCGCCGTCCTGGAGGGCGATGTCGAGTATGGCAGCCTGATGGCCGGGCAGTCGGTCGGTATGGTCACGCGCGAACAGCCGGCGGCCGAGATCATCGCCGAGCTGATCGCCCAGGCCGAGGCAGCGCTGGCCGCGCGCTACCAGGCCGTTTGATCGCGCGGGCGGCACGGGGTAGAAGCGGCCGTGTCTTTCTCCATCAAACGCCACAGCCGCAGCGATGCCGGCCCCAGCCCCGATGCCGCCCGGATCGGGGAGGAACTGCGGGATGCCCGCATCGCCGCCGGTCTTACCATCGAGGATGTCAGCGAGCGGCTGCGCATCCGCCGCGTCTATCTGCTTGCCATCGAGGAAGGCCGCCTCCGTGACCTGCCGAGCCCGACCTACGCGCTGGGCTTCGTCCGGAACTATGCCGCGGCACTCGGCCTCGATGCCGCCGATGTGGCCCGCCGCTTTCGCGAGGCGATGGGGCCAAGCCACACCCGCCGCAGCGATCTCGTCTTCCCCGAACCGGTGCCCGAGCGCGGGGTGCCCACAGGGGTGCTGGTATTGGCAGGGGCGGTCCTGGTGATCGGCGCCTATGCCGCCTGGTACAGCTGGAGCGGCAGCGGGGAGCGGCTGGTCGATGCGGTGCCGCCGGTCCCCGCCCGCCTGGAGCAGGCGGCGCGCGACGGCACCCCCCCGCATCGGCCCGAACCGCCGCCGCTGCCGGTGCCGGGCCTGTCGGCCGGCGCGCCGCCGACCGCCGTGCCGCTACCCGAACCCGTGCCGGTGCCGGTGGTGGTGCCGCCCCCGCCGCCGCCGGCAGCACCTCCCCCCTCGCCGACCGATGCCAGCCGCATCACCTTCCGCTTCTCGCGCGATACCTGGGTGCAGGTGAGGCCGGCCAACCAGCCGCAGCCGATCTTCGACCGCACCTTGCGGGCGGGGGAGAGCTATACGCCCCCCAACCAGCCGAATCTGCTGATCACCTTCGGCCAGACCCAGGGCATAGAGGTGACGGTGGACGGCCAGCCCGTGCCCGGGTTGGCCCCGGGCGGGCCGGGAGTGCGGCGCAACATCCCGCTCGATCCCGAACTCTTCCGCGCCGGGCCGGTGCCGCCGGGGGCACGCTTCACCCCGCGCGAGACTCCGACCGGACAGGCCACCCCGGCGCCGCCCCAGCAGCCGCCCGCCCCTCGGCCCTGAGGCCGGCCCGGGGCGGTTCTTGGGATCGGCGCCCTCCGCTGCCATATACGCCTCGACCCGACCGGAGGATGGACCCATGGCCGGCTATCGCCCCTATCAGCGCATCGACCGCCGCAAATCCCGCCGCATCATGGTGGGCAAGGTGCCGGTGGGTGGCGATGCGCCGATCTCGGTCCAGACCATGACCAACACGCTGACCACCGACGTGGCCGGGACCATCGCCCAGATCCGCCGCTGCGAGATGGCGGGGGCGGACATCGTCCGCGTCTCCTGCCCCGACCGGGAGAGCACGGCCGCGCTCGCCAAGATCGTGCGCGAAGTCAATGTGCCGGTGGTGGCCGACATCCATTTCCACTACCAGCGCGCGATCGAAGCGGCGAAGGCCGGCGCAGCCTGCCTGCGCATCAACCCTGGCAATATCGGCAGTGCCGAACGGGTGAAGGAGGTGATCAAGGCCGCCAAGGACTACGGCTGCGCCATCCGCATCGGCGTCAATGCCGGCAGCCTGGAGCAGCACCTGCTCGAGAAATACGGGGAGCCCAACCCCGACGCCCTGGTCGAGAGCGCGCTCTGGCACGCCGACCATCTGCTCCAGAACGATTTCCACGAGTTCAAGATCAGCGTCAAAGCCTCCGACGTCTTCCTGGCGGTTGCGGCCTATCAGCAGCTGGCCGAGGTCTGCGACCATCCGCTGCACATCGGCATTACCGAGGCGGGGGGGCTGCGCACCGGCACGGTGAAGTCGGCGATCGGGCTCGGCAGCCTGCTCTGGGCCGGGATCGGGGATACCATGCGCGTCTCCCTCTCCGCCGACCCGGAGGAGGAGGTGCGTGTGGGCTGGGAGATCCTCAAGGCGCTGCATCTGCGCAACCGCGGGGTGAAGGTGATCTCCTGCCCCTCTTGCGCCCGGCAGGGCTTCGACGTGGTCAAGACAGTGGCCATCCTGGAGGAGCGGCTCGCCCACATCGAGGAGCCGATCACGCTCTCGATCATCGGCTGCGTGGTCAATGGCCCCGGCGAGGCGCTGATGACCGATATCGGCCTCACCGGGGGCGGGGCGGGGCGGCACATGGTCTATGCCGCCGGTCGGCAGGATCACACCATCTCGACCGAGGAGATGATCGACCACCTCGTCGCCCTGGTCGAGGCGCGGGCAGAGAAGCTGCGCGCGGAGAAGGCAGCGCAGGCGGCGGAGGGCCAGGCGGCGCAGGCAGCCGAATAGCATCAGGCCGCCAGAGCTGATCGCAGAGAGGCTGGAGTCGGCCTCGAGCCTCGATCTGCTTCGCCAACGACAGAGCCGAGACGGTGCAGCGAGCCTAGGCGGCCGAGAGCCTCCCTAGCCCCCTGGCAGGATCCGGCCCGGCAGTTCGAGCCGCGCCAGCAGGCCCTTGAGCCGCTGGCCGCGTTCGAGCTGCAGCGTCCCGCCATAGAGCGCGGCGAGGTCGACCACGATGGCAAGCCCCAGGCCGCTGCCCGGCGCTGCCTCATCAAGGCGCACGCCGCGCGCCAGGGCGGCCGCATCCTGCCCTTCGGCGAGACCCGGCCCGTCATCCTCCACCTCGATCGCGATCATGCCCGGGCGGCTTGGCCGCACCCGGACCTCGACCCGGCTCTTGGCCCATTTGCAGGCGTTCTCCATCAGGTTGCCGAGCATCTCGGTCAGATCCTGGGGGTCGGCGCGGATGCGCGCTCCCTCCGGCCCGCGCGCGGTGACATCAAGGCCACGGCTGGCGAAGAGGCGCTTGAGCGCCTGGGCGAGCGTGCTGGCCGCGGCCATTGGCGAGGCTTCGGATCCCGCAGCCCCGGCCAAGGCGCCGGCACGGGCGCGGCGCAGATGGTGCTGGATCAGACGTTCGAGTGTTGCCGCCTGCGCGCGCGCCCCGGCCAGATCCTCCCGCTCGAGCGCGTTGCGCAGCACCGCAACCGGCGTCTTCAGCGCATGGGCGAGATTGCCGACATGGGTGCGGGCACGCTCCAGCGTGGCGCGATTCTGCTCGATCAACGCCTCGATCTCCTGCACGAGAGGGGCGAGCTCGGCCGGCGCGGTGACGTCGACATGCTCGCGCAGGCCAGCGCGCACCTCTGCGATCTCCTCCTGGGTCCGCTTGAGCGGGCTCAGCGCCCAGACCACGAGCAGAGCGACCGCCGCCACCAGCGCAGCGCCGAGGCCCAGGAAGGCGAGCACCAGCCCCCGCGTCAGGCGCTCGATCTCCTCATCGGTCGGCACCCGGGTGACCGCCACCTGCACGGTGACGGTCTGAAAGCGCGGCGGGCGGCCGGTGCGGCTCTCGAGCTCAACATGGCGTTCGATCAGGCGCAGCGGCTCCTGGCGCGGGCCGATGATGTCCTCGTTGCGCGGCGGCCGGTCTGGCCTGGCCGGCGGTAGCCGCTGGTCCCACAAGGAGCGCGAGGTGTTGACCGTCCCATCCGGGCCGGTCATCTGCCAGTAATAGCCGGAGAGGGGGCGTTCGAACTCCGGCTCGCTGACCGGGCGGGCCAGGATCGGGCCGCGGACCGGATCGAGTTCGGCCGCGGCGATCACCGCATCGAGCAGAGAGACCATGCGCTGGTCGGCGGCCGCCTCGATCTGCTCGGCGGCCAGCCGCAGCACGAACCAGCCGGTGATGCCGAGCCCGATCGCGACCCAGGCGGCGACGGTCAGCGCCAGCCGGCGCGTCAGGCTGCCGCTGACCGCAATGCGGCCGGCGCTGGCGCTCATCCCGGGGGCACCATGCGATAGCCCTGCCCGCGCACGGTCTCGATCAACCCCTCGCCGAGCTTGCGGCGGATGCGCCCTGCGATGACCTCGAGCGTGTTGGAGTCGCGGTCGAAATCCTGGGCGTAGAGATGCTCGGTGAGCTCGGTCTTGGACACGGGCCGCCCTGCGTTGAGCGCGAGATAGGCGAGCATCGCGTATTCCATCGCGGTCAGGCGCACCGGCACCCCATCGCGGGTAACGGTGCGCGAGGCGGTGTCGATGCGCACCGGCCCGAAAACCAGCTCGGGCTTGGCCACCCCGCTCGCGCGGCGGATCAGCGCATTGAGGCGCGCGATCAGCTCGGCCATGACGAAGGGCTTGGCGAGGTAATCATCGGCCCCGGCGTTCAGGCCCTGCACCTTCTCATGCCAGGAATCGCGTGCCGTCAGCAGAATGACCGGCATGGTGCGGTTGGCCTCGCGCCAGCGGCGGAGCACCGACAGCCCATCGAGCCGCGGCAGGCCGAGGTCGAGCACCACCGCGTCATAGGGCTCGGTCAGGCCGAGATGCAGCGCCTCCTCCCCATCCAGGGCGAGATCGACGGCAAAGCCCGCCTCGGTCAAAGCGGTGCGGAGCTGTCGGGAGAGATCGGGACTGTCCTCGACGACAAGCAGGCGCATGGCAGGAAGCTACAACAGGCGGCGCAGCAGCGCATACAAGTCGGCCTTCGCCTCGAAGCCGATGCCCGGGGTCTCCGTCAGCCGAACCATCCCGTCGCGGATCGGGGTGTCGTCGGCGAAGCCGCCGAAGGGGGCAAACACTTCCGGATAGCTTTCATTGCCGCCGAGACCGAGGCCCACGGCGATGTGCAGCGCGAACTGATGCCCGCCATGCGGGACGCAGCGGCGCGGGCTCCAACCATGGGCGCGCAGCATCTCCAGGATGCGGAGATATTCGACGAGCCCGTAGCAGAGGGCTGGATCGAACTGCAGCACATCGCGATCAGGGCGCAGCCCGGCATGGCGGATCAGGTTGCGCGCGTCGGGCAGGGAGAACAGGTTCTCCCCGGTGGCGAGCGGCGCCTCGTAGTGCTCGGCCAGCACCGCGTGCATCGCGTAATCCAGCGGGTCGAGCGGCTCCTCGAACCAGCGCAGGCGATAGGGGGCAAGATGGGCGGCATAGGTCAGCGCGCCTGGCAGGTCGAAACGGCCGTTGGCATCGACGCAGAGGCGCGAGCCGTCGCCGCCCAGCACTGTCAGCACCGCCTCGATCCGCGCCAGATCCTCTCGCAGCGCCTCAGCCAGCGGTGTGCCGGGGGCACCGCCGATCTTGATCTTGACCACTCGGTAGCCGGCATCAAGGTAGCGGCGAATCTCCTCGACCAAGCCCGCCGTTCCCTTGCCCGGCTGATAATAGCCGCCTGCAGCGTAGACCCAGGCCGCCGCATCCGCCGCGCCGGCATGGTAGCGGTCAGCGAGCAGCCGCCAGAGCGGCTTGCCTGCCAGCTTGGCTGCCGCATCCCACAGCGCCATGTCGAGCACGCCCACCGCAACGCTGCGCTCGCCATGGCCGCCCGGCTTTTCGTTGCGCATCATGGCGGCCCATGCGGCGGCGGGGTCGAAGCCGCCGTCGGGGTGGGCGGGCAGCTCTCCGGCCGCCAACAGGCGAGGGATGAAACGCTCCGCCAGCAGGCCCGGCTGGGCGTAGCGGCCGTTGGAGTTGAAGCCGAAGCCGACGGCGCGGCGGCCATCCCCGGTCTCGACCGTCACGGCGACGATGCTCGCCGTCATGTGCGAGAAGTCGATGTAAGCGTTGGCGATGGCGCCGCTGATCGGCGCCACGTCCTGGCGGATGCGGGTGACCTTCATCGGGGCATCTTCCACCGGCGGGCCGGCCGGGCAAGACTGCCGACATGGAACCTGAATTGCTGCACGAAGTGCGCGCCGGCATCGCCTTCGTCACCTTCAACCGCCCGCAGGCGCGCAATGCCCTCACCTTTGCGATGTACGAGGGGCTGGCCG
Source organism: Rhodovarius sp. (assembly GCA_025057055.1). GTDB lineage: Bacteria > Pseudomonadota > Alphaproteobacteria > Acetobacterales > Acetobacteraceae > Rhodovarius. The sequence goes on along the minus strand of JANWYF010000076.1, from coordinate 7,441 downwards.
AGATCTGCCGCGCCGCCAGCGAGGATCCCGGGGTGCGCGCCGTCGTGATCACCGGAGCGGGCGATCAGGCCTTCGCCGCCGGCACCGACATCGGCCAGTTCGTCCATTTCCGCACCGCAGAGGATGCGTTGGCCTATGAGGCCAAGATCGACCGCATCCTGACCGCCGTCGAGGATTGCACCAAGCCGACCATCGCGGCGATCGCCGGCGCCTGCACCGGCGGGGGCGCGGCGATTGCGGCCGCGTGCGACCTGCGGATCGGCGCGGCCAATGCCCGCTTCGGCTTCCCGATCGCGAAGACGCTGGGCAACACACTCTCCATGGCCAACCATGCCCGGCTGGTCGCACTGCTCGGCCCCGCGCGGGTGGCGGATCTGATCTTCACCGCCCGGCTGATGGGGGCGGAGGAGATGCGCGCGGCCGGGCTGCTGTCGGAGGTGCTGCCCGACTACGCCACCCTGCAGGCGCGCGCGGCCGAACTCGCGCAGACGGTGGCCAGCCACGCGCCGCTGACCCTGCGCGCGACCAAGATCGCGCTCAAGCGCCTGACGGCGGCGGCGCGCGCCATCCCGGGCGATGATCTGGTCGAGATGTGCTTCACCAGCCGCGACTTCGCCGAGGGGGTGCAGAGTTTCCTGGCGCGCCGACCGCCGCGCTGGGAGGGGCGCTGAAGCAGGGCGTTGTCCTTCGGACACGGCGGGTCAGACGGCTGGCGCTCGGCAGTCCGCTGACCGGGACACCGCAGATGCGCTGGCGGCGGTGCCGCTTGGCCGGGCTTGGGCAGAGGATGGGCGGACCCGGCGGCCGGTCGATCGCGACCCGGACCACCTGGCCTCCAGCCGGTTGCTCGCCACAGCCACGATGCGGCGGGCAGCCGGCTACCAGCGGCGGTAGGGGCGGTAATAGGGCCGGTAATAGGGCCTGTAGTAAGGCCGATAGGAGGGGCGGTAGCGGGGCCCGATGTAGAAGCCGACCGCGGGCCCCCAGACCACCGGCGGGGGCACCACATAGGCCGGCGGAGCAACATAGACCGGCGGGCCAGAGGTGACGACGGGCACCGGATACTGGATCTGATGCCCTGCGGCGGCCATGCACTGGGCATAGGTGATGTCGTATTGCTGCTGCAGGCTCCAGGTCGTGGCGGCCGCTTGGCGCTGCGCCGCGCCGGCCCCGGCCAGTGCGCCTACCCCCGCCCCGATGGCAGCCCCGGTGCCTGGATCCCCGGCGGCGGCGCCGAGCAGCGCACCGATGCCAGCCCCAGCAGCAGCGGAGAGCGCAGCGGTGGCTGCCCCCGCTTGTTCCCCGGCCGCCGCCGGCTGGCCGTAGCCGATGCTGGCCCAGGCAGTGTTGCGGCAGCTCTGGTCTTGCTGGCGGAAGGTGGCGAAGTCGGTCCCCGCGGCAGGCAGGGCGATGATGCTGGGCCCGGCAGGCGGGACGGGCGCACAGGCCGCAAGGGTGAGCAGCGTCGCAAGCCAGACGGAGAGAGGCAGGTGGCGCATGGCGGACCTCCACGCCTCATTCTAGAGCAGATTGCGGCAATGGCGGGGCAGCAGCTGGACAGGGCAGCCCCGCGCCCGCCTCAGCCCTTGACGTCCATCGCTTGGCGCAGCCCGTCGCTGACCAGGTTGAAGCAAATCGACGTGACGAAGATGCAGGCCCCAGGGAGCACCGCCACCCAGGGTTGCACATAGATCGCGGTCCGCAGCGTGTTGAGCATCAGGCCCCATTCCGGTTCCGGCGGGCGAGTGCCGAGGCCGAGGAACGACAGGCCCGAGGCCAGGATCATGCAGACCGAGATCAAAGACGTCGCGTAGATGAAGATGGGCCCCAGCACATTGCCCAGCACATGCACCCGGACGATGGTCAGCGCCGAGGCGCCGGAGGCCCGCGCCGCCTCGACGAAATCCAGATTGCGCACGCCGGTGGTCACGCTCTCGGCCACGCGAATGATGGGCGGGATGAAGACGATGGTGAGCGACAGGATGGCATTGGCGATCCCCGCCCCCAGCGCGCCCGAGATCGCGATCGCCAGCAGCACCGAGGGGAAGGCGTAGAAGACGTCGGTCATGCGCATGATCAGCATGTTCACGCGCCCGCCGACGAAGCCGGCGATCACCCCCAGCGTGGTGCCGATCACGAAGGCCAGGACCACGGGGAGGATGCCCATGAACCAGGACAGCCGCCCCCCGTAGAGCAGGCGGGTGAGGATATCGCGGCCGAGCTCATCGGTCCCGAGGGGGTAGTTCTCAGTCCCGATCGGCCGCAGCCGCCGGATCATGCTGCCCTGGTAGGGGTCATGGGGAGCAAGCAGCGGCGCGAAGAGGATGGCGAGCAGCATGCACAGCAGCACGAAGGCGCAGAACATCGTCACCTTGTCGCGCAGCAGACGGCGGAAGACGCCTCGCCAATAGCCATCGCCTGCCAGGGCGATCTGTTTTGCCTGAACGGCCAGTTCCGCGGCTGCGGCGCTGCTGCTCATCTGGGATGGCTCCGGCAAGGGGTAGCGGCGCTGCTCTCCATGGTCAGAAGCGCTTGATGCGCGGGTCGAGCGCCGTTTGCAGCAGATCGACGATCAGGTTGAGGGCGACGAAGAACATGGCAAGCACCAGGATCGTGCCCTGAAGGACCGGCAGGTCGCGCTGGAAGATCGCGCTGTTGAGCAACAGGCCCGTGCCCGGCCAGGAGAAGACCGTCTCCACCAGGATCGAGCCGCCCATCAGATAGCCGAGCTGCAACCCCATGACCGCGAGCACATTGGGCGCGGCGTTCTTGACCACATGCTGAAAGACGCCCCAGCCGGTCAGGCCCTTAGCGCGCAGAGCGACCACGAATTCCTGGTTCATGATCTCGGCCACGATGCCGCGGACGGTGCGCGTCACGATGCCCATCGGAATGACCGACAGCGTGACGGCGGGCAGGATCAGGTGCTGGAAATGCTCCCAATCCCAGGCCCAGTCGGCCGATCCGCCCGGCCCCGCGCCCATCGCCGGCAGAAGGTTGAGCTGGACCGAGAAGATCACGACCAGCACCATGCCGAGCCAGTAATGGGGCACCGACACGCCCGCCACCGCGGTGGACACGGCCAGCCGATCGATCACCGACCCGCGGAAGGTGCCGGCCAGCCCACCCAGCACGACCCCGGCCGAAAAGCCGATCAGCGAGGCGAAGGCCGCCAGCGTCAGGGTGTTGGCGATGGCGGTGGACAGATCGGCCCAGACCGGGCGGCCGGTGGCGAGGGACCGGCCGAGGTCGCCCTGGACCACCTTCATCAGCCAGATGCCAAACTGCACCGCTAAAGGCTGATCGAGGCCGTAGTCGCGCTTCACCTGCTCCACCACATCGGCCGGTGCATCCGGAGGCACGATGGCGTTGATCGGATCGCCCGGCGCGATCTGGACCAGCATGAAGCAGACGAACCCAACCGCCAGCGCGATCGGGATCGCGTAGAGGACCCGGCGGATCAGGTAGTAGAACATGGGTCCTCCTCTCTCGGTCTTACTGGATGTAGGGCAGGCGCAGATCGACGAACCAGGACTGCGGCTGGACGTAGCCCTGGATGCGGCGGCTCATCGCGCGCGGCGCGACGTCATGCGCGATCCAGATGAAGAGCGCCTCGTCCACGCCGGCGGCATGCAGCCGCGCGAGCGCCGCATCGCGCTCGGCCGGGTCGAAGGCGTTGCGCGCGGCAGCGACCAGCGCATCAAAGCGCGGATCGCTGAACATGCCCCAGTTGTTGGAGACCGGCGCGGCCATCTTGCTGTCCCAGAAGCGGACCATGGCGAAGAAGGGGTCCATCGCCGCAAAGCTCACATTGATCGCATGGGCCCCGCGCGCGCTCGGGTGCTGGCAGCCGTTGCGCCAGTTGGTGAACAGGGTGTTCCACTCGACGACGTCAAACTCGACATGGACGCCGACCTGGCGCAGCTGCTGCTGGATCAGCTCGTTCATCGGCAGGGGCTGCATCTGGCCGGAGCCGGAGGCGCTGATCTGCACCCGCAGGTTCAGCGGCCGCTGCGGGCCATAGCCCGCCTCGGCCAGCAGGCGCCGCGCTTCGGCCAGATCGGTCCGGATCTGGAAGGAGGGATTGCCCCACCAGGGATGGCCCGGCTGCACCGTGCCCACCGCCGGCACCATCAGGCCGCCCAGCAGCGCCCGGATCTGCTCGCGATCGATCGCGAGGTTGAGGGCACGCCGCACCCGCACGTCGCGCAAGGGGCTGTCGCCCACGAAGCAAGGCTGCCAGGGCCAGACATGGGGCTGGACATTATGGGTGATGACGAAGCCGCGGCTTCGGATCTGGGGCAGCGCATCGGGGGCCGGTGCCTCGATCCAGTCGACCTGGTTGGACAGCAGCGCTGCCGTGCGGGCGTTCGCGTCCGGGATCGGCAGCAGCACGATGCGTTCGGCACGCGCGCGGGTGCCCCAATAGGATTCGTTGCGCACCATCTCCGCCCGCTCACGGGGCACCAATCTCACCAGGCGGAAAGGGCCGGTGCCGGAGGGGTTGGCGGCGAAGGCGTTCCAGGTCGCCTCGGCGGTCGGATGCTGCGCACGCAGCCGCTCCCAATGCGCCGGGCTCGCCATGAACAGGTTGGTCAGGTTGATCGGAAGCAGGCTGTCCGGTTCGCTGGTGAACAGCGCAACGGTGTAGTCGTCGATCTTCTCGGCGCGGCGCAGCGTGGGCATCCGGCTCGCGGTCAGACCGACTTGGCGCGCGTCGTAATGCGGGGCGTCGCGGTCCAGCACCTTGCGGACATTCCACACCACCGCATCGGCATTGAAGGGGCTGCCGTCATGGAAGGTGACCCCGCGGCGGAGGTGGAAAATCCAGCGGGTGCGATCGGCCGGATCGCTCTCCCACCGCTCGGCCAAGCCCGGGATCAGTGTCGAGGGCCGGTCGGCGGAGGAGAGATCCCAGGCGGTGAGCGAGTCATAGAGCGGAATGCCGGTGAAGCGGTTGCCCTCGAAGCCCTGGTCCGGCTGCCCATGGGTGAGGGGGATATCGGCCGCCGTCATGCCGATGCGGATCGTGCCCTGCGCGTTGGCTCCGCCGGGCAGGGTGGCAGGCAGCAGGGCTGCGCAGGCGGCGAGCAGAAGGCGTCTGAGCATCAGCGGCTCCTAAAGGTTATTCGACCTAGTCACGGCGCTTCTTGCCCCTGGGTCGAGGTCCGGGCAACCGCCGCCGGCCCGCTGCGGGCCATGCCAAGCCTTGCCAATGCCCAGGCTTCGGGCAAGTGCTGCCTGCCCATGAAGCTGCTGCTGATCAACGGCAACACCGACCAGGCGATCACCGACCGGCTGGCCATGTTGGCCCGCGCCGCCCTGCCGCGGCTCGGTCTGGCCGCAGAGATCGCGGCCGTCACGGCCCCCTTCGGCGCGCGCTATATCGCGACCCGCGCGGCGGCCGCGGTGGCGGGCCATGCCGTGCTGGTTGCCCTCGCGCGCGCCCTCTCTGCCCCCGCTGCGCAATTCGATGCCGTGGTGATCGCCTGTTTCGGCGACCCGGGGCTCGAGGCAGCGCGGGAGCTCTGCCCGCTGCCGGTCATCGGCATGGCCGAGGCATCGCTTCAGTTGGCGGATCGCCTCGCCGCTGGCGGCCGCATCGCGGTGCTGACCGGTGGTGCGGCCTGGGTGCCGATGCTCGAGGAATTCTGCCTCATCCGCGGGCTGGGGCCGGATCGGGTGCTGGTCCGCGCCATCCCGCCTACGGGCGCCCAAATCGCCGCCGCGCCAGAGGCCGCCATCGCTGCCCTCGCGCGGGAGGCGCAAGCGGCCGCCGCGGCGGGGGCGGCGGCTGTGGTGCTGGGCGGCGCCGGCTTGGCCGGGCTGGCTCAGCGGGTAGCCGAGGCAGCGGGCGTGCCAGTGCTGGACAGTCTGGACTGCGCGCTGACCGCAGCGGCTGCCGCGGCCCCTGGCCCCTGGCGCGCGCCGGAGCCGGTGGCAAGCGCGGGCCTGGATCCTGCTCTCACCCGACTGATGGGAGGCGGATTCGCACGCGTTTGAATTTCAGGGAATGTGCGTTTCACGTGAAACGCGCTTTCCCTCGCATGGGTCGGCCCCCGCAGCTTGAGCTCGTCAGGGATGCGGGGCGCTGAGGGCGGACGTCAGCCATCCTCGACAGGGCGGTGCTGCCAGTGCCTGGCGATGCGCCCTGCGCCGGACCGGCGGGCAGGGGCTGGGCCCCGGCCTCGTCCTGCCTCGCCGCCCCGTTGAGGCCTGGATCTGCTGCTTGCTCAGGGGGCAGCACTGGCACAGCCCGCTGCTCCGCCCCGGTATGGGCCCGGCCCCCGCGGCCGAAGCGGTCGCCCACTCCGCCGTCGGCCCCTGACTGCTGCGCACACCGTGCCCATCGAGCCCTGGGAAGGGCGCGGCGGGCCAGCCGAAACCGAGAAAGGGGCGTGGGCACCCATGCTCCTTCCGGTGGCGACGCGTCGGCACGGCGCCGTGGTGCATCAGCGACGGCCGAGGCCAAGCCCTGCCCCCAGGCTACGGAAGCCCGGCCCACGGCGCGCCACTGGCACCGCCGGCCTTGTGGAAAGCGGCTAAGCACTCGCGTTTAAGGTGGAAAATCCAAACTACGATGGTACTTGCACAATGGCTGAGTCATACGTAAAAGACACGTCGATTGCGATCCGGAGACCCCGATGCCTCGCCTTCCCCTGCTCACGCCCTCCGAAGCCTCGCCCGAAGCGCGCGAGCGCCTGCTTGCCGCCGAACAGGCCAATGGATTCCTGCCCAATCTGCTGCGCGTGCTTGCCCATGCCCCGGCAGCGCTCGAGGCCTACCAGACCCTCTCGGCCATCAACGCCCGCGCGGGATTGACGCTCGCGGAACGCGAGGCGGTCCAGATCACCGCCGCCGCCATCCATGGCTGCGGCTTCTGCGTGGCGGGCCACAGCGCCATCGCGACGAAGAAGGCGGGCCTCGCCGCGGAAACGGTGGAAGCCCTCCGCAGCCTGGCGCCGCCCCCCGATGCCAGGCTGGCAGCGGTGGCCGACTTCACCGCCGCCGTCATCCGCAGCCGCGGCCGGGTGCCCGATGCCGAACTCGCCGCCTTTCGCGCCGCCGGCTTCTCCGACGCGGCAGCGCTGGAGGTGGTGCTCGGCGTTGCGCTGGCCACGCTGTGCAACTTCGCCAACAACCTCGCCGATCCGCCCCTGAATGCCGAGCTCGAGCCATTCCGCTGGGCCGGAGCGCCGCGTCTGGCCGCGGAATAGCCGAAGATGCGTGCCAGCCTCGATCCGACCCTCGCCGCCTGGTTGGAGGCCGCCGCCCCCGGCCTCGACGACGGCTCGGCCGACGCGCGGGATGTGCTGCAGCGCCTGGGCGCCGCCGGGCTCTTCGCGCTCGGCGTGCCGCGGCAGCAGGGCGGTGCCGGGGGGACGGTGGTCGATGCGATCGAGGCCATCGCCGCCGTCTCCGCCTACTCCATGGCAGCCGG
>JANWYF010000176.1 GCA_025057055.1 Rhodovarius sp. | reverse complement strand
GCCGTCGTCCGCATCCGCTGAGCGGTGGCGGCGCGACCGCCGCGGCGCCTCGGCGATCGAGTTCGGCATCGTCGGCGCGCTGCTCGTCCTGATCATCGTGGCCGGCATGGACCTCGCACGGTATTGGTTCGCGGCAGAGGCGGTGAGGACCTTCACCGCCGAGGTCGCCCGGGCCGCGCAGACCTGCGATCCCAGCGTGGCACGCACCGCCCTGCTGCAGGGCACGGGCAACTGCAGCACGGCCACGCTCAAGACGCTGGCGCTGCAGCGGGTGACCGGCCTCGAGCCGGCACAGCTCTCCCTCTCGGTCATGCGCGCCGCGGTGCCCAATCAGCCCGACCGGATCAACGTCACAATCACGGTCATCTACAATTTCGACTTCGTGGTCCGCGTCTTCATCAGCCCGGTGCAGATCCGGGACGAAACCGCAATCGAGATCTGACGGGACGCCCGATCGCGGCCCTCGGCCCACCCAGCGCACATCCTCCGATGTGTGAGATACGGACGCTGTTCTTTTGACCAATCAGCGCTTGATATCTCGCGCCACCCGTCAGTCATCATTTTGCAGGGATGGTTGTGCGATCCGCCGGCCGGCGCATCGGGTTGCGGAACCGCCCCGCAGCCCGGTCACAGCCGCAGGACGCATGCCATGACAACGGAGGAGGCGCTTCGGATCTTCACCGCCCTCGGCGCCGCGCCGGCCGAGCTGGACCCGCAATCCCTTCACCGTGCCTGGATCCGCGCGGCACGGGTCTTGCACCCCGACCAGGGCGGCCATCACGATCAGGCCACTCTGCTCAACGCTGCCTACACCGTGCTGAGCGAGGACATGCGCACCCAGCAAAGCGCATACGCAGCACGGCGCAGGCTCGCCACCATGAAGGACCCCAAGCGCCACGGAATCGCCGTCTGGGCCTGGGCCGGGGCGCAAGATGGCATTCCGCCCTCGGACCACATCGCCCGCTTCGACCTCACCGACCGCCGTTTCGTCCAGCGCACCCTGTGGGAGTTGTCCGGTCACAGCCAGGAGGAGTGGACGATCTAGCCCTTCGATGGGCAGCGTTTCATGGAACCGCTCACCGCCTACGCCTCCGCCCTGGCCTTCGAGGAGATGGTGCGGGCGGCGCAGCATTTCGCCCGCCACGGCTTCCGCCGGCCGCGCGCGGTTCTGGCCACCGGCCCGCGCGATCGCTTCGAGGCTCGGCTGATCGGCATCGACGGCAAGCCCCTGGCCCGGCCGGAGCTCCTGCCGATGATCGGCAACCCGGCGAGCGACCGTCATCTCAGCCAGCTGCTGCGCGCCCGCCTCGCCAACGCCAGGGCCTGATCAAGGGCGGGCCGGGCGCCTCCCCTCCGGCCCCTCGCGATCAGACGGGGGCGAGCAGGAACTCCACCCCCGCCCGCGCCGCAATCTCGCGCAACTGCCGCTCCAGCGCCTCGGGGATTGGGATGCCCCGGCGCAGCCGTTCGGCGCGGTTCTCCTCCTCCGGATCACCGGGGATCAGCACGGGCCGCGCCGGGTCGACCGGCCTGCTGCCGCGCAGCACCTCGACCACCGCGGCGATGTCGGCATCAAAGCCAGCCCGGTCGCGAAACGCCTGCGGATCCAGCGCGAGCATGAGATGGCCGATATTGTTCGGCTCATCGGGCCGCTGGGTGCGGTTGCGGATGGGCGAGAAGGAGGCGCCCACCAGCGTGCCGGCCAGCAGATGGATCATCAGCGCGAGCCCATAGCCCTTGTGGCCACCCGTCTCCTCCGGCCCGCCGAGCGGTGTGATCCCGCCCTCCTTGCGGGTGAAGACATATTCCATCGCCGCCGCGTGATCGGTCACGGGCCGGCCCGCGCCATCGACCACCCAGCCCGGCGGCAGGTCGCGGCCATGCAGGTGATAGACCTTGACCTTGTTGCCCGCCACCGTCGTGGTCGCCATGTCCAGCACGATCGGGGCTGCGCCCGGCACGGGGGCGGCGATGGCGATGGGGTTGGTGCCGAGCACCGGCTCGGCCGCGCGCGGGGGCACCATGATGATCCCGCGGGTGGAGGAGGTGACGATTCCGATCAACCCCGCCGCCGCGGCGATGCGGGCATAGCAGCCGGCCGCGCCGAAATGATGGCTGTTGACCACGCCCACCGCACCGACCCCGAAGGCGCGCGCCTTTTCGACGGCGAGCTTCATCGCCATCACCGCCGCCGGATGGCCGAGCCCGGCCGCGCCGTCGATCAAGGCGGTCGCCGCGAAATCCCGGCGCAGGAAGGGCTCTCCGGCCAGGCGCAGCTGGCCCGAACGATGCAGCTGCTCATAGCTCGGCAGCATCGAGATGCCGTGGCTGTCGACACCCATCAGGTCGGTCTCGGCCATCACCTCGGCGGTGGTGGCGGCGAGATGCGCGGGGCAGCCCCAGGCGCCCAGCACCGCCTCGATCTGACGGCGGATGGACTCCGCGCTGGCATACAGCATCGCCCCTTTGCCCCCGCGTTCGGTCGCCTCAATCCACCGTCGCGCCGGTTGCGCGCACGATGGGCACCCATTTCTCGATTTCGGCGGCGATAAAGGCGCGGGTGCGCGCTGGCGTCATGTTCTCGGGGATGGTGTTGCCGAGGGCCAGCAGCCGCTCGCGCACCGGCCCCTCCGCCAGGATGCGGGCGATCTGCTGCTGCAGGAAGTCGAGGATCGCGGGTGGCGTGCCGGGCGCGGTGGACCAGGGCGTCCAGGTGGTGGCGAGGAAGCCGGGCACCCCCGCCTCCTCGGCTGTCGGCACATCGGGCGCCATCGGCGAGCGCGTGCGGGTGCCGATGACGAGCCCCGTCACCGTACCCGCGCGCAGATGCTGTTCGAGGAAGGAGATCGTATCGGCCTGGAAGTGCACGCGCCCGGTGGCGAGATCGGCGAAGGCGGCCGCCGAGCCGCGATAGGGCACATGCTGCGCGCTCACCCCCATCTGGCTCAGCAACAGCGCGGCGGCGATATGACCCGTGGTGCCGTTGCCGGCCGAACCGTAGACGTAATGCCCCGGCCGCTCAGCCAGGGCCCGGCGCATGTCGGCCAGGCTGCGCCAGCCGGTGGAGGGGTGCGCCGCCACGATGATCGCGCTCTCGCTGCTGATGGTGATGTGATCAAGCCCGGTGAGCGGATGCACCGGCAGGTTGCGGTACAGCCCCACGTTCAGCGCGTGCGACCCCAGCGCGCCCACCAGCAGCGTGTAGCCGTCCGGCGCGGCGCGCGCGACGGTTTCCATCGCCACCACGCCGCCGCCCGAGGGGCGGTTCTCCACCACGAATTGTTGGCCGAGGGCGCTGGCCAGCGCCCCGGAAATCAGTCGCGCATTGATGTCGGCATTGCCGCCGGGGGCCAGCGCCACCACGACCCTGACCGGGCGGTTGGGATAATCGGTGCCTGGCGCGCGCGGCTGCGCCAGCGCCGGCGCCGCAACCAGCAGAAAGACAGCGAGAAGCCTCATCATGGCGGCATCTCCCTCAGGCAATCGAATGGCGCAGCGTGCCGATGCCGGAGATCGTGATCTCCACCCTATCGCCGCTCCTGAGGTAGCGCGGCGGGCTGCGGAAATGGCCCGACCCCGCCGGCGTGCCGGTGGCGATCACATCGCCCGTCTCCAGGCGCAGGTAGCGGCTGATATGGGCGATCAGCGCGGGGATGGAGTGGATCAGATCGCGCGTGTTGCCGCGCTGCACCTCCTCCCCGTTGAGCGTGCAACTCACCTCCACCGCCCAGGGCTCGCCGAAGGAATCGGCGGTCACCAGCCAGGGGCCGAGGGGGCAGAAGCCGTCGAGGCCCTTGGCGAAGCTCGTCATCGGCAGGGGCTGATCGAACTGCAGCTCACGCGCCGTCATGTCGTTGAGCGCGGTATAGGCCGCGACATGCTCGAGCGCCCGGCGCTCCTCCACCTCGAAGGCGGGTGTGCCGATCACCACCGCGAGCTCCGCTTCCCAGTCGGGCTTGGTCACCGCGCGGGGGATGCGCACGGCGGTGCCGGGGCCGCAGACCGAGGAGGCAGGCTTGAGGAAGAGCCGCGGCGCATCGAGCTTGGGCCCGCCCACCTCCTTCGCATGAGCGGCGTAGTTGCGCCCGACGCCGATGATCTTGCCCGGGCGCAGGGGCGCATCGAGCAGCGCCTCATCGAGCGGCAGGCGCAGCGCCGCATTCTCCGGCCGGGCGGCGAAGGCGATGGCGCGCGCCGCTTCGCGCAGCGCTGGCTCGTCGGCCAGCAGCGCGCGCATCTCCCCAGGCAGCGCCCCGCCGCCGAGCAGCGAGACGACCTCCTGCAGCGGCACCAGCGCCCCCGGCAGCACGCCGGCCAGCCGCCCGTCCTTGAGCGTGGCAAGCCTCATGCGGCGAGTGCGGCGTAGTCGAGGGTTGCCATCACCTGCACGCGCAGGATGTAGCGCGGCTCATCAGGGCCGTAGTCGGCCACCGCGTTGTGGGTGGTGCCGATATTGTCCCACATCAGCACATCGCCCGGGCTCCAGTGATGGGTGTAGAGAAAGTCGGGCTGGGCCTGGTGGCGGAAGAGGAAATCGAGCAGCGCCTCGCTCTCTGCCTCCTCCAGCCCCTCGATGCGCACCGCATAGCCCGGGTTGCAGTAGAGCACCCGCCGGCCCGTGATGGGGTGGATGCGGAAGATGGGCTGGCTCACGGGCGGGCGCTTGGCGCGCTGTTCGGGTGTTAGCGGCCCGCGGATCGAGCCCGGGCGGATGCGCATCATGTCCCAGAACTTCTGGAAGTCATGGATGGCGCTGCGCCCCTCCAGGCGCTCGCGCACCTCCGCAGGCAGCGTCTCGTAGGCGGCGTGCATGTCGCGGAACTGCGTATCGCCGAGCGGCCGGCCGTCGCGGACCGGCACCTCCTTGGCGTGCAGCACATTGGCCAGCGCGATCTCCTTCGCGTAGCTCATGTCGGTATGCCAGCCCTGCCCGGCATCGGCGAGGCCGATCGGACGCCCTTCCGCGTCGCGCTTGTTGGAGAGGATCATCACCTCCGGATGGCCGGGGGCGTGGAACATGTTGGCCACATTGACCTCGAGCTCCCCGAAGCGCGCGCCGAAGCGCGCGAGCTCCGCGGCGTCCAGATCCTGGTTCGGGAAGCAGAGCACGCCGTGCGCCCCCAGCGCGCGCAGCAGGGTGCGGACATCGGCATCGGCCAGCGGCGCGGAGAGGTCGATGCCCTCCACGCGCGCGCCCAGCCCCTTGTTGTTGGGGATGATGCGCATCGGTTTCCTCCCGCGGCGGGAGAGGAAGCTCCGCGCTGCCGCATCGGCCGGCAGCCGGCAGGCTGGGCCGGCCACGGCAGCCTGGGCGGCTCCCGCACGCAGCCCGCAGCATCCGGCAGCGCAGCCCCGAGCGTCAAGCCATACCTGGCGCGCCAACCGGCGGGGCGCGGGGTGCCTCCCGCCCGCTCGCGCGCGGCGGTAGGGAGCGGCCCGCAGCCTCCATCGAGGGATCGGAGCGACAGCCCATGCCAGAAGAAGCCAACGCCATTCTGGTCGCCGGCCTGCCGGAGGAAGCCGCGCGCATCGCGTCTGCCCTGCGCGCCGCCGGCCCCTATCCGGTCTGGCTGGCCGAGGAGGATTTCCCCCCGGAGGCGATCGGCTGCCTCGTCGCCTATCGCCCGCCGCCCGGGCTGCTCGCGCGGCTGCCTCGTCTGCGCCTGGTCCATGGCACCGGCGCCGGGGTGGATGCGCTGCTCGCCGATCCCGACCTGCCGCCGGTGCCGCTCGGGCGCGTGGTCGCACCCGAGCTGTCGCGGATGATGGTCCATCACGTGCTGGCCGCGCTGCTGCGCCACCTCAGGCGCGGAGAGACCTACGCCGCGCAGCAGCGCGAGCGGCTGTGGCTGCGCCACCCCCCGCGCGATGTCGAGGCCTTCCGCGTCGTGGTGCTGGGCACCGGCGCGCTGGGCGGGGCGGTGCTGCAGGCGCTCTCGGCCCTGGGCATCCCGGCTGCGGGCTGGAACCGCCGATCCGGCCCGCTCGCCGAGGCGCTCGCCGGCGCCATGGCCGCGGTGGTGCTGCTGCCTGCCACCCCGGCCACGCGCGGCATCCTGGGCCGAAGGGAGCTCGCCGCGCTCGCCGACGACGCGCTGGTGATCGCGGCCGGCCGAGGCGGCCAGGTGGATGAGGAGGCGCTGCTCGCCGAACTCGATGCCGGGCGGCTCTCCGCCGCGCTCGACGTCTTCAACGAGGAGCCCTTGCCCCCCGCAAGCCCCTTCTGGACCCATCCGCGCTGCGTGGTCACGCCGCATATTGCGGCCGCCCCCGATCCGGCGGCGGTGGCGCGCTGCGTGCTGGAGAGCATGGCGCGCATCGCCCGCGGCGAACCGCCGCTGTTCCCGGTCGATCGGGCGCGCGGCTACTGACATTGCCGCGGTGCGGATTTCGGGTTCCGATGCGGCCATGCCCGCCTTCCGCTCAGGCCCTGCCCCCTGCCGTGCGCGGCAGAGCATGCCCCGCCCCGCCACGCCTTCGGGCGAGCACTGGCTTGCCCAGCCATGGCGAAGGGGGCGTCTGCCTCGCCCATTCCCGCCCCTCGCCCTGGTCCGGCCGGCACTGGTGCGGCCGCCGGCTGCCGGCCGGCGGTCGGCGCCGAACAGCCCCCTGCCCTGCCGCCTCCTTGCCCGGGCAGGGACAAGTCGGGCCGATGCCGCACGCCTGCGGCCCCGCCTGTGGGCTTCGGCAGCGGGGCGGGGCGGCCCGGGCATGAGCCTGCTCTGATGCGGGTCTGCGTCCTCGGGGCGGGGGTGGTGGGGCTTGCCTCGGCCTATCTTCTGGCGCGCGAGGGCCATGCGGTGACGGTGCTCGATGCCGAAGCGGGGCCCGGGCGCATGACCAGCTACGCCAATGGCGCGCAGCTCTCCTACGCCTATGTCGCCCCCTTCGCGGCGCCCGGCCTGCTGCGCAAGCTGCCGGGCTGGCTTGCCGATCGCGACGGGCCGCTGCGCCTGCGCCCGGAGCTCTCCTGGCACCAGCTCCGCTGGCTCTGGCGGTTCTGGCGCGCCTGCAACGCCGCGCAGGTCGAGCGCACCACCGCCGCGCTGCTCGCGCTCGGCGCGCTCTCGCGCGAGCTGACGCGCGAGGTGACGGCGCGCGAGGCGCTCGACTACGCCTTCGCCCGCGCAGGCAAGCTCGTCGTCTATCGCGATGCCGCCGCGCTGCGCGAGGCCGCAGCCCAGGTCGCGCTGCAGCGGCGCCTCGGCGTGGAGCAGGAGGTGCTGGACCGCGCGGGATGCCTGGCAGTCGAGCCCGCGCTCGCCGGCATGGCCGAACGCATCGCCGGCGGCGTCTGGACGCCGGGCGAGGATGCGGGGGATTGCCATCTCTTCTGCGAGGGGCTGGTGGCGGTGCTGCAGCGCTCCAACTTCCGGGTCAGCTTTCGCTTCGGCACCCGCGTCACGCAGCTGCTCTCAGCCGGCGGGCGGGTGATCGGCGCCGCCACCCCGCACGGCGTCGAGGAGGCGGAGGCCTTCGTGCTCGCTCTGGGCAATGGGGCGCGGGCCCTGGCCGCGCCGCTCGGGCTTGATCTGCCGATCGCACCGCTCAAGGGCTATTCGCTCACCGTACCCGTGACAGGGCCCGCACCGCAGGTCAGCGTCACCGACGCCGCCGCCAAGGTCGTCTACGCGCGGCTGCGGGACCGCCTCCGGATTGCCGGCATGGCCGACCTGGTCGGGGCCGATCACCGTTTCGACAATCGGCGGCTCGACAGCCTGCTGAGGCTGGCCCGGCGCGCCTTCCCCGAGGCGAGCGACTGGCGCGAGCTCAAACCCTGGGTCGGGCTGCGCCCGGCCACGCCGACCGGGCTGCCGCTGATCGGTCGGGCGCCGGGCTGGCCCAACCTCTATCTCAATGTCGGTCAGGGCGCGCTCGGCTTCACCCTGGCCATGGGCAGCGCCGCGCTGCTGGCCGATGCGATGGCGGAGCGCCGGCCGCCGATCGATGCCGCGGCCTTCGCGCCGCGCTGCTAGCCGGCCGCGCCCTTCCCCGCCGCAGCCGGCCGCCCTGCCATCCAGCTGCGGGCGGGCAGCCGTCAGACGGCGAGGCTGACCGCCATGCCGCCAAGCAGCAGGCCATTGACCGCCAACAGCAGCGCCCCCGCCGGGCGCAGCAGCGGGCCGGCGCGGCGCGCCAGAAAGCCGCCGACCAGCGCGACCGCGACCAGGCCGGGGGCAGTCCCGGCCGCAAAACTCGCCATGCCGATCGCCCCGCCGAGCGCGCTGCCCGAGGCCGCCGCCGCCGCCAGCGCAGCATAGATCGCCCCGCAGGGCAGGGCCGAGAGCAGAAGCCCAAGCAGCACGCCGCGCCCCCCGCCGGGGCTTGCGAGCAGCGCCCCCACCCGTCGCTCGATTGCGCGGGGCAGGCTGGGCGCGGGCAGGCGCGGGCTGTGCCAGCCGAGCCTCTCTGCCGCCTGCGCCAACATGAGCAGCGCGGCGACGAGCAGCAGCCCGGCCAGCACCAGGCGAAGGCCGGTCAGCCCCGCCACCAGCCCCGCCCCCGCCCCGGCGACGGCGCCAAGCAGCGCATAGCCGAGCAGACGGCCGGCATGGTAGGGCAGCAGCGCAGCCCCGGCGAGGCGCGCGATCCTGCCGCCGGCCAGGCGATGGCCGCCCTCGGCCGTCACCTGCGCCAGCACGAAGGGGGCGCACATGCCCGCACAATGCGTCGCCCCGGCGGCCAACCCCGCCAGGAACAGCGCGACCGCGAGCGCCGCCAGACCCTCCCGGCCCAGCGGCGCAAGGCCATAGAGGCAATTCCCGACCAGTTCCATCAGACCGCCGCGCTGTGCCGCCCCGCTTGGTCGAGATAGGCGTCGAAGGCGGCAGCCACCAGCCGCACGAAAGGCCGCCCTTCGGCCGTGACGACGATGCGCCCCCCGCGCAGGGTCACGATTCCCTGTTCGGCGAGCGGGGCGAGGCGCGGGCGGACCTCTTCCAGCATCGCCCGATCCACCTCCACCGCGAAATCGCACATCAGCCGCTCGATGATCGCTCCGCGCAGCAGGTCATCGGCGCTCAGCGCCTTGCCGCGCTGGGTGGCGAAGCGCCCGGCTGCGATCGCGGCGCGATAGGCGCGCAGATCCGGCCGGTTCTGCACGAAGCCCTGCGGCAGACGCCCGATCGCGGAGGCGCCGAGACCGATCAGCGCATCCGCGGCATCGGTCGTATAGCCCTGGAAGTTGCGCCGCAGCCGCCCCTCCCGCGCGGCGCGGGCCAGCTCATCCTCCGGGCGGGCGAAGTGATCGAGCCCCACGCCCATGTAGCCGAGGCCGAGCAGCAGGCTGCGCGCGGCCTCGGCCTGCATCAGCCGGGCTTGCGGCCCGGGCAGCGTGCCCTCCTCGATCAGCCGCTGATGCTTCTTCATCCAGGGCACATGGGCATAGCCGAAGAGCGCGATCCGATCGGGGGCCAAGCCATGCGCGAGCTCCAGGCTGCGCAGCAGCCCCTCGCGGTCCTGCAGCGGCAAGCCATACATGAGATCGAGGTTGATCGAGCGGATGCCATGCCGGCGCAGATGCTCGACCGCCGCCGCCACCACGTCATAGGGCTGGATCCGCCCGATCGCGCGCTGCACCGCGGCGTTGAAGTCCTGCACGCCGAGGCTCGCCCGGTTGGTGCCCAGCCCCGCCAGGCCGCGCGCCGTCTCCTCCGTCATCGCGCGCGGGTCGAGTTCGATCGCATGTTCGGCGAGGGCCGAGAGGTCGAAGCGGCGGGCCAGAGCCTCCATCACCTGTGCCATGCCCGGCAGGCCGAGCATGGTCGGCGTGCCCCCGCCCCAGTGCAGATGCGTCACGCGCCGCGCCGCGGTGGCGTCGGAGACCAGCTCGATCTCGGCCAGCAGCGCGGCGAGATAGGCCTCGATCGGCTCCGGCCTGCGCACCACCTTGGTATGGCAGCCGCAATAGGCGCACATCGCCTGGCAGAAAGGGACATGGAGGTAGAGCGAAAGCGTCGCCTCCGCCGGCAGCGCAGCCAGCCAATCCGCGTATTCGCGCGGCCCGATGCCGGGGTGGAAATGCGGGGCTGTGGGATAGGAGGTGTAGCGCGGCACCTGGCGTTCCGCGAGGACGAGGCGAGCGCTGTTCATCGGGCGATGTCCTTGGGCAGAAAAAGGCGCGCCGTCATGGCCGACCTACCAGAGGATGTCGAAGCGGCAGATGCCGGCGGGCGCAGGCTGAGGCAGGGCGTGCGCCGCGGGGTGGACCAGGGCGCGAAACAGCCCCTCGAAGGCAGAGCGGTAGTATTCGGAGGCCAGCGCGGCATGCCGCGCCAGCGCATCGGCCAAGCGGATGCGGATGCCGAGCGGCTGGCCGCGGACCACCGCCAGGCTGCCCGAACCCAGGAAGGTCCAGCCATGGCGCTGGATCGAGCGCGTCAGCAGCACCGCGGCGAAGCTCGCCGGCAGGTTGGGCAGCAGCATCCGGGCAAGCGGCGGAATGCGATGGGCCAGCAGATATTCCGCCGTGCGCTGCCCGGCGCGGCGGATGCGCTCGAGCGCGGCCGGCCGGCCCAGCTCCTGCTCCAGCGCGCCGAACAGTCTCGCGACCTCGCGCTCCTCGACCATCGTCGAGGGCGGGCTGGCCAGGTGGCGGAGCAGGCCCGCCGCCTGGAAGATGCGCCGCCTCGCCTCTGCCCCGTCCTGTTCCAGCAGCACATCGGAGAGCTGCAGGACCGCATTGGGGCCGATGCGGCCGACCGGTTCCTCGGCCGGCAGGGAGCCCGCCTCACGAAGGGTTGCGACCGCCATCGGCTGGGCCCTCCTCCATCAGCTGTTCGCTGCCCCCGCCGCAGGCCATGGCCTTCCGCGCGGCGGGCCTTTCTCCCACGCTGCGCCGGTTGTGCACGCTGGTCCATTCCACCTCGTCGGGATCGGCGCGGCGGCGGGCGGTATCGAAGCGGAAATCGACCTTCTTCCTGGACTGTGGTCCCCAGTAGCCGACCTTGCCCAGATCGTAGAAGGTGCGGCGGAAGCCGGCCTTGAGGAAGGCCTTGAGGCAGCCCAGCAGATAGCGCCGCCGTTCCCCGCTGCCGGCGAAGGGGTAGGAGAACAGCGCCTTGCGCGCATAAAAGCGGCGGTAGTTGTGCATCACCCGATCGAGCAGCTCGGCGCGGTCCATCGCCGCGGGTTTGATGATCGGCGTGACGAAGTTGTACTTCTCGTAGTCGAAGATCTCGACCCGATCTCCGAGCTCGCGGAAGAGGTCGCTGAAGGGCCAGGGCGTGTACATCGACCAGTTGGCGAGATCGGGATCCCAATCCCGCGCCATGCGATAGGTCTCCTCCAGCGTCTCCGGCGTCTCGTTCTCCAGGCCGACGATGAACTGCGCCTCGACCACGATTCCCGCCTCGCGCAGCAGGCGGATGGCGCGCTTGTTCTGTGCGATCGTGGTCTCCTTGCGGAAGAGGTCGAGCTTGAGCTGCGCCGCCGCCTCGGTCCCGAGCGAGACGTGGATCAGGCCGGCGCGGCGGTAGAAGGGCAGCAGATCGGCATCGCGGATGATGTCGGTGACGCGGGTGTTCATACCCCACAGCAGACCGACCTTGCGGTCGATCAGCTCCTGGCAGAAGGCGACGAACTTCTTGCGGTTGATGGTGGGCTCCTCATCGGCCAGGATGAAGAAGCCCACACCGTGCTCATCGCGCAGCCTCACGATCTCGTCGACCACCCGGCGCGGGTCGCGGATGCGATAGTCGCGCCAGAATTTCCATTGGCTGCAGAAGCTGCAGGTGAAGGGACAGCCGCGCGCGAAGTTCGGGATCGCCACCCGCGTGCCGAGCGGGATGTAGGTGTATTTCTCCCACTCAAGGATCGACCAGTCAGGGCAGAGCGCATCGAGATTCCGGATGGTCGGCGCGGCGGGCGTGGCCACCACTTTCCCGTCCTCGAGATAGGCGATGCCCTTGATGGCGGCGCGTGCGGCGGCGAAATCGCCGGCGGCGGCGCGCGCGACCTCGACCATGATCTCCTCGCCCTCGCCGCGGACGATGCAGTCGATCCAGGGCGCCTCGGCCAGGACCTGACGGTACATGAAGGTCGCGTGGATCCCGCCGAGCACAGTGAGGGTGCGCGGGGAGACCTCCTTGGCCAGGGCGAGCAGCCGTTCGGCGGCATAGATCGCGGGGGTGATCGCCGTCGTGCCGAGGATGTCAGGCTGCAGCTGCGCGATCCGGGCGCGCAGCACGGCATCGTCGAGGCGATCCGTCATCGCATCGATGACGTGCACATCCGAAAAGCCGGCCTGCTTCAGCACTCCGGTCAGATAGGCAACCCAGGCCGGGGGCCAGTTGCCGGCGATCTCCGCCCCGCCCGAATGGTAGTTGGGATGGATGAAAAGGATGCGCATCGGCCTGCTCCCGCCTGGGTTGCAGGATGCGCCCGGGGTGAGAGACCGCCTTGACCTGGGTCAAATCGTGTTCGAAACGAACGGCCGGCTTGCTGGGCGGAGCCCCGTTTGTATACAGTCCCCTCGATGGGTCGGAGGGCAGCGAAGCCGATGCAGGCGGAGATGCAGGGCGGCTCAGCCCGCCGCCAGGGCAGCGGCCCCGGCCTTGCGCACATGCGCCTCCGCCCGTTCGGCGGCCAGCGCCTCGTCGCCTGCCAGGATCGCCTCCAGGATGCCGCGGTGCTCTTCCCAAGTGGCCCGTTCGGCGGCGGGATCGGCGGGTGGGGGGAAGACGCGGGCGCTGCGCTTGCGCAGGCTCTCCATCATCGCCCGCAGCGTCGCATTGCCTCCCGCCTCGGCCAGGGTGTCGTGGAAGCGGGCGTTGAGCTCGGCCAGATCACCGCGGCCGGCGGCGGCCTCGGCCAGGATCGCCGCGGCGCGGGCCAGCACCTCGGGCCGGCGGTAGCGGGCGGCCAGCCGCGCGTTGTAGCCCTCAAGCAGCGCGCGCACCTCGACATATTCGCGCGCCTCCTGCGGCGAGAGGCCGGCCACCACCGCACCGCGCCGGGCCGAGACCTCGATCAGCCCCTCGCTCGCCAGGGTGCGAATCGCCTCCCGGATCGGGGAGCGCGAGACGCCGTAGCGCCGGCCGAGCTCCTCCTCCACCAGGCGCTCGCCCGGGCGCAGCAGGCCCGAGAGGATGTCGCGTTCGAGCTGCTCGCGCACCACCTCCCGCAGCGGGGGGCGGAGGGCGCCGCGCGGTGCACGGGCGGCGGGATCGTCCATGGCGCCGCCTCTCCTAGCCCAGCCCGAGAAAGGCAGGAACCCCGATGAAGCAGACCTGGAAGCTCGAATTGCAGGAGGCCCGCGCCATGGTCGCCGCCGCCCTGGCCAAGGCAGCCGAACTCGGCGTGGCGCAAAGCTGCTGCGTGACCGACGAGGGGGGCTTTCCGATCGTGCTGGAGCGGATGGACGGCGCCCGGGTCACGGGGCCGCAGATCGCCTGGAACAAGGCCTTCACCGCCGCAGGGCACAAGCGCAGCACCCACCTCTTCAACACCCCGCCCCATGGGCCTGCCCTGCCGGGCAATGAGGCCTTCGGCATACAGCACAGTTTCGGCGGGCGCTTCGCCGTGTTCGTGGGCGGCTTCCCGGTGGTGGTCGACGGTCAGGTGGTGGGGGGCGTCGGCCTCTCCGGCGGCAACGGCGAACAAGACACCGCTTGCGGCCTGGCCGCGCTCGGCGCCCTGGCGGCACTCCTCGCCCCGGCCGGACATCGCGTGCTGGTCGCCGCCGACATCAAGCTCTAGCTCGCCGCGGCGACGGAAGGGCAAGCCCGGCCCCGGCCAGCGCGGGCCCGCCGGACAGTGGCGGGGCGCTGCCCACCCGCGCCTGGTGGGCGGCCCGGCGCGGCTGCCGCCGGAGAAGGTGGAGGGGGGGCGGCATGGCCGCCGCGCTCAGCCAGCCTTGACCCTGCCGTCGGGCGAGGTGGCGCGCGGCACCCAGGAGACGGTGACATCCCCCGCAACGAAGGTCTGGCAGGCCATGCGGAAGCCCTGGGCCAGCTCCTCCTCGCTCAGGTGCTGGCGCTCCTTGGGCTTGATGCGGTCGGCATGCTCCCGCCCGGCCTCGATCCGGCAGCGGCAGGTGCCGCAGACCCCGCCGCCGCACTTCCAGGGGATGCCGCCCTTCTCTCGGATCGAGACGCGCAGCAGGCTGCTGCCCGCCTCGGCGGTGGCGATCACGCCGCTGGTGGCGAAGGTGATGGTGATACGCCGGGGCGATGCCTCCTCGCCCTCGGCCGTCGTGCCGGTCATGCCGCCGCGGCGGGCCGGAGCTCGACCGGCATCGAACCGAAGCTGACCAGGCTGCGCAGTTCGGCCCGCGCCGCCTCAAGGCTCTCGAAACTCGGCAGGAATTTGCTCGGCACGGGATTGATCGGCCCCTCCTCGTCGACCACGCGCACCTTGGTGGGGCGGTCGAGTTCGGCGATCAGGAAGTGCGCGCGCATCCGGCCGCAGAAGAAGTAGTCCCAGCCCTCCACCGGCCGCATCCCGGGGCCGGGTTCGGTGTGGAACTGGCCGGGTTTGCTGGTCAGGATGACATAGGGCATGGCCGTCACTCCTGCGTGATCGTCAGGTCATGGGTGGGCCAGAGCTGGCACATCAGCCGCCATCCTTCGGCGAGGCGCGCGCCCAGCTTCTCGCGCTCCTTCCAGTTGGGCTCGGGCAGGTGTTCGGCCCCGGCCAGCACGCGGCTTGCGCAGGTGCCGCACTTGCCCATGCCGCATTTGTACTTGAGATGGGGCCAGGGAAACTTCCGCACCCCTGCGCGAACCACCAGATTCGACCCATCCGGCAGCGCCTCGCTGTAGGAGACGCCGCCGGCGAGGATGGTCACCACCGGCAAGGGCGCAACCGTCAGGCGGCGCGCTGCAGCGGGTTGAGGTCGGGTTCCACGTAATCGCGATAGAGGCCGTCGGTGTAGAGCAGGCGCATCTCCGCCCCGATCTCGCAGATGCGCAGGCAACGCTGCTGGAGTTCGGGCGTGTTCGCGTGCTCGAGCACGATCTGATAGCCGCGCTCGCCGTGGATTTCGTCGCTGACGATGTGCAGGTCGAAGAACTCGAGCTCGTAGTCGGTGAAGCCGTATTTCTCGCGCAGCGTGGGCGTCTGCTTGCGGTAGATGCTGGGCACCTGGGATTCGAGCCCGACCACGAGGCCGGCCACGGCCACGATCGGATCCTCGCGCATCGCCACGCAGTAGCACCACGCCTGCAGCGCCCGGGTGGTCGCGTTGCAGTTGTCGGGGTCAAGCACGCGTTCGCGCGTGGTGCCGCAGGCCTCGGCGAAGCGGATCAGGAGGTCGGTGTGGCGATCCCCGCCGATCTCCTCCTCATACATGTTGGCGAGCAGGAAATCCTTCGCCTCGAGGTACTGATGCGGCATCCGGGCATAGACATAGCCCAGATAATCGGCGAAGGGCCCGACATACTTGTAGTGATTTTCGGCCCAGCGGGCGAGATGGGTGCGGGTCAGCCGCCCCTCGGCCCAGGCCTTGGAGAAGGGAGAGCCGGTCGCCGCCTTGCCCTTGATCGCGTTCTCGAGCGCCTTGCGGAACGTGTCCTTGTCCATGAGTTCGGGCATGAGCGGCCTCCCCTGGCTGGTTTGTATACAATAGGCCCCAGGCTCCGCCCGCGTCAACGCGAAAGAGGGGCGCCCGGGCGCTCAGCCCTCCGCCTCCAGCCGCGCGATGTCCTGATCGGTCAGGCCGAAGTGATGGCCGATCTCGTGGATCAGGACATGGCGCACTAGGCGGAACAGGTCCTCCCCGGTCTCGATCCATTCGAGCAGGATCGGACGGCGGAAGAGCAGGATGGCATCGGGCGCCTGCGGGACATCCATGACCGATTTGGCCGTCAGCGGCGTGCCGCGGTAGAGGCCGGTCAGCTCCCATGGGCTGTCGAGCCCGAGTTCGGCGAGCGTCTCCGCATCGGCCTCCTCCTCGACCACGATCGCACAGCCCCGGACCATCTCGCGCAGTTCGGGCGGGATGGCGGCGAGCGCCTGCTCGGCCATGCGCACGATGTCCTCGATCGTGGGCGGTGTGCTGTGGCGCATCTCTCCTGCCATCCCCAGATCCCGGCGCGGCGCAGCGCGCCCGCCTCCCCTTGCCGCGAAATCGCAGACCGGCACAACACCCCCAGAGCGAGAGAGGATCCGACCGATGGTTGACAAGCTCGACGCCGCCACCCGCGCCGCCCTGCCCCAGCTCCTGCCGGAATGGCGCCTGGTCGAAGGGCGCGATGCGATCGCCCGCAGCTTCCGCTTCCCGGATTTCTCGGCCGCCTGGGGCTTCATGTCCCGCGTCGCCCTGCTGGCAGAGGCGCAGGACCACCACCCGGAATGGTCCAATGTCTGGAACCGGGTCGAGATCCTGCTCACCACCCATGATGCGGGCGGGCTGTCGATGCGCGACATCCGCCTCGCCCAGGCGATCGACCGCCTGCTCGCGTGAGCCCGGTGCAGCGCGCGGCCCTGCGCTTCTGCCTGCTGCAGGGCTGGGCCGCCCTGCCCGAGGCCGTGCTGCCCGAGGGGCTGCGCGCCGATCTCTGGGTGCTGCGCCCGGATGGGCGGTTCCTGATCCTCGAGGCGAAATCCGGCCCGCGCGATATCCTGGCCGACCGCAAATGGCCGCGCTATCGCGCCTTCTGCGATCGCCTCTATTTCGCGGTTGACGCCGCCTTCCCGCCCGCCCTGCTGCCCCAGGGGGTCGGGGTGATCGTGGCCGAGGGGGCAGCCGGCTGCCTGCTGCGCGAAGCGCCCGACCATCCGCTCCCGCCCGCCCGGCGGCGGGCGCTGCTGCAGCGTTTCGCCCTGGCGGCGGGCCGCAGGCTGGCGGCGCTGACCGATCCGGACGGGCTGCAGGAGGCGCGGGCGGCGCTGCGGGCCGAGTGACCGGCGGCCGAGGGCGCCCGCCCTACCAGCTCATCGGGATCGAGACGCGCGCCCCCGGGGCGGGGCGGAAGAGGCGTTCGTTGATCGAACCCGGGGAGGCATTCTCCTGCGCAAAGCCGCGCCCCGGAAGGCGCGGGGCGATGAAGGCGGGTGCGATCTGCGGCTGACCGTGCGGGTTCGACACCGCCCGCGGGCCTTCGAGATCGAGGCGCGGGCGCGGGGCCAGTTCGTGCGTCGACTTGGCCTCGACCGGAGCCGCCCCGAGCCGCGGCAGTTCCGGCAGGAGCTGGGTGCCGGGGAACGGGGCCGCCTGCGTCTCCCGCACTGCCCCGCGCGTGCCCTGCGCCGCCGCCGTCTGGCTCCAGGCCAGCAACAGCAGCAAGCATGCGGTCAGGAACGCCTTCTTTCGCGGCATGCCTTTACCTAGGCTGGCTGGATCGCCCAAAGCAAGGGCAAATCGCATGCCTTTGCCTGCAGGTCAGCTCGCCCGGGGCAGGCGCAGCCGCACCAGCAGGCCGGGCGGGTCGGCCCCCGGCTTGGCATCGGCCAGCTCCAGGCTGCCGCGATGCAGTGCCGCCACCGCCCGCACCAAGGACAGGCCGAGGCCCGACCCGGGCGTGTTGCGCGAGGCATCGGCGCGGAAGAAGCGCTCCCCCGCGCGGGCTCGGTCTGCCGGAGCAAGGCCCGGGCCGCTGTCGGCCACCGTCACCTCCACCCAGCCCTCCCCCTGCGGCTGGGCCGCGAGGACGATGCGGCCGCCCTCCGGCGTGAACTTCACGGCATTGTCGAGCAGGTTCATCACCGCCTGCAGCAGCAGATCGCGATCGCCCACCATGCGCAGGCCGGGCCTGGCCTCGAGCGTCAGCTGCTGGTCGCGCGCCTCCGCGGCCACCGAATAGAACTCGGCCGCATCCTGCAGCATCTCAGTGAGGTCGAAGGGGGCGAAGGCGGCGCGGCGCGCACCCGCCTCGGCCTCCGCGATGCGCAGCAGGGCCTGGAAGATGCGGCTGACCTGGTCGAGATCGGCGATGCCCTCCTCCATCGCCGCCCGCAGCTCGCCCTCATCCCGCGCATGGGCAAGCCCCGCCTCGAGCTTGGAGCGGGCGCGCGCGATCGGCGTGCGCAGGTCATGCGCGATCGCATCCGAGACTCCCTTGATGCCCTGCATCAGCGCCTCGATGCGGTCGAGCATGGCATTCATCGTCTCGGCCAGGCGGTCGAACTCGTCGCCGCGGCCCGACAGCGGCACCCGTCGCGCCAGATCCCCGGCCGCGATCTGCATCGCCGTCCGCAGGGCAGGATCCAGCCGGTTGACCAGCGCCTGGCGGATCAGCGCCGCTCCCATCAGCGCGATCACCAGGGAGGCGCCGAGCGACCAGACCACGCCTTCGGTCAGCAGCAGGCGCAGCTGCACCCGCTCGGCCTCGTCGCGGCCGACCAGCAGCCGCAGGCCGCCGAGATCGCGCGTGATGATCCGGGCATCGGCCGCCACGCCCTCGTGCACGATGCTGGTGCGCTGAAAGCTCGCGCCGATCTCGACCCCCTCGGGCCAGGCGCCGAGATTGCCGGCGAGCTTCACGCCCTGCCGATCCGTCAGCAGATAGAGCGCCTGGTTGGTGGAATCGGTGGCGATGCGCTCCTCGATCGCATCGATCAGCGCACTCTCCCCGCCGGTCCGCCAGCGCTCGGCCAGCGCCACCGCATCGGCGCGGATGGCCGCCAGCAGCTGCCGGTCGATCGAGGCGGCGGTGGCGATCCAGAGCACCGCCACCAGCACCACGGTGCCCAGGGCGAAGACCAGGGTGAAGAGGACAGCGAAACGCAGCCCCGCACTCTGCAACAGGCGCGGCAGCGCAGGGCGCAGGCCCGGCAGCGGCCGATTCGGCGCGGGCGGCGCCGGGGCGGTCACGGCTCAGCGCGGATCATATAGCCCGCATTGCGCACGGTATGGATCAGCGGCTTGTCGAAGCCGCGGTCGAGCTTCTGCCGCAGGCGCGAGACATGGACGTCGATCACGTTGGTCTGCGGGTCGAAGTGGTAGTCCCAGACCTTCTCGAGCAGCATGGTGCGGGTGACCACCTGCCCGGCATGGCGCATCAGGTGTTCCAGCAGGCGGAACTCCCGCGGCTGGACGTCGATCTTCTTGCCGGCGCGGGTGACGGTGCGCGCGAGCAGATCGAGTTCGAGATCGGCCACGCGCAGCTTGGTGACCGGGGCATCGACGCTCGGCCGCCGGCCCAGCGCCTCGACGCGGGCGAGCAGTTCGGCGAACGCGAAGGGCTTGACCAGATAGTCATCGCCACCGGCCTTGAGCCCCTTCACCCGCTCATCGACCGCACTGAGCGCCGAGAGGAACAGCACCGGGGTGCGGTTGCCCTGACCGCGCAGCGTCTCCACCAGGCGCACCCCGTCCACCCCGCCCGGGAGCATCCGATCCAGCACCAGCAGGTCGAACGGCTCGCTCGCGGCCAGGAACAGCCCGTCGCGGCCATTGGTCACATGCTCGACGGTATGCCCGGCCTCCTGCAGCCCCTTCTTGACGAAACGGGCGACTTCAGCGTCGTCCTCGACCAGCAGAATCCGCATCTTCTCTTGCCTCTCGCTCTCCCGGCCGGCCCTGGCTCAGGCCTCAGCCCGCGCCCGAGGGGCGGCGCCCGACCTGCACGGTCACCTCCTGGGTGCGGCCGTCGCGCTGCACCGACAGGCGCACCGACTGGCCGGGCGGAACCGCCGCCACCGCGCGCACGAGCTGGCGGGAGTTCTCGATCCGCTCGCCGTTGATCGCGACCACGATATCGCCCACGCGCAGCCCGGCGCGGGCAGCCGGGCCGTTGCGCACGAGATCGGTCACCAGCACGGCGCGCCGGCCGCCGCGGGCCTCCTCCCCCACCAGCTCCTGCACCGAGACGCCGAGCCAGCCGCGCTCGACCCGGCCTTCGCGCCGCAGCTGCTCGATCACCGGCCGCGCCAGATCGGAGGGGGTGGCGAAGGCAATCCCGGCATTCGCGCCGGAGGGCGAGTAGATGGCGGTGGAGATGCCGATCACCTCTCCCGCCAGGTTGAACACCGGCCCGCCGGAGTTGCCCGGATTGATCGCGGCATCGGTCTGGATGAAGTCATCGAAGGGGCCGGCCCCGATGTCGCGCCCGCGCGCGGAGATGATGCCGACCGTGATGGTCCCGCCCAGGCCGAAGGGGTTGCCCGCGGTCATCACCCACTCCCCGACCCTGGCACGCGCCGAGGAGCCCCAGGTCAGCGCCGGCAGGGGCGTGCGCGTCTCTACCCGCAGCAGGGCGAGGTCGGTCAGCTCATCGGTCCCGACCACCCGGGCCGGCAGTTCGGTGCCGTTCTGCAGCGCCACCGTGACGCGCTGGGCATGGCCGATGACGTGATGGTTGGTGACGATGAAGCCTGAGGGGTCGATGATGAAGCCGCTGCCCGCCCCCTGCACGCGTTCGCGCCGGCCGCGGAAATAGCGCTCGAAGGGGGTGCCGCGGAACTCGGGCGGGATGGGGATGACGGTCTCGCTCTGGACCGCGATGTTGACGACCGAGGGCAGCACGCGCTCGGCCAGGTCGGCGAAGTCGGGCAGGCCGCGCTGCGCCGTGGCCGGCGCGCTGCAGCCGGCCAGGGCAGCAGCGGAGAGCCCGACCGCACCGAGGATCAGCCGGCGCCTGGGCGGGCAGGCGTCGGGTGGCGACGGAGGGGGCATGGCGAGGCTCTCGGCAAGGGGGTGCTGTGGCATCTGTTGCGATCGCGGCGCCGGAGATGGCTGACGGCCCGACTCCGGCATCGGGCATGGGTGAAAATTCTGTCAGGACGGGGCCTTCTTCAAGGCCTGCGCGGCGCCGGTCTGACCTGCGCCGATGCCCGAGTTCTTTCCTCGCCATTGCCGAAGCTTAAGCTTCGCCCCACGCCGGCGAAGGGTGGGCCGCGGCAGTCTGCGCCCGCCCCACTTGGCCGGCGGCGCGGCCGTGCCGCGGCCAGCTGTGCGGGCCTGAGGCGGGGGCTGATCCCGGCAAGTCCCCGCCGAACTGGCTGTCTCCCGGCGGCCACGGCCTGGCCACGGCAACGTGGCCAGGCCGCTTTGTTTGCACCCCCCGGCATTTCCGATCCACGGCCGGCTGATTTAGCTTCGGGCAAGAGGCTTCGGTTGGAGAGAAGCGCTGATGGCCTATGAGATGATCCTGACGGAGATGCGCGGAGCGGCGGCGCTGATCCGCCTCAACCGTCCGCAAGCGCTCAATGCCCTGTGCGATCAGCTGATGCGCGAGCTCGGCGAGGCGCTGCGCCGCTTCGATGCCGACCCGGCGGTGGCGGCGATCATCATCACCGGCAACGAGAAGGCCTTCGCCGCGGGCGCCGACATCAAGGAGATGCGGGAGCGCAGCTTCCCGGCGGTCTATGAGCATGACTTCATCGCCGCGCATTGGGAGGTGGTGACCACGATCCGCAAGCCGGTGATCGCGGCGGTGGCCGGCTTTGCCCTGGGCGGCGGCTGCGAACTCGCGATGATGTGCGACATCATCGTCGCCGCCGAGACGGCGCGCTTCGGCCAGCCGGAGATCAATCTCGGCATCATTCCCGGCGCGGGCGGGACGCAGCGGCTGACCCGTGCGGTCGGCAAGGCCAAGGCGATGGATCTCTGCCTCACCGGACGGATGATGGATGCGGCCGAGGCCGAACGCTGCGGGCTGGTGGCGCGGGTGGTGCCGGCCGAGAAGCTGATCGAGGAGGCGCTGGCGATCGCGGAGAAGATCGCCACCCTCTCGCGCCCGGCCGTGGCGATGGCCAAGGAGGCGGTCAATCGCGCCTTTGAGACCACGCTCTCCGAAGGGGTTCGCTTCGAACGGCGCCTGTTCCAGAGCCTCTTCGCCACGGCCGACCAGAAGGAGGGCATGGCCGCCTTCGTCGAGAAGCGTCGACCCAACTTCGCGCATCGATGAGAGGGAAGGCATCGGTCTGGGCGATGGCGGTGCGCCTTGACGCTGGCACGGTGGCGGGACTAGAACCCGGCCCTCTCGCGGCGCCGCCGCGTAGCCTCCGCTTCAGATCCTCTTTTGCTCGGTAGCTGACTCGCCATGGCCAATACCGCTTCCGCCCGCAAGCGCATCCGCCAGACCGCCAAGCGCACGGCGCGCAACCGGGCGCGCCGGTCGCGCGTGCGCACCTTCCTGCGCAAGGTGGAACAAGCCATCGCGGCCGGCCGGAAGGAGGAGGCGCTGGCCGCCTTGCGCGCCGCGCAGCCCGAGCTGCAGCGGGCGTGCAGCAAGGGTGTGCTGCACCGCAATACTGTGGCGCGCAAGCTCTCGCGCCTCTCCGCCAGGATCAAGGCCATTCCGGCCCAGAGCTGATCGTTTTCGTCAATCACAGTTTGTCTGAGGCGCCGAGTATTCACAGCGGCGCCTTATTTTATGCCTGCGATGTATGATTGTGCATGACGGTGGTTTATCTGCAACACCACGGCCAAGTTTCACGGTCATGCGGGTTTTGCATTTGCCGCCGACCGCCACCAGGACGTAACATCTTGTTGCGGGAGGGCCCGGTCCACCCCCGGCGCGATGCGCCCGGACCGGGTCGGCCCGCGCAGAGGGGAACCCGGCGACCGATCGGGAGAAAAATGTGAGGCAGGTGTCCTGGATGACGAAAGAACCCGGCCATGTCCCCCCGGATGCCGGCAGGATCGCGCCGCAATGGGCCAGGATCCGCGCGCGCCTGCGCAGCGAGGTCGGCGAGGTCGAGTACCGAAACTGGCTGCGGCAGATGGTCCTCCAGGGGATCGAGGGGGAGGTGGGCGTGATCGCGCTGCCCTCGCGCTTCCTGCGCGACTGGGTGCGCGACCATTACGGAGATCGGCTGCGCGCCCTTGCCATGCAGGAATGGCCCGGCTTGCGGCGGCTCGAGTTCCGGGTCGCACCGGATGCCGCAGCCGCCGGCGATGAAGCGGGAGAGGAGGAGCAAGGCCTGGCGGCGGCGCTCGAGCCCGCGGCACGGGCCACGCCGCGCGCGCCGGCCGAGGCCGGGCGCGAGCCGGATTGGATGGCCCCGCTCGATCCGCGCCTGACCTTCGAGACCTTCATCGTCGGCAAGCCCAACGAGTTTGCCCATGCCTGCGCCCGCCGCGTGGCCGAACGCCCGGCGGCGGCCGGTTTCAATCCGCTTTTCCTCTACGGGGGCGTGGGGCTCGGCAAGACGCATCTCATGCACGCGATCGCCTGGGCGATCCGCGCTGCCTATCCCGGCAAGCCGGTCGCCTACATGAGCGCCGAGAAGTTCATGTACCGCTTCATCGGCGCGCTGCGCGGCGGCAGCACGATCGAGTTCAAGCAGCAGCTGCGGTCGGTCGATGTGCTGATGATCGACGACCTGCAGTTCCTGATCGGCAAGGACAACACGCAGGAGGAGTTCTTCCACACCTTCAACGCGCTGGTCGATGCCGGCAAGCAGATCGTGGTCAGCGCCGACAAGTCGCCCAATGACCTCTCCGGCATCGAGGACCGGCTGCGCACGCGGCTCGGCGGCGGGATCGTGGCCGATATCCACGCGACCACCTATGAGCTGCGCCTCTCAATCCTCCAGGCCAAGGCGGCCGCGGCCGGCGTGCCGATCCCGGAGAAGGTGCTCGACCTGCTCGCCCACAAGATCGCCTCCAACGTCCGCGATCTCGAGGGGGCGCTCAACCGCCTGGTCGCCCACGCCAAGCTGTTCGGCCGGCCGATCACCCTCGACAATGTCGGGGAGGTGCTCTCCGACCTGCTGCGCAGCCATGAGAAGCGCATCAGCATCGAGGACATCCAGCGGCGGGTGGCCGAGCACTACTCCATCCGCATGACCGACATGTACAGCGCCCGCCGCGCCCGCAATGTGGCGCGGCCGCGGCAGGTCGCGATGTATCTGGCCAAGCAGCTGACCAGCCGGTCCCTGCCCGAGATCGGCCGGCGCTTCGGCAACCGCGACCACACCACGGTCATGCATGCGGTGGCGCGGATCCAGCAGCTGATGGCCGAGGATGCGGCGCTGGCCGAGGATGTGAAGCTGCTGCGCCGCATGCTCGAGGGCTGACCGCACGCCCCTCGCCCGCGTTAAGCGGAACTTCAGCAGAGGCCGGCAGGATGGCGTCATGATCGTCCTGCCGGCCGAAGCATCCTGGTTGTCCACCCTCTCCTGTGCCGCTCTCGCCCTTGTCGGCATCCTGATCGGGCGCGGCCTGCGCTGGCGCTTTGTCCGCACGGAAGCCGAACGGCGCATGCAGCAGGCCGCGGCCGAACTGCACGGGATGGCCATCGCGCTGCAGGACCATGCGCGCGGTGCCCTGCGCAACCCCGGCCTGCCGGAGAGCCTCGCGCTGCGCATGCTCATCCTGGCCGATCACCTGGGCGCTCATCGGCAGCCGCGCCGGCTGACGGAGGAGCCGGTCAAGCTCGGCCCCCTCCTGATCGAGGCCGAGGCCCAGGCCAAGGCCCAGCTCGGGCCTGCGGCGCGGCCTTGCCGCCTCGATTCTGCGCTGCGGGAGCTCGAGCTGGTGGCCGATCCGCGTGCCCTGCGCGGTGCGCTCGTGCAGGTCCTGGTGCGCACCGCCGGCCAATGCGGGCCCGAGGATGCGATCTCCCTCCGCTTGGCCCGCGTCGGTCAGGACCCGGCCATCCTGGTCGAAGCCGAAGGCGCGGGCATCGCCGCCCATGACCTGCAGCAGGGCGCCCCGCACCACGGCTCGCGCGGGCTCGATTCCGGGCTCAGCCTCGCCCGGTCGCTGCTGCGCGCCCATGGCGGAGAGCTGCTGATGGAAAGCGCCCCCGGCATCGGCAGCCGCATCTGGCTCATCCTTCCCGCCCGGCGCCTGCTCTCACCGCAGGCCGAGGCCGCCCTGCCCTCCCCGCTCGACCGTTCCGACCGTCAGCTGCTCCAGGCGTAGAAGGCAAGCAAGCTGCGCTGGAACGGACTCTCATTGTCGTCCGAGGCGAGCGCCACCCACAGCCCCTCGGGCCGCCGCGCCACCGCCACCGCCTCCCAGTTCTCCGCCGGGCCGTCGGGGGGCAGTTCCAGCAGCAGCTCCCCGGCCCAGGGAGCATCCCCGGCAAGCACCTCCGCCGCAAGGCGCAGCAGGCGGCAGGAAAACCCCCCGCCGAAGAGGGCAAAGCGCCGCTCCAGCACCAGGGCGCCGCCATCGGGCAGGCCGGCCGCCCCGGTCGGCGCAAAGCCCGCCGCGGGGCGATAGCGGCGCGGCTGCCACGCCCCCGGCGCACCGATCCAGGCCCGGCGCAGGGACGGATCGGCGGCATCGGCATAATGCTCGGCCAGCGCCAGCAGCCGCCCATCGGCCAGCACCGCCAGGGCCTCAATCCCGCCATTGCCGGGCGCCTGCGCCAAGCCGGGCGGCGCAGGCAAGGGCCGACCCGGCCCGTCGAGATCGGCATAGTGCACTAGGCGATGCCGCCCCTCGAAGGCGACATACCAGCCGCCTTCGGGTGCCGCCGCCAGAGCTTCCGCATCGGCTAGGAAGCCCCGCGGCAGCGGCAGCCCCGCACTGTCGCGCAAAGGGCCTGACCGCAGCGGCCCGAGGCCAACGGGCACGCCGCCCGCAAGCAGCAGCGGGGCCGTCCACCACCGCCCGCGATCGCTGACCGCGGTCAGGGTCAAATCGGGCGCGAGAGCGAGGCCGGAGATCCCGCCGAAGCCGATGGCGGCGCGATCGAGCACGAGACCACCCAGCGGGCGCAACCGCCCCCGCCCCGGCGGCAGGGCGAAGGGCTCGGCCACCGCGCCCCGCGCCTCACCCGCGCAGGCTGCGGCAGCCAGCGGCAACGCAAGCAAGCCGCGCCGCCGCGCGAGGCCTCGGGCCCGGCAGCCTGGCGGCGCATCAGATGACGGCCGGCGCACGCTCCGCCGCCGCGCGGTGCCAGGCCGCCGCCGCATCCTCGTCAAAGAGCTCGGCGAGCTTGGCCATCATGGTGCCCCCGAGCTCCTCGGCATCCACGATGGTCACCGCCCGCCGGTAGTAGCGCGTGACGTCATGCCCGATGCCGATCGCGATCAGCTCGACCAGTCCGCGGCTTTCGATCTCCCGGATCACCTCGCGCAGATGCCGCTCCAGATAGTTGCCGGGATTGACCGAGAGGGTGGAGTCATCGACCGGCGCACCATCGCTGATCACCATCAGGATCCGCCGGTTCTCGGGGCGTGTGAGCAGCCTGCGATAGGCCCATTGCAGCGCCTCGCCGTCGATATTCTCCTTGAGCAGGCCCTCGCGCAGCATCAGGCCCATGGCGCGACGCGCGCGGCGCCAGGGGGCATCCGCCGCCTTGTAGATGATGTGGCGCAAATCGTTGAGCCGGCCGGGATTGCGCGGCTTGCCTTCGGCCACCCAGCGCTCCCGGCTCTGCCCGCCCTTCCAGGCGCGGGTGGTAAAGCCCAGGATCTCGACCTTGACGCCGCAGCGCTCCAGCGTCCGCGCCAGGATGTCGGCGCACATGGCGGCCACCGTGATCGGCCGGCCGCGCATCGAGCCGGAGTTGTCGATCAGCAGCGTCACCACCGTGTCGCGGAAATTGGCCTCCTTCTCCCGCTTGTAGGAGAGGGAATGCATGGGGTTGGCCACCACCCGGGCGAGCCGCGCGACATCGAGCAGACCTTCCTCCAGGTCGAACTCCCAAGCGCGCTGCTGCTGCGCCATCAGGCGCCGCTGCAGGCGGTTGGCCAGCCGCGCCACGATCCCCTGCAGGTGCTGCAGCTGCTGGTCGAGCTGCTGGCGCAGGCGCGTGAGCTCCTCGGGATCGCAGAGCTGCTCGGCCTCCACCACCTCGTCGAACTGGGTGGTGAAGATGCGGTAGCGGCTGGCGTCATCGACCTGAGGCAGCTCACGCCGCTGCTGGGGGCCACCGGGCTTCTCCTCGCCCTCGGTCGCCGCGCCCTCCTCCTCCGCATCCTCGGCGCCTTCCTCCCTCGCCTCGCCCTCTGCCGTCTCGGGCTCGGCGCCGGTCAGCGCCTGCTGGTCGAGCGCCGAGGCCTCGCCCGGGCTCGCCTGCTGTTCCTGGCTGCGTTCCTCGCCGCCCTCCTCGCCCTCCTCCTCCTGATCGGCGCTCGCCTCGGTCTCGGCATCGATCAGGTCGAAGGCGGAGAGCAGCTTGCGCGCGGCGCGGGCGAAGCGCTCCTGGTCGGCGGTGCAGGCGGCCAGCTCCTCCATCGCCGCCTCCTGCGCGGGATCGAGCGTGCCGCGCCACAGCGCGAGCACCCGTGCCGCGGCCGGCGGAGGCGGCTCGCCGCTCAGCTTCTCGCGCAGCAGGAGGGCAAGGGCCGCATGCAGCGGCAGCTGGTCCTTGCGCGTCATGCGGTCGAAGCCCTCGGCCTCGCAGAGCTCGTTGAGCCGGACGGCGAGGTTGTGGCGCACGCCCTCCAGGTGCGCCGCGCCGAGGTGCTGGACCCTGACCTCCTCGAGCGCGTCGAAGACCTCGCGCGCCTCCTTGCCGACGGGCATGCGGGCGGCGTGCAGCGCCTCGTTGTGGTAGCGCAGCTTGAGCGCCAGCGCATCCGCCGCCCCGCGCAGCCGCGCGATCTCGGCCGGCGGGAGGCTGCGGCTCGGCAGGGGCAGACGCGCGCGCTTGCCGGACAGGCCCGCGGGGCCGGGCTGGAAGGCAACCTGCACCTCCTCGACACCGGCCAAGGCCCGCAGCGCCCCGGCGGTGGCCCGCTTGAACTCCTCCTGCCGGGTCAGATCCTGCTTCGACATCAGCGCATCACCCCACGCGGTGCTGGGGGCTGCGGCGAGATGCGCCCTGCCCTCGCCCGCCCCATGCCCGCCACGCCCTCAGCTGGCCTTGCGCAGGAGCGAGCCGGTCGGCAGCTCCTCGTTGAAGCAGCGCTGGTAGTATTCGGCGACGATGCCGCGCTCGGCCTCGTCGCACTTGTTGAGGAAGGTGACGCGGAAGGCGAAGGCCACATCCTTGAAGATGCGCGCGTTATCGGCCCAGGTGATGACCGTGCGCGGCGACATCACGGTCGAGATGTCCCCGGCGATGAACCCCGCCCGCGTGAGCTCGGCCAGCGACACCATCGCCTGGACCTGCTTTCGCATCGCCGGATCATTCTCGGCGCCGAGCTTGGCCAGCACGATCGCCACCTCCTGCGCATGCGGCAGGTAGTTCAGGGTGGTGACGATGTTCCAGCGGTCCATCTGGCCCTGGTTGATCTGCTGCGTGCCGTGATAGAGGCCCGTGGTATCGCCCAGCCCCACCGTGTTGGCGGTGGCGAAGAGCCGAAAGGCCGGGTGCGGGCGGATCACCCGGTTCTGGTCGAGCAGCGTGAGCTTGCCCTCCACCTCCAGCACGCGCTGGATGACGAACATCACATCCGGGCGCCCGGCGTCGTATTCGTCAAAGACGAGGGCGCAGGGGTGCTGCAGCGCCCAGGGCAGGATCCCTTCGCGGAACTCGGTCACCTGCTTGCCGTCCTTGAGCACGATCGCATCCTTGCCGATCAGGTCGATGCGGCTGATGTGCGAATCGAGGTTGACGCGGATGCAGGGCCAGTTGAGCCGCGCGGCCACCTGCTCGATGTGGGTCGATTTGCCGGTGCCGTGATAGCCCTGGACCATCACGCGGCGGTTGTAGGCAAACCCGGCCAGGATCGCGAGCGTGGTGTCGCGGTCGAACTGGTAGGTCGGGTCGATGTCCGGCACATGCTCGGTCCGCACCGAGAAGGCCGGGACCTGCATATCCACATCCACGCCGAAGATCGCGCGCGCATCGACCGTCATGTCGGGCGTGTTGATGGCGCTGGTCGGCTGGATCTCGGCGGTCATCGGCGGTCCGTCTGCTGGCATGGGGAAACGCCGTTATCTAGGCCAGCAGGTCAGCGCGCGGAAGCCTCGCTCCGGGCAAGCCTGCTGCGCAGCAGCGAATAGGCTCGGTTGATGTCCTTGAGACGCTCCTCGGCGGCGCGGTCGCCCCCGGTCGCATCCGGATGATACTGCTTGGCGAGCTCCTTGTAACGGCTCTTGAGCGCCGCGCTGTCGGTCGGCCAGGACAGATCGAACAGGTCGAGCGCCGCCCGCAGCTCGGGCGGAGGCTGGTTGGCCGGCGGCACGCGACGCCTGCCCTCACCCGCGCCCGAGAGGACGCCGAGCGGATCGCGCAGCCCCTCCGCATCCAGCCTCGCCCAGCGCAGCCGCCCCCCGCCCAGCCGGCCGAGCGGCCAGGTCGGGCGCTGCCAGGCCGCATCGGCCCGCAGCGCGGCCTCGATCTCCGCCGGGCCCAGGCCTTTGTAGTAGTCCCAGGCCTTGTTGTATTCCCTCACATGGTCAAGGCAGAACCAGCGGTAATCCCGCAGATTGGCCCGGCTGCGTGGGGCGGGATACTCGCCCGGTCGATCACAATCCGCCGCTTCGCAAGGTCGCAACGGCGCTGAGGGGTCGGGGCGCGTCGCGGCCCTGGCTCTCGGCATGGCCTGTTTATGTCGCCGCCGCCGCCCCTCGGCAAGCCGTCTGCAGCAGGCTGAGCAGCCTGGCTGCCTCCTGCTCCGGCCCCCAGCCGGCGATATACGCCCGCACCATGGCCTGGCGCGCCGGCAGCTCGGCGAGGGCGCGCTGCAGCCGCTCGGCCAGACCCTCCGCGTCGATCCCGAAGGGCACTGGCTCGACCACCCCGGCAGGCAGCGCCGCGAGCGGGCCATCGGCCCAGGCGAGGAGCGGCAGCCCTTCGGCCAATGCGTGCGCCGCCGCATAGGCATCATGGTCGGAGGGCGGCGCGGAGAGGGCAAGCGCCAACGCCGCCGGCACATCGGGCGAGGTCGTCAGCTCGCAGCCGGCCGCGGCCGCCGCCCGCGGCAGGAGCGACCGCCAAGGCCGTGCGCCCGGCAGCAGCCGCAGCCGGCGCGGGGCGTCCGGGGCGGCGGGGGGCAGAGGCGGGAAGCCGGGGGGCACGACCTCGGCCCGGCAGCCGGGCGGCAGCGGCACCAGCGGATGACGGATGACGAGAAGGGCCGCGCGGCGCGCCACCTCCTCGCACATGGGCAGCCAGCGCCAGGCGGGCTCCGCCGGGGGGTGTCGCAGCCAGGCCGCGGCCAGGCGCCGGCCGGGCGGCCCATGCTCGGCCGCCACCGCGCGCAACCAGGCGGCGGCCAGACCGCGATCGCGGGTCAGCGCGGCATGGGCGCGCGGCAGCCCGCCATCCTCGAGCACGACGAGACCCGGCCGCAGCAGGGCGGC
>JANWYF010000146.1 GCA_025057055.1 Rhodovarius sp. | reverse complement strand
TGCCCAGGCGGAATGGCCGGCGGAACCGGTCGATCCCTTCTTCAACGCCAACACACCCGAGGACTTGGCGGAGGCGGCGCGGCTGCTGCATAAACTTCCTGCAAGAAAAACCTGAGGAGGCCAGCGCCGTGCGTTCCGTGATGACCGGATTCCTTGCCGCAGCCGCGCTTGCGGTGGCATCTGCCATCATCCTCAACACCTATTTCCAGCGCAGCGCCTACACGCTGCACACCGAAGGGGTGCGGCTGGAGCGCTGACCCCCGCCGGGGCCAGAGCACGCCGCCGCCCCAGCCGCGCGCGCAGATCGCCCGCAGACGGCGCGGAGGACGCATGCCCACCGAGGGCGGCTCGGCGACGCCGCCGGCCTGCAGCGGCAGGGCGGGTCATTTGGTCTGCTGCACCGCGCGGGTGAAGAGCCGCGGGTGGTCGATCAGGCGGCTGCGCCGCCTTCCGGGGATGGCCGCCGGGCGGTCGCGCTGGGTGCGATGGCGGCCCGGCACCGCCATCGCACCGCGGGCGGTGGAGCTTCCGCCCTCACCCTTCGCCGGCAGCGGGGCCGATCGGAGGCGGGCTCAAGCCTCAAAGGCCGCGAGCCGAACCGCCGTCTGCCCCGCTTGGGTGCGCAGCGTGGGCATGACGATGAGACACTGCGGATGCGGGGTGAGGATGGGCTCCGCCCCGTCCCAGGCGATCAGCGTCCCCGCCTCCGCGATCACCTCTCCGCCCCGGATGGGGCGCGCAAAGCGGAAATCATCGCTGCGCGCGGTGACGGTCCGCACCACGCGGGCGTGGCGCGGCCTGGGGCCGGCCGGCAGGGGCGGGGCCCGATCAGACAGGCCGAGCTGGGCCATCAGCCGCAGCGCCACCCGCTCCATCCGCGCCACCGTCTCCGCCTCCCAGTGATGGCCGGCCTCGAGCAAGATCGCGCGCTGCCCCCGCCGGGCGACATGGTCGATCAGGCGCCGCCCCGCTTCATGTCCGGGGTCGGAGACGACAAGCGGCGGTTCGCCGAGGGAGAGGGCGAGCCGACGCGAGGGCGCATCGCCCGCCACCAGCATCAGCGGGTCGGAGGGCCAGAGGATGCTGTGCAGGTCGAGCACCACATCCGCTGCCTCCACCACCGGACGCAGCGCGCGGGCCCGGCGGGCCTCGCAGCTGCGGCCCTCACCCGCCAGCGTCTCGGGGTTCCAGACCCGATTGAGGTCCTGTTCGAGGAAACGCGACGCGATCGGATCCTCGGCATCGAAGCGGGCATAGGCGTCGAGGTTGGCGAAGACCAGCGTCAGCCGTCCGGCCAGCGGGCGCAGCCCCTGCCGCAGCCAGCGCTCGAGCAGGATGGCACCGGCGATCTCATTGCCGTGGGTCAGCGCGACCACGCACAGATGCGGCCCGGGCGCAGGGGCGGCGAAGCTCCAGACGCCGCGTCCGGCATTGCCTTCGGCCCAGGGGCGCAGATCGGGTGCCTGCAGCGCGACGGGCAGGCGCGGGCGCTCTGCGCCTTCGGCCAGCGCGGCCAGCGCCTCATCCAGCCGTGCCGACATGGGCCTCTCCGCCGCCCGGAACGACCGGGGCTTTCCGGCCGCCTGCCGCGGCGGGGCTGGACCCGGCGGGGCTGCTCCTCTCTCCCGACATGCGCGCCTCTTCCCCGCGCATCCTAGACGTGACAGCGTGGCGCGCAATCGGGCGGGAGGGCGAGTGGAAGATGGCAGCGCGTGTGGCGATCCTCGGCCTGCATCTCGAGGCCAACGCCTTCGCCCCGCCCACGGTGGAGGCCGATTTCCGCGCCCTCTGCTGGGAGGAGGGCGAGGCGATCACCAGGCTCGCGCGCGCGCCGGTTTCGCATCTGCCGGCGGAACTGCCGGGCTTCTTCCGCCGCATGGACGAGACCGGCCCGTGGCAGCCGGTGCCGATTGCGATCTGGGCCGCCCCGCCCGGCGGGCCGATCGAACACGCGCTGTTCCTGCGCATGCTGGATTTCGCGGAGGCCAAGCTCTCGGCCGCGCTGCCTTTGGATGGAGTGTATGTGGCAAGCCACGGCGCGAGCTCCTCGACCGGCGACGAGGACAGCGACGGCACGCTGGTCGAGCTGATCCGCCGCGTGGTCGGGCCGCATGTGCCGATCGTGGTCAGCCACGACCTGCACTGCAATGTGAGCGACCGGCTGGCCCGCATCGCGGACAGCCTGATCGCCTATCGCACCAACCCCCATGTCGATATGGCCGAACGCGGCGCCGAAGCGGCCGATGTGCTGCGCCGGCTGATCGGCGGGGAGAGGGTGTTCACCCATTTCATCCGCCTGCCGCTCGCACCGCCCACCGTCACGCTGCTGACCGCCGAAGGGCCCTATGCCGACCTGATCCGCGAGGCCGAGGCGACCATGGCGCGCGAGGCGGCGGTGCTCAACGTCTCGGTCACCGGCGGCTTCGTCTTCAGCGATCTGCCCAAATGCGGCATGACCGTCACGGTCACCGCGCTCTCGGCCGAGGCGGCGCGCGAACACGCCGCGCGCATCGCCCGCCGCGCCTGGGCGGACCGGCATCGCTTCACCCGCCGCCTCACCTCCCTGCCAGAGGCCGTGGAACTGGCGCGCACCGCGACCGAACGGCTGATCTTCTCCGACGCCGGGGACAATCCAGGCGGCGGGGGGCGCGGCAACACCGCCTGGCTGCTCTCTGCCCTGCATGAGGCGCGCATCCCGGGTGTGGTGCTCGGCCTGTTCGTCGATCCGGAACTGGCGGCCGAGGCCCATGCGCTGGGCGAGGGGGCGGAGTTCGAGGCGCGCTTCAACCGCACCCCTTCGGAGTTTAGCCGCCCCTTCACGGCACGGGCGCGGATTGCCCGACTGACCGACGGCAAGGGCGTGGGCCGGCGCGGCACCATGGCCGGCCGCGCCTTCGATCTTGGGCCCTCGGCGCGGCTGACCCTGCTCGATTCCGGCATGGAGGTGGTGGTGATCAGCCTGCGCCGGCAATGCCATGAGCCGCGCACGCTCGAGATGCACGGGCTCGATCTGTCGGCGGCGCGGGTGATCGTGGTCAAGTCCCGCGGGCATTTCCGTGCGGGCTTCGATGAGTTCGCCCCGCCCGAGCGCATCTTCGAGGTCGACACGCCCGGCCTGACCAGCCCGGTGCTCTCCAACTTCACCTGGAAGCGGCTGCCGCGGCCGATCTTTCCGCTCGATCCGGAGGCGGTCTGGCCCGCGGCGGAGGAAGGCGGAACCCGAATCTAGCCGCCATCGCGCGAATCAGCCGGCGCAGCCCCCTCGGCGACACGCGCCGCCCCAGCCCAGCCGGCAGGGATGCCGCTGCGCCCTGTCGCTAGAGACTCTGCAGCAGCGCCTGCCATTGCGGCGCGATCCGGGGCGTGCCGAAGAGCCTGATCGCCGCCGCCCGGCCCTCAGCACCCAGGCGGGCCGCAAAGCCGTGGTTGTCGAAGAGGGCGGTGAGCATCTCCCGCGCCTCGGCCGGGCTGCGGGCGAGGAGGGAATCATGGCCCGGCCGCAGCAGCATCGGCCATTCCGCCACATCCAGGGCGCGCGGGATCAGCCGGTCATCGAGGGCGATCAGCGGGATGCCCGCCATCCAGGCCTCGATCAGGTTGAGGGTGTAGGGAATGTGCAGGCCGGAGGCGTAGAGATAGGCCCGGCTTTCGGCCAGCAGCGCGCGCTGGCGGTCATGATCGACGAAGCCCACGGCGCCGGTGCTTCCCTCGTTCTCGGCCCCGGCCAGGACGGCGGGCAGGCCGGCGACCGTCTCCTCCCAGAGCGCCGCCTCCAGCGGGAAGCGCCGGCGCAGCGCCATCGCGAACATCAGCACCTGGCGCTGATGGCCGCTCCAGGGCAGGAAAGCCTCGGGGTCCTTGTGGAAGCGGATCAGCGCATCGGCGCCGGCATAGCCCGGAGCACGCTCCTCGGTCGCGGCGTAGCGGACCACCTTGACCCCCCGCGCGCGCAGGGCCGCGATGCGGGGTTCGGCGCTGTCGAGATCGACGCCGATGCAGCGCAGGATGACGGGGCGGCTGCGCAGCACCTCCCAGTGATGTTCGATGAAGCGGGTGGAATGCATCACCACCACCGCATCGCAGCGGGCCAGGAAGGCCGGGGTCAGCACCACCTCCTCGGGCGCGCAGAAGCGGCGGAAGCGGCAGCCTTCGGCGTGGAAGGCCGCGCGTAGCTCGGCCTCGGCCGGGCTCTCCGGCAGCGGGGGGCGCATCCCCTGCCTGAGCGCCGCGTCGAAATATTCGCCGAGGCTCAGCACCTCATGGCCCAGGCGGCGCAGCAGCCCGACCTCGTCGTATTCGAGCACCGCATGCACGGAGTAGTAGAGGATGCGCATCACCCCCCTTATCCGGGCCGCGGCCGGGGGGCACAAGCGGCCGCGCCGGGCAGGCCAGCTCAGGCGGCGTCGGGCCTGACGCCCGGCCGGCAAGCGGCTAATAGAAGCCTGTGCCCGTGAGCCTGCCCAATCTGCTGACCCTCTCGCGCATCGGGGCGATCCCGCTGCTGATCATGCTGGTCATGCTGCGCGCGCCCTGGGCCGATCTGCTGGCCTGCGCGCTGTTCTCGGCCGCCGCGCTGACCGACTATTTCGACGGCAAGATCGCGCGCGACCGCGGCATGGTCTCGGGCTTCGGGGCCATGCTCGACCCGATCGCGGACAAGCTGCTGGTCGCCGCCGCGCTGATGCTGCTGGTCGGACTCGAAAGGGTGGAGGATCGCGCCCTGCTGCCGGCCATCGTCATCATGCTGCGCGAGATTCTGGTCTCCGGCCTGCGCGAATATCTGGCGACCTTGCGGGTGAGCATGCCCGTCACCCGGCTGGCCAAGTGGAAGACAGGCTTTCAGATGGGGGCTTTGGGCACCCTGCTCGCCGGTGACAGCGGAGCGGCGGCGATCGGACTTGGCTTCTTGCCGGTCTCCCTGATCGGCGAGGCGATGCTCTGGATCGCTGCGGTGCTGACCTTGATCACCGGCTGGGACTACTGGATTTCCGGCCTGCGGCATGCCGGCGGCGCAGGGGGGGGCGATGCCCGCAC
This sequence comes from Rhodovarius sp., assembly GCA_025057055.1. Classification (GTDB taxonomy): domain Bacteria; phylum Pseudomonadota; class Alphaproteobacteria; order Acetobacterales; family Acetobacteraceae; genus Rhodovarius. The sequence goes on along the minus strand of JANWYF010000146.1, from coordinate 3,899 downwards.
CTGACCGCCCGGGGCTTGAGCCACCCCGTCGCGGGGCGCATGCTGCCCGCCCGAGCGAGAGACTGCCCGTGATGAGCCGCTTTCCCCTCCCGCTGCTGCTGCTGGCCTTCGGCTTGACCGCCTGCGCGCCGATGGAGGAGGGCTTCTACCGCATCTTGGGTGGGGTGACCGGCTACGATGCCGGCTCTGCCCCGCCGATTCCCGCCACGCTCACGGTGCAGCGCGTGCGCGGCGGGCCGGCCATTCCCGGCGAGGAGCCGCTGCAGGAGGAGCCGGGCAATGTCTGGCCCGAGGAGGAGGGCCCGCGCGCGACCCTGGCCAACCCCGAGGAGGTGCTGCGCGGCGGCCCCCTGCCGCTGCGGCCCTTGTTGCCCGGCCTGCCCGGGCGGCGGATGTGACGGCCATGCGCGTGCTCTACTTCGCCTGGGTGCGGCAGAAGGTCGGTCTGGCCGAGGAGGAGGTCTCTCCCCCGCCGGAGGTGCGCGATGTCGCCTCCCTGATGCGCTGGCTGGCCGCGCGCAGCCCCGGCCATGCCGAGGCCTTCGCCAACCCCGCCCAGATCCGCGCCGCGGTCAACCAGGAATTCGCCGGGCATGCGGCAGCGGTGGCGCCGGGCGATGAGGTCGCCTTCTTCCCGCCGGTCACAGGGGGGTGAGGCATGGCGCGCATCGCCGTCCAGCGCGAGGCCTTCGACCTCGCCGCCGAGACCAGAGCACTCACCGCAGGCCGCGTCGATGTCGGGGGCGTGGCGTCCTTCATCGGCATCTGCCGGGCCGATGACGGCCTCCTCGCCATGACCCTTGAGCATTACCCGGGCATGACCGAACGGGCGATAGCCGCCATCGCGGCCGAGGCCGAACGGCGCTGGCCGCTGTCGGGCTGCACCGTGATCCACCGCTACGGCCGGCTGCTGCCCGGCGAGCCGATCGTGCTCGTCCTGACCGCGAGCCGCCACCGCAACGCCGCGCTCGAGGCCTGCGCCTTCCTGATCGACTGGCTGAAGACCCGGGCACCCTTCTGGAAGAGCGAGGAGTTCGCCGACGGCACCACCCGCTGGGTCGAGGCACGGGCGGAGGATGACGCCGCCACCGCCCGCTGGGGGTCGTGATGGGCAGCACCTCCCCCCGCTGCCCGACGCCTCGGCCACGGGCCCGCAGGGCTGAACCCCGCGCGACCGCGGGCCAGCGCGTCTGACCATGGGCAGCCAGCGCATCACCGGCAAGGCGCGGGTGGCCGGCGTCTTCGGCTGGCCGGCCGGGCATTCGCGCAGCCCGCAGCTGCACAATCACTGGATTGCCCGCTACGGCCTGGATGCCGCCTATGTGCCCCTGCCCACCCCGCCCGAGCAGTTCGCCACCGCGGTGCGCGGGGTGATGGCGGCGGGCTTTGCCGGGGCCAATGTGACCCTGCCGCATAAGGAGGCGGCCTTTGCGCTCTGCGACTCCCTCACCCCCTACGCGCGGCGCTGCGGGGCGGTCAACACGCTGATTTTCCAGGATGGGCGCATCCTCGGCGACAACACCGACGGCTTTGGCTTCCTGGAGAATCTGCGCACCCATGCGCCCTTCTGGCAGGCCGGGGCGGGGCCGGCGGTGCTGCTCGGCGCAGGCGGGGCGGCCCGGGCCATCGCCTGCGCCCTGCTCGATGCCGGCGTGCCGGAGCTCGTCATCGTCAACCGCAACCGCAACCGGGCCGAGGCCCTGGCCGCCGCGCTGCAGGCAGGGCCAGCACAGGTGCGCGTGGCCGATGCGCCGCCGCTCGCGCAAGCCCTGCTGCTGGTCAATGCCACGAGCCTTGGCATGGCCGGCCAGCCGCCGCTCGAGATCGACCTCTCCCCCCTGCCTGTGGAGGCGGTGGTGGCCGATATCGTCTATGTCCCGCTCGAGACGGCGCTGATCTCCGCCGCGCGGGCGCGCGGCCTGGCCGCGGTGCCGGGGCTTGGGATGCTGCTGCACCAGGCCCGGCCCGGTTTCGCCGCCTGGTTCGGCCTGCAGCCGGTGGTCGATGCCGAACTCGAGCGCGCGGTGGCCGGGGATATCCCGCCGCGATGAAGGTGCTCGGCCTGACCGGCGGGATCGGCATGGGCAAGACCACTGCCGCGCGCAGCTTCCGCGCCCGCGGCGTGCGCGTCTTCGACGCCGACCGGGTGGTGCATCAGCTGCAGGCACCGGGCGGGCGGGCGCTGGGGCCGATCGGGGCCGCCTTCCCCGGCACGGTCAAGGACGGGCGGCTGGACCGCGAGGCCCTGCGCGCCGCCGTCCTCGGCCGGCCCGAGGCCTTGCGCCGGCTGGAGGCAATCCTGCACCCCCTGGTCCGCCAGGAGCAGGCGCGCTTCCTGGCCCGCGCGCGGCGCGACCGGCAGCGCCTGGTCGTGCTCGACATCCCTCTGCTGTTCGAGACCCGCTGCCCCCGGCGGGAGTTCGATGCGGTCCTCGTCGTCTCCTGCCCGGCAGCCGTGCAGCGCGCGCGGGTGCTGCGCCGGCCCGGCATGACGGCGGAACGGTTGGCCGCCATCCTGGCCCGGCAGATGCCCGATGCCGAGAAGCGCCGCCGCGCCGACATCGTGATCCGCACCGGGCTGTCGCGCCATCTGACCGACCGCGCCGTGCGCCGCATCGTCAGGATCTGGCGCGACCATGCGTGAGGTGGTGCTGGATACCGAGACCACCGGCATCGACCCGGCCGAGGGCCACCGCGTGATCGAGGTGGCGGCGATCGAACTCGTCAACCTGCTGCCGACGGGGCGGCATTTCCACACCCTGATCAACCCGGAACGCGACATCCCGGCCGAAGCCACCCGCATCCACGGCTTCACCCAGGCCGATGTCGCCCAGGCGCCGCGCTTTGCCGAGATCGCCGGCGGGCTGCTCGCCTTCCTCGCCGACTCGCCGGTGGTGGCGCACAACGCACCCTTCGATGCGGCGCATCTGAACGCAGAGTTCGAGCGCCTCTCCCTGCCTCCGCTGCCGCCGGAGCGCTTCGTCGACACCCTCGCCCTGGCCAAGACGCGCTTCCCGGGCCTGCCCAACAGCCTCGATGCGCTCTGCCGCCGCTTCGGCATCGACCTCTCGGAACGGACGACGCACAATGCGCTGCTCGATGTCAGGCTGCTCGCCCAGGTCTATCTCGAACTGCGCGGCGGGCGGCAGCCGGCGCTTGGCCTGAGCCCCGCCGCCGTCGCCGCCGCGCAGGCGGAGGCGCCGCTGGCACGCACCCCGCGCCCGATCCGCGTGCCCCCCGAACGCGCGGCAGCGCATCGGGAATTCCTCGCCAAGCTGAAAAACCCGCTCTGGCTCGCCGCCGAGGAATAGGCCGAGGCGACGGCTGCACCGCGCCGACGCCTCCCTCGCCTGCCGAGGGGGGCGGCGCATCGGCAAGGCAGGCGGCCCCTTGGGCAGGGTAAGCGCGCCAGACCCGCCGGAGCGCCGGATGGAAGGGCCTCCGGGGCTGCCGCACGGCCTGCCGCCGCGGCGGTGTCCGCCCGGCCGGTTGGGAGGAGAGGGCCGCATGGCGCGGCGGGCGCCATCTGTCGGCCCCTGCCTGCGCCCCTGCCCCTGCGCCGTCAGCCCGCCTGCGCGCGCAGGGCCTGGACGATCCCGGGATCGGTGATGGGCGTGGCATCCCAGGGAAAGATCGCCGGCGGGGCGAGCGGGGCGAAGACCGTGGCCAGTTCGATGCCGACCACATCGGCCGGGCGGGGATAGGGTGTCGGATCAGGCAAGCCCGGACGCTTGGGCCGGCCGATGGCGCGGAAGAAATCCTCAAGCCCTGGCGGGCTGAACCACCAGAACCAGCGATAGGGCACATCCCCGGCGTTGATGAAGCCGTGCCGGATCCCCGGCGGGATGTGGAGGAAGCTCCCCGGCCGCGTGAGACAGACCCGATCGCCGATCTTGGCC
>JANWYF010000028.1 GCA_025057055.1 Rhodovarius sp. | reverse complement strand
GACCGAGGAGGCGCTGCCCCTGCGCGATGCCTTCGCGGTGCTGTTCTTCGTCGCGGTCGGGATGCTGTTCGACCCGGCGGTGCTGCTCGACCGGCCGCTGGCGGTGCTGGCGGTGGTGCTGATCATCCTCTTCGGCAAATCCGCCGTGGCCTATGGCATCTGCCGCGCCTTCGGGCATGAGCGGGCGACTGCGCTGACCGTCTCGGTCAGCCTCGCCCAGATCGGGGAGTTCTCCTTCATCCTGGTAGGCCTGGGTGTCGCGCTCGGGATGCTGCCGGAGGAGGGGCGGGATCTCGTGCTGGCCGGCGCCATCCTGTCGATCATGCTCAACCCGCTGCTGTTTCATCTCGTCGAAGGGCGCCGCCCGGCCGCCTGGGCGGGGCCTGCCCCGGTCACGCCCCCCGCCCCGGCCGGCCATGCGGTGATCGTCGGCTTCGGACAGGTGGGGGCGGTGCTGGTTGCGGGCCTGATCGCCCGCGGGCGCAAGCCGGTGGTGATCGAGGACCGCCCCGAGGCCGCTGCTGCCGCGCGCACCGCCGGGGCCGAGGTGGTGGAGGGCAACGCTGCCGATCCCGCGATCCTGGCCCTGGCCCGGCTGGGCGAGGCGCGGCAGCTCTTCGTGACCATCGGCGATGCCTTCGAGGCGGGGCAGGTGGTGCAGCAGGCGCGCACCGCCCGACCCGACCTGCCGATCATCGTCCTGGCCGAGACTGAGGATTGCCGCAGCCATCTCTCGGCCCTCGGTGCCAGCGTGATCATCCAGCCGGGGCGCGAGGTGGCCCGGCGCATGCTGGAGCAGGTCTGATCCCCCGCCGCCTTGACCATGGGCGCCCGCGCCGTCAAACCGCGGGCATCACATGTGGGGGGCAGGCCATGACCGACCGCAGCCAGGATCAGATGGAAATCCTCGCCGCTGCACTGCCCTATCTGAAGCGCTACGACGATCAGATCGTGGTCGTCAAATACGGCGGCCACGCGATGGGAGAGGAGGAGGCGGCGCTGGCCTTCGGCCGCGACATCGCGCTCCTGGAGCAGGTGGGGATCAACCCGGTGGTGGTCCATGGCGGAGGGCCGCAGATCAACGCCATGCTCAAGCGCCTCAATGTGCAGTCCACCTTCGTCCAGGGCTTGCGCGTGACCGATGCGCAGATGGTGGAGGTGGTGGAGATGGTGCTCGCCGGCACCGTCAACAAGCAGATCGCCTCCGCCATCACCCGGGCGGGCGCGCTGGCGGTCGGCATCTCGGGCAAGGATGGCCATCTGATCCGGGCGCGCCGGTTGACCCGCACCGTCAAGGATCCGGACTCCAACATCGAGCAGGTGCTCGACCTCGGCCTGGTCGGCGAGCCTGAGGCAGTCGATACGCGCGTGCTGCGCCTCCTGATCGGGGCGGAGATCGTGCCGGTGATCGCCCCGGTCGGCGTCGGGGCCGACGGGCAGACCTACAACATCAACGCCGATACGGTGGCCGGCGCGGTCGCCGGCGCGCTGCAGGCCGAACGCCTGCTGCTGCTGACCGATGTGCCGGGCGTGCTGGATGCCGAGAAGCGCCTGATCCCGGAGATGACGGTGGCCGAGGCGCGCGCCGGCATTGCGGCGGGCTGGATCGCGGGGGGCATGATCCCGAAGGTGGAGACCTGCATCTATGCGATCGAGCAGGGGGTGAAGGGCGCGGTCATCCTGGACGGGCGGCGCCCGCATGCGGTGCTGCACGAACTCTTCACCGACCGCGGGGCGGGGACCCTGATCCGGGCCTGAGCCGGGGCCGAGGTTCGGTTCGGGCCGAGGCCGCGGGCCGCTTGGCTTGCGCGGCCCTTCGCCTGCTCCATCCTGCGCGCATGAATATCCTGTTTGTCCACCAGAATTTCCCGGGCCAGTACCGCCACCTTGCGCCCGCCCTGGCGGCGCGGCGGGGATACCGGGTGGTGGCGCTGGGAGAGAACCCGGCCGAGCCGCTGCCGCGGGTGGAGCATCTGCGCTACCGCAAGCCGGCGGGCCCGGGAGAACGGACCCATCCTTACCTCAAACGCACCGAGGCCTATCTGCGCCGCGGGCAAGAGGTGGCGCGCGCCTGCCTTGCCCTGCGCGAACGCGGCTTCCGTCCCGATCTGATCGCCGCCCATCCCGGTTGGGGAGAGGCACTGTTCCTGCGCGACGTGTTTCCGCAAGCGCGCCTGCTGCTCTACTGCGAATACTACTACCGGGCCGAGGGCGGCGATGTCGGCTTTGACCCGATCAACGGGCCGGTCGACATCGACAAGGCAGCGCGCACCCGCGTGCAGAATGCCGTGCACCTGCTGCAGCTCGAGGCGGCAGACTGGGGCGTCGCACCCACACAGTGGCAATGGTCGCGCTTTCCCGACTGGGCGCGGGCGCGGATCTCGGTGCTGCATGAGGGGGTGGATACCCGCTTCGCCAGCCCCGAGGGCCCGGCGGAATTCGCCCTGCCCGATGGGCGGCGGCTGCGCCGGGGCGATCCGGTCGTCACCTATGTCGCCCGCCAGCTCGAGCCTTATCGCGGCTTTCACGTCTTCATGCGGGCCCTGCCGGCGCTGCAGCGGCGGGCCCCGGAGGCGCAGGTGGTGATCGTGGGCGGCGATGGAGTCTCCTATGGCGGGCCGCCGCCGGGGGGCGGGACCTGGAAAGAGGCGCTGCTGCGCGAGCTTGCGGGGCAGATCGACCTCTCGCGCGTGCATTTCGTGGGGCGCATCCCCTACGGGCAGCTGCTCGCCCTGTTCCGGGTCAGCGCGGCGCATCTCTATCTCACCTATCCCTTCGTCCTCTCCTGGAGTGTGCTGGAGGCGATGGCCTGCGGGGCGGCGGTGCTCGCCTCCGCCACCGCCCCGGTCGAGGAGGTGCTGCGGGAGGGGGAGAATGGTCTGCTCGTCGATTTCTTCGACAGCGAGGGGATTGCCGAGCGGCTGGCCGCCATGCTGGCCGACCAGGAAGGGCTGCGCCCCTTGCGCGAGGCGGCGCGGCGCTCTGTGGTCGAACGCTACGACCTGACCGCGGTCTGCCTGCCGCGGCAGATCGCGCTGATCGAGGATGTGGCGCGGACCGGACGTTCCCTGGCGGGACCCGCGGCGCAGGGGGTCTAGCGGCCGGGCAGGAGGTCTGGCCTGCCCCGGGGCGGCGGTGCGCGCCGCGGCAGGCGCCTCTCAGGCCGCGTCGTTGAGATGGCAGGCCGAGAAATGGCCGGGCGCGACCTCGCGCAGGCGCGGCACCTCGCTCCGGCAGCGTTCCATCGCATGCTTGCAGCGCGGGTGGAAATGGCAGCCGGGCGGGGGGTTGAGCGGCGAGGGGATCTCTCCCTGCACCGGGGTGAAGGCGCGCTTGCGCGCCTCGATCCGCGGCACGCTGTCGAGCAGGGAGCGGGTGTAGGGGTGGTTGGGGCGGCGGAACACGTCTTCCGCAGGCGCCTGCTCCACCACCCGGCCGAGATACATGATCACCACCCGGTCGCTCAGATGCTCGACCACGCCGAGGTCGTGGGAGATGAAGAGGTAGGTGAGGTTGAGGTCGCGCCTGAGCTGCATGAAGAGGTTCAGGATCTGCGCCTGGATCGACACGTCGAGCGCCGCCACCGCCTCATCGCAGACGATGAACTCCGGCTGGACGGCGAGCGCGCGGGCGATGCCGATGCGCTGGCGCTGCCCGCCCGAGAACTGGTGCGGGTAGCGCGACTTGAAGGCGGGATCGAGGCCGGCGCGTCGCAGCTGCTCATCGACATATGCGCCGAGTTGGGCGCGGGTGGTCAGCCCATGCACGAGCGGCGCCTCGCCCACGATGCGCTCGACCTTCATCCGCGGGTTGAGCGAGGCGTAGGGATCCTGGAAGATCATCTGCACGGCCAGCTTGGCGCGTCGCGCCGCATCGCCCGAGAGGGTGGCGATATCCTGCCCGCGCCAGAGCACCTGCCCGGAGGTCGGCCGCATGATGCCGGCCACCATGCGGCCCAGGGTCGATTTGCCGCAGCCCGATTCGCCCACCAGCCCGACCACCTCGCCCTTGCGGATGGCAAGGCTCACATTGTCGACGGCATGCACCGTCTCCTCGCGCAGGGGGGCGCCGAGCCGGCGCAGGATGCGGCCCGCGAGGTCGAGCTTCTTCTCGAAGCGCTTGGAGACGCCGCGCAGTTCGAGGATCGTCTCGCTTGCCGTCATGGTCGGGGCAGCGGCGGCGGCGGGGGTGCCCTCGGGCGGGGTCATGCCGGCACCTCGATCAGCGGGTGGACGCAGCGGGCCAGCCGCCCCGGCGCGAGTTCGGCGAGTTCGGGCATCTCCTCGCAGGCGGCGTCGGCGCGGGCGCAGCGGGCCTTGAAGGCGCAGCCCGGCGGCAGCGACAGGAGCGACGGCGTCATGCCCGGGATCTGGCGCAGCGGCTGGCCGCGCGCATTGCGTGACGGCACGCTGCCGATCAGCCCATGGGTGTAGGGATGGATGGGCGCTTGCAGAACCTGCTCGACCGGGCCGTATTCGACGATGCGGCCGGCGTACATGACGGCGATGTCGTCGGCCAGACCCGCCACCACCGACAGGTCATGCGTGATCCAGATCAGGCTGGTGCCGATGGTGGCGGTGAGTTTCTGC
>JANWYF010000227.1 GCA_025057055.1 Rhodovarius sp. | reverse complement strand
GCCTCGGCCAGATCGGCCGAGAGCGAGGTGTCGAGCAGATGCATCTGCCGCGCCTCGGGCCAGAGGGCGGCGAAGGCCGCCTCGGTCGGGGCGGGGCTGTGCTTCAGGGCGTGGATCAGGGCGATGCGCATGACATCCTCGACGGCTCCGCCCAGCCTCTGCCCGCTGCCGCCTTCGCCGGCAAGACGGCCACCGTTCCAGGCCGCCGCCGGAGCGGCCGGAGCGGGCGACAGGCGGCGGGGCTGGCGCGCGCCTCAGGCCTGCGGCGGCAGGGCCAGGGCGTCGCAGCCGATCTCCCCCAGCACCTGGGCGGCAACACTGCCCAGGATTGCGCGCGCGAGGCCGGCGCGCCCCGCCGTGCCCAGCACCACCAGATCGGCCTGCAGGGCGGCTGCCTGCTCGACGATGACCATCGCCGGCGGTCCCTCCTGCAGGAGCAGGCGCGGGGCCGGAAGCGCCGGGCCGCGCGCGGCCCAGTCGGCCAGGGCGGCACCGCTCTGCGCCTGCCTCTCCTCGGCGGCGGCTGCGGCCGCTGCGGGCGGCTGCGCGCCGAGCGCGATGCCAGCCAGCGGCGGGCTTTCCCGCACATGCAACAGGCTGACCTGGGCGCGCTGCAACAGCCCGAGCAGCGCCGCCGCCTGCCAGGCCGCCAGCGCCCGGTCGGAGAGGTCGGTGGCGACCAGCACCTGGGCATAGGGGCCGGCGGCCGGGCGGTGGACCATCAGCACCGGGCAGGGCGCGCTGCGCAGCACCCGCTCGGCCGTCGTACCCAGGAACATGTCGGCGAGCGGCCGCCGCCGATGCTCGCCGAGCACGAGCAGCCGCGCCCCGCGCTCCGCCGCCACCTGCTGGATGACGCGGTAGGGATCGCCCTGTGCGAGCAGAAGCTCCGCGCCCCGGCCCATGCCGCCGGGCAGGGCAGCGGCCAGCCGCTGCAGGGCAAGCCCCGCCTCGCGCCTCGCGGCTTCCAGCAGCCCGGGCGGCTGATCCTCATCGAGGGCATGCAGCAACACGAGCGGCGCGCCGAGCTCGGCCGCCAGCAGCGCGGCGCGCGCCAGCGCCCGATCGGAACGGGAGGAGAGGTCGGTCGCCGCCAGGATCGGACGATCGGCGGCGGTCGGTGGGGCAGACATGTCGCAGCTCCTGGCGCCTCCGCCGCATGCCAGCCCCGCCCGGCAGGTCCGGCCTTGATCTGCGGCAAGGCGGGGGCGAGTGCGGCGGCCTAACTGGGGGCGAGCAGCCAGGCCGGGAGAGCGATGGGACAGCGCAGCGATGCGGTGGTCGGGGCGGGGGCCGACCGCCCGGGCCGAATGAAGCCCCGCAGCAGCCGCCCGCGCGGGGGCTCCGTCGCAGGCCTGCGCAAGCTCCGGCGGGGGCGGGCGGGTCTCCTCCCACGGCGCGAGGGCCGCTTGGGCCGGCCGGTGAGGCGGGGTTAGCCGCGTGGACCACCCCCCGCCGCCCCCCCATGCCCTGCCGGCCGAAGCCGTGCTCGCCCAGCTCGGCTCATCCGCCGGCGGGCTCGATCCGGCCGAGGCCGCAGCGCGGCTCGCGCGCCATGGCCCGAACCGGCTGCCGGAGGGACCGCGGCGCGGACCGCTCGCCCGCTTCCTCGGGCAGTTCCGCGACCTGCTGATCCATGTGCTGCTGGTGGCCGCCGCACTGTCGCTGCTGCTGGGCCATCCGCTCGATGCCGCGGTCATCCTCGGCGTCGTGTTGATCAATGCGGCCATCGGCTTCGTGCAGGAAGGCCGCGCCGCACAGGCGCTGGAGGCGATCCGCGCCCTCATCGACCCGACCGCGACCGTCCTGCGCGGCGGGCGGCGCCAGCGCATCCCGGCCGCTGCCGTCGTGCCCGGCGATGTGGTGCTGCTCGAGCCGGGCGATCGCGTCCCGGCCGATCTACGCCTGCTGCGCGTGCGCGCCCTGCGCATCGACGAATCGGCCCTGACCGGGGAGAGCGTGCCGGTCGAGAAGAACGAGGCCCCGACCGCCCCCGAAACACCGCTCGCGGAGCGCGCCTGCATGGCCTGGTCGGGCACGCTGGTGGCCGCCGGCCAGGGGGCGGGGGTAGTGGTTGCGACCGGTGCGGCGACCGAACTCGGCCGCATCAGCACCCTGCTGCGCGAGGTCGAGACGCTGCAGACCCCGCTGCTGCGGCAGATGGCGCAGTTCGCCCGCCAGATCTCGGCGGCGGTGCTGGCGGTGGCGGTCGCGGTCTTCGCCTTTGCGGTGCTGCTGCGCGGCCTGGAGCCGGCAGCCGCCTTCATGGCGGTGGTCGGCCTCTCGGTCGCCGCGATTCCCGAGGGGCTGCCCGCGGTGCTGACCATCACCCTGGCCATCGGGGTGCGCCGCATGGCCGCGCGCAACGCCATCATCCGCCAGCTGCCGGCAGTGGAGACGCTGGGCGCCGTGGCGGTCATCTGCACAGACAAGACCGGCACGCTGACCCGCAACGAGATGATGGCCGCCGCCATCCGCACCGCGGCCGGTGCGGTCACGGTCGGCGGTGCGGGCTATGCCCCGGTCGGGGAGCTGCGCCGTGCAGACGGCAGCCCGGCCGATCCGGCGCGGGATCCGCTGCTTGCGCCCCTGCTGCGCTGCGCTGTGCTGTGCAACGATGCCGAGCTGGTCGCGGAGGGGGAGGACTGGCGCGTCGAGGGTGATCCGATGGAGGGCGCCCTGCTCGTGCTCGCGCGCAAGGCGGGGCTGGACCCGCAGGCCCTGCGCGCGGCCGAACCGCGGCGGGATGAAATCCCCTTCGATGCCGCGCACCGCTACATGGCCACCCTGCACGGCGGCCGCATCCTGCTCAAGGGCGCGCCGGAGGCGATCCTTGCCCTCTGCGGCGCCGAGGCGACGCCAGCCGGGGCGCAGCCGCTGCATCCCGCCCGCTGGGCCGCCGCGGTGGAGGAGATGGCAGCGGCGGGCCAGCGCGTGCTCGCCTTCGCCGAACTTCCCCTGGCCGGGGAGGCCGAGCGCATCGACCCCCGGCTGCTGCACAGCGCCGTGCTGCTCGGGCTGATCGGCTTCATCGACCCGCCGCGGCCGGAGGCCGCAGCCGCGGTGGCCGATGCGCGCGCGGCCGGGATCCGTGTGGTGATGATCACCGGTGATCATGCCGCGACCGCGCGCGAGATCGCACGCCAGCTCGGCCTGGATCCGGATCCGCAGGTGCTGACCGGGGCGGAGCTCGATGCGATGGATGATACCGCCCTGCGCGCGGCGGCACGCCGAGTCACGGTCTTTGCCCGCACCACGCCCGAGCACAAGCTGCGCCTCGTGATGGCCCTGCAGGCCGAGGGGCTGCTCGTGGCGATGACCGGGGATGGCGTGAACGACGCGCCCGCGCTCAAGCGCGCCGATGTCGGCGTCGCG
>JANWYF010000221.1 GCA_025057055.1 Rhodovarius sp. | reverse complement strand
CTCTGCGGCAGCGGGGCGGCGGCCGGCTGGGGCGGCGCCGCCGGGGCGGGCATGGCGGCCGGGCTGCCACCCGCGGCCGCGACCGCCCGCGGGGCAGGTGGGGCGCCGGGCGCGGCGCCAGGCGCGGCGGCGGGGCGGGGTTGGGCAGCCTCCTCGGCCGAGAGGCGGCGCAACAGCTCCCCCGGGGTTGGCAGATCGGCCAGATGAGCCAGGCGGATCAAGACCATGGCCAGGGCGGCGCGGCGGTCGGGGGCTTCGTTCACCTCCGCGACACCCTTGAGCAGCATCTGCCACGCCCGCCCCAGCACCGGCACCGACAGCCGCGCCGCCAGCGCCGCCCCGCGGCTGCGTTCGAGCTCCGGCAGCGCGGCATCCTCGGCGAGCGAGGGTAGCAGGCACAGCCGCGTCAGGGTGTGGACCAGGTCCAGCAGATCGGCCAGCAGCAGACCCGGATCGGCACCGCGCCGGTGCGCCTCATCGAGAGCGCCGAGCAGGGCCGGCATGTCCCCGGCGAGGGCGGCCTCCAGCACGTCGAAGACCAGGGCGCGGTCGGCCAGCCCCAGCATCTGCTGCACCTGGGCCGCGCTCACCCGGCCGGCCCCCAGCGCGATCGCCTGATCGAGCAGGGAGAGCCCATCGCGCACCGACCCGTCAGCGGCGCGGGCGATGATGGCCAGCGCCTCCTCCTCCGCCGCGATCCCTTCCTTGGCGCAAATCTCGGCGTAATGGGCGCGCAGCAGCTGCTGCGGCACCCGCGGCAGATGGAAGGTCTGGCAGCGCGAGAGGATGGTGGCCGGCACCTTGCGCAGCTCGGTGGTGGCGAAGATGAACTTCACCGCCGGCGGAGGTTCCTCCAGCGTCTTCAGCAGCGCATTGAACGCCGCATTCGACAGCATGTGGACCTCATCCAGGATATAGACCTTGTAGCGGCCGAGGGTCGGGCGGTAGCGCACCGCCTCGCGCAGCTCGCGCACATCCTCGACGCCGTTGTTGGAGGCGGCGTCGAGCTCGATCACATCCGGGTGGCGGTCGGCCAGGATGGCGGTGCAATTGGGGCAGATGCCGCAGGGATCGGCCGTCGGGCCGCCTTGTCCGTCCGGCCCCACGCAGTTGAGCGCGCGGGCGATGATGCGGGCGGTGGTGGTCTTGCCCACGCCGCGCACGCCGGTGAGCATGAAGGCATGCGCCACCCGGCCGCTGGCGAAGGCGTTGCGCAGCGTGCGCACCAGCGCCTCCTGCCCGATCAGCTCGGCGAAGCTGCGCGGGCGGTATTTGCGCGCAAGGACGCGATAGGCCGTCGCGGGCTGCGGCGGGGCGGCCGCGGCTTCTGCCCCTCCCTCGGGCCCGGGCCTGGCCTCCGCCGCATCCGCTGCCGCCGCAGCCGGGGAAGGGGGGGCGGCGGGGAGGGCCTCGGCCCCTTGCCCTGCGCGCGCAGGCGCGGCCGCCGCACTCCCTCCGGTGGGGGCTGGCGGGGCGAAATCGGGCAGGTCGAACAGGCCGGGGCCTTCCGGAGCGGGCGGGAGCGGCAGTGCCTCCTCGGCCGGTGCCGGGCCGAAACTGTCACTCATGCCGAGGCCCCGTTGGCGCGCAGGGAGAAATCTCGAGACAGGCGGAAGGCCGACGAGCGACCCGGGCGAGAACCCGTTACGGCTGCTTCCTTCCGGACCTGACCGGGTTGGCGGGGAGCCCGTCCGCCGCCGACCTTCCGCCCCCACATATCGCCCTTCGTGGGCCCCGCCGCAAGCCTGCATCGGCGGCGGGCGTCCTTGTCAGGGCGGAGGCCTTCCGGTTGACTCGGCAACGATGTCGCTCTCCTTTCCCGCCAGCCGCCCCAACGCCTATACCGGCAGCCCCCTCGATCGGGCCACCCACCGGCGGGACGATGCCGAATGGATCGCAGCCCAGCTCGATTCGCCCTCTGCCCTGTATGTTCCGGTCTGGCGGGCGCGCAGCCTGCTGAGGGGGCTGGAGGAGGGGGCGCCGGAGGCGGTGCTGCTCTCGGCCGTGGCGGCCGAGCCGCTGCGCCGGGCCGGGGGGCCTTGGGCCTTTCTTGGCCTGTGGGATCAGCGACCGGTCTTCGCGGTCGATCTGAGCCATCTGGAGACGCCGCCGATCCCGCCCGAGGCCGGCCGCTTCCATGACCTCCGCCAGGTGGCGGGCGCGCTGCCGGCGGGAGAGGCGAGCGTGCTCGCCCACGCCCGCGGCCTGATGCATTGGCGCAATCGGCACCGCTTCTGCGGCGTCTGCGGCGGCCGGTGCGAGGCGCGCAGCGCCGGGCATGTCATGGTCTGCACGCATTGCGGGGCGGAGCATTTCCCGCGCACCGACCCGGCGGTGATCATGCTCGTCATCCGCGGGGATCGCTGCCTGCTGGGCCATAACCGCCGCTTCCCCACGCCGGTCTACTCCACCCTGGCAGGCTTCGTGGAGCCGGGCGAGAGCCTCGAGGAGGCGGTGCGGCGCGAGGTGATGGAGGAGGCCGGCGTGGCGGTCGGGCAGGTGGCTTATCATTCCTCGCAGCCCTGGCCCTTCCCCTCCTCGATCATGCTCGGCTTCCACGCCGAGGGCCTGACCGAGGACATCCGCATCGACCGCGAAGAGCTCTATGATGCGCGCTGGTTCACCCGCGCCGAGCTGCGCCGGCACGAGGCGTTGGGCTTTGCCCTGCCGCGGCCGGATTCCATCGCCCGGCGCCTGATCGAGGATTGGCTCGACGCATGAGGAGCATCTCCGCCGCGCCGGCTCTCTGCCTGTCCCTGCTGCTGGCCGGCTGCGGCATCGGGGCTGAAGGTCGGGCACCGCCAGCCGCCCCCCTCACGCCCGAACAGCAGGCCTGCCGGCAGGAGGCGCGCGACAGCCCTGAAGTGCGCGAGGCGCGCCGGCGCTGGGCGCCGGGCGTGAACGACCGCTGGCTCCTGCAGGAGGTCCAGGCCCTCGAGGATGCCGCCTATCGCGCCTGCTTGCGGGCACGGCGCCTGCCGGGGCCAAGCGGCGTCGAACCCCCGCGTTGAGCACAGAAGGCATGCCAGGGGCAGCGTTGACGCTACGCGGGCTGTTCTTCATAAGTCGCGCGACTGCAACCGGCCCTGCTACGGCCAGTACGGCACGCGCTGTCGCGGCGGCCGTGCCGCGCCGGGCGGGAAGGACAGGCAAGGCATAACAAGCAGGCAAGGCGGAGCGAGCGCGGCGATGTCCGAACCACAAGACCCGCGGCAGGCCTTCTTCATCGGGCGGCGTTCGGACGGCACGGCGGTGCAGCGCCCGCTCTCCCCGCATCTGCAGGTCTATGACATGCTGCAGGTGACCAGCCTGCTCTCCATCCTGCATCGCATCACGGGCGTCCTGTGGTCGGCCGGGGCGCTGCTGCTGGTCTGGTGGCTGGCGGCGCTCGCCTCCGGCGAGGCGGCGTTTGCCCTCGTGCAAGGTTTCCTTGGCAGTTTTGCCGGGGTGATCCTGCTCTTCGGCCTGACGGCTGCGGCCTGGTATCACACCCTGGCGGGGATCCGGCATCTCGCCTGGGATGCCGGCTGGGGTTTCAGCTTGCCCGAGGTGCGGCGCAGCGGGCTTGCGGTGGTGGCCGGCACCGTGGTCCTCACGCTGCTGACTTTCGCCGCCGCTTTGATCCTGTGGTGATCCCATGAGCGCCAGCACCGGACCCCGTTCGCTTCGCACCCCGCTCGGCCGCGTGCGCGGCCTCGGTTCGGCCAAGGCGGGCACGCGGCACTGGTGGCTGCAGCGGGTGACCTCGCTGGCGCTGCTGCCGCTGATGCTCTGGTTCGTGGTCGCCGCCCTCTCGCTGGTCGGGGCCGATTACGCCGAGGTGCGGGCCTTCGTCGCGGCGCCGTTGCATGCGGTGCTGCTGCTGCTGCTGATCGGCGCCCTCTTCCACCATATGGCGGCCGGCCTGCAGGTGGTGGCCGAGGACTACATCCGCCACGAGGCGCTGCGCCTCGGCACCATTCTTCTGATCAAGGCGGCCTGCGTGCTGCTGGCTGCGATCGCGGCCTTCAGCGTGCTGCGCGTGGCCTTTACGTGATTCGTTTCAGACACATAGTCGAGCAGGCCGGGCGCACCCGGCGCCCCCAGATCGGTGAGCCATGAACGCCATCAGCAAGCCCTCGCATTTCGCCTATCGCATCGTCGATCACACCTATGACGTCGTGGTGGTGGGGGCGGGCGGGGCCGGCCTGCGCGCCACGCTGGGCATGGGGGCGGCGGGCCTGAAGACGGCCTGCATCAGCAAGGTCTTTCCCACCCGCAGCCACACGGTTGCCGCGCAGGGGGGGGTGGGCGCCGCCCTCGGCAACATGGGAGAGGACGACTGGCGCTGGCACATGTACGACACCGTCAAGGGGTCGGACTGGCTGGGCGATCAGGATGCGATCGAATACATGTGCCGGGAGGCGATCCCGGCGATCATCGAGCTCGAGCATTTCGGGGTGCCTTTCTCCCGCACCGAGGATGGGCGGATCTACCAGCGGCCCTTCGGCGGGCACATGACGCATTACGGCAAGGCGCCGGCGATGCGCGCCTGCGCCGCCGCCGATCGCACTGGCCATGCCATCCTGCACACCCTCTATCAGCAGTCGCTCAAGCACAACTGCGAGTTCTTCGTCGAGTATTTCGCGCTCGACCTGATCATGGACGATGAGGGGGTCTGCCGCGGGGTCATCGCCTGGTGCCTGGAGGATGGTTCGATCCACCGCTTCCGTGCCCAGATGACGGTGCTGGCCACGGGCGGCTACGGGCGCGCCTGGTTCTCCTGCACCTCCGCCCACACCTGCACCGGCGATGGCGGCGGCATGGTGCTGCGCGCCGGCCTGCCGCTGCAGGACCAGGAGTTCGTGCAGTTCCACCCGACCGGAATCTACGGCTCGGGCTGCCTGATCACCGAGGGCGCGCGCGGGGAGGGTGGCTACCTCACCAACTCCGAGGGCGAGCGTTTCATGGAACGCTACGCCCCCACCGCCAAGGACCTGGCCAGCCGCGACGTCGTCTCCCGCGCGATGTCGATCGAGATCCGTGAGGGGCGTGGCTGCGGCCCCAAGAAGGACCACATCCACCTGCACCTCGAACATCTCGGCGCCGATATCCTGCACGAGCGTCTGCCCGGCATCAGCGAAACGGCGAAGATCTTCGCCGGGGTGGACGTGACGAAGGAGCCGATCCCGATCCTGCCCACCGTCCACTACAACATGGGCGGGATCCCGACCAACATCTACACCGAGGTGCTGCGCCCGACCGCCACCGACCAGGATGCGATCGTGCCCGGCCTGATGGCGGTGGGCGAGGCAGCCTGCGTTTCGGTCCATGGCGCCAACCGGCTGGGGACCAACTCCCTGCTCGACCTCGTGGTGTTCGGCCGCGCCGCGGCGCTGCGCTGCAAGGAGATCCTGAAGCCCGGCGCGGCCCAGCCGCCGCTGCCGCCCAAGGCCGGGGAGCAGGCGCTCGATCGCTTCGACCGCATCCGCCACGCCAAGGGCAGCACCCGCGTGGCCGAACTGCGCGAGACGATGCAGCGCGCCATGCAGGACCACGCCGCGGTCTTCCGCAACAGCCAGAGCCTGGCCGAGGGGGTGGAGAAGCTCAAGCGCGTACACGCCGGCTATGCCGATATCCGCATCGAGGACCGCAGCCTGATCTGGAACTCCGACCTCGTGGAGGCGCTGGAGCTCGACAACCTCATCGGCAATGCGCTGACTACTATCGTCAGCGCCGAGGCGCGCAAGGAATCGCGCGGCGCCCACGCGCACGAGGATTACCCCGAACGCGACGACGTGAACTGGCTGAAGCACACCCTGGCCTGGATGAACGAGAAGGGCGAGGTCACGCTCGGCTACCGCGACGTCAAGCTGCGGACCCTAACCAACGAGGTCCAGGTGTTCCCGCCCAAGGCGCGGGTCTATTGAGGCGCGGCGGGCCGATGCGCGGCCACGGCGAAGGCGGGGGCGCGGGCGCCGTAGCGCCCCGCCCGGGCGATGGAGAAGACTGATGGCAACCTTCACCCTTCCCCGCAACTCCACCATCGGCGAGGGCCGGACCTTCAAGGCCCCGCCCGGCGCGACCCGGGTCAAGACCTTCCGCATCTACCGCTGGGACCCGGACCGCGGAGACAATCCGCGCCTCGATAGCTATGAGGTCGATCTCGACAGCTGCGGGCCGATGGTCCTGGACGCGCTGATCAAGATCAAGAACGAGATCGACAGCACGCTGACCTTCCGCCGCTCCTGCCGCGAGGGGATCTGCGGGTCCTGCGCGATGAATATCGACGGGCTCAACACCCTCGCCTGCCTCAAGCCGATCGAGGACGTGAAGGGCGATGTGCGCATCTATCCGCTGCCGCACATGCCGGTGATCAAGGATCTGGTCCCCGACCTCCGGCAGGCCTACGCCCAGTATCGCAGCATCGAGCCCTGGCTGAAGGCCGATACGCCCCCGCCGCCGGATGAGGAGCGCCGCCAGTCGAAGGAGGAGCGCGCCCGCCTTGACGGGCTGTGGGAGTGCATCCTCTGCTTCTGCTGCTCGACCTCCTGCCCCTCCTACTGGTGGAACGGCGACCGCTACCTGGGGCCTGCGGTGCTGATGGCGGCCTATCGCTGGATTGCCGATTCGCGGGATGAATACACCGGCGAACGGCTCGATGCGCTCGAGGATCCCTTCCGCCTCTACCGCTGCCATACCATCATGAACTGCACGCGGACCTGCCCCAAGGGCCTCAACCCGGCGCAGGCGATCGCCAAGATCAAGCAGCTGATGGTGGAACGCCAGGGCTGAGCACCTCATAGAGGCTGCGCGCCTCGGCCGGCGGTCCGCGCCGGCTGCCGAGCGAGAGCACGCGCCAGATGCGGACCTCGCTGCCCCAGGCGAAGGTCACGACATCGCCCACCCGCAGCCGATGGTGCGGCTTGTCCACCGGCTGGCGGTTGACCCGGAAGCCTCCGGCCGCGACGGCGCGCGCACAGGCGCTGCGGCTGCGGGCCAGCCGTGCCCGCCACAGCCAGACATCCAGCCGCTCCCACTCGGCCGGGCGTTCCACCGCCTATTTCAGCTTCAGCGCCGCAAGCTTGGCGAAGGGGCTATCCTCCGCCGAGATGGTGACCTTATCCTGGTGGAAGACGCGCGTCTCCCCGCCGCGATCGGGCCAGGGGGAGCGCGCACGCTCCTCGCGCCGCTCCGGCCGGCTGCCCGCCTGGCGGGGCTCCGGCCGCCCGTTCTCGCCGCGCTCCTCCGCTCGCTTGTCCGGACGCGGGCCGCGGCCGGCTTCGCCCGCGCGGTCGCTGCCGCGCGCCGGGGCTGCAGCCTCCTCGGCCGGGGCGGCCTCGGCCGGGCGGGGCGGGCGCTGGCGCCGCCGGTGGCGCTGGGCACGGGCGGCGGCGCTCGCCTCTCCCTCCGCTGCCGTCGAGGCCTCCGCCGCGGCGGCCTCGGCCGGGCGGGCCGGCCGATCGCGCCGCGGGCGTTCGGGCCGCGCCCGCCCGATGCAGACCGGCGCCGGGGGGCCGAACATGCCCTCCGGCAGCGGTTCGGGCTCGATCAGGCGGAAGCCAAGCGCCGCCAGCACCGCCGCGAAATGCTGCGCCTTGATGCCATAGCGCGCGAGGAGTTCAGGCGCGAAGGGAACCGGGCCCTGCCGCGTGGCATAGGCCAGCTCTCCCGCGATCCGTTCGGCCACATCGAGCCGCAGCGCGACCGGCCCGGCCGGCACCCAGCCCATATCCTCGGCGAAACCGGGCGGCCAGGCGGCCATCAGCGGCCCGTCCGTCGGGATCGCGACAAGCCCCGGCGGCGGCAGCGGCGGGGTGGGGATGTTGCGCGACAGCGCCCAGAGCTGGGCGCGCATGGCCATCGCGCGGGGTTTCAAGGCATCCGGCACATAGAGCGCAAAGCGGCCGGCGCGGGCGCCGATCGTCTTGAGCTTGGCCTGCACCTCGGCCGGGATCTGCGCCCGTGCCGGGCCGGGGCGGATCCCCAACGTCTCGCGCAGCTGAAAGGCCGGACCGCGCAGGGTGTTGTCATCCTCGGCCTTCTTCTCGACGGCGGCGATGGCGGCCAGGTCGCGCGCCAGCACGCCATCGATCCAGGCGGAGAGGCGGGCGCGGATGCGCTCGCGCTGCGCCCCGTCCAGGAACTCGGAGGGCAGCACCTCGATCAGCGGCTTGCCCGGCTCGGGCCCCGCGCGCAGCCGCGCCACCTCCGCCCCCTCCCAGCGCAGCTTGTGATCCGGCGTGAGGGAGAAGGCCTCCGCCCGCGCGATCTCGAGCGCGGCCACGCGGCGCGGCATCTCCTCCCGTAGCGCGCGGCGGGCGGCGCGCAGCACCAGCCGGCGCGTCTCCTCGTCCTCGGCGGTGGCATCGGGGTGGAAGAGGAAACCCTCCACCCGGCCCACCAGGTGCCCCTCGACGATCACCTCGCCCTGGCGGGTGACGGCGCTCAGCAGCTCCTCCTCATTCGCCGGGTCAAGACGGCGGATGAGATGCGCCGCCCGCCGGTCGACGAAGCGCTGGGTCAGGCGTTCGTGCAGCGCATCCGACAGCGCATCCTCCGCCGCGCGGGCCTGCTGCTGGAAGGCGGCAGCATCGCGCAGCCAGTCGGCGCGGGCCGCGACGTAGGACCAGGTGCGGATGGCGGCCAGCCGCGCCATCAGCGTATCGATGTCGCCTTCCGTGCTGCTGGTCTGGCTGATCTGCTGGGCGATCCAGTCCTCGGGCAGGTGGCCGTCCTCCACCAGGTGGCGGAAGATGCGGCCGCAGAGGCGGGTGTGGCTGTCGTCGGCCAGCTTGCGGAAATCGGGCACGCTGCAGGCCTCCCACAGGAGCCGCACCCGCGCGCTGGAGCCGTGGGCCAGGCGCCGGATCTCCGGATCGCGCGAGAGCATGTGCAGCGTGATGTGGTCGGTCGCGTCATGCCCCTTGGTCAGGCCGGGGGCGGGCGGCGGTGCGGCCAGGCTGTCGAGCAGCGCATCGATGCTCGTGAAGTCGAGGTCGCTGTTGCGCCAGGCGATCGCCTGCAGCGGTTCGAACTGATGGTCCTGGATGCGTGCGACCATCTCCTCGGGCAGGGGCGGGCAGTCGCCGGTGCTGCCGAAGGTGCCATCGCGCATGCCGCGCCCCGCCCGGCCGGCGATCTGCGCCGCTTCCTGCGCCGTCAGCAGCCGCGGCGCATGGCCGTCGAATTTGACCAGCGAGGCGAAGGCGACATGGTCCACATCCATGTTGAGGCCCATGCCGATCGCATCGGTGGCGACCAGGAAATCGACCTCCCGGTTCTGGTAGAGGGCGACCTGCGCGTTGCGCGTGCGCGGCGAGAGCCGGCCCATCACCACCGCGCAGCCGCCGCGGCGGGAGCGGATCGCTTCAGCGATCGCATAGACCTCCCCGGCGGAGAAGGCGACCACCGCGGTGCGCGGCGGCAGGCGGCCGAGCTTCAGAAACCCGGTGTGGGTCAGCTGCGACAGGCGCGGGCGGGTCTCGATCTCGACCTGGGGGATGAGCCGCGTCAGCAGCGGGCGGATCGTCTCGGCCCCCATGAACATGGTCTCGACCATGCCGCGGGCATTGAGCAGCCGGTCGGTGAAGACATGTCCGCGATCGGGGTCGGCGCAGAGCTGGATCTCATCGACGGCGAGGAATTCCACCCGCCGATCGAGCGGCATCGCCTCCACCGTGCAGGCAAACCAGCGCGCCTCGGGCGGGACGATCTTCTCTTCGCCGGTGATCAGCGCGACGTAGCGTTCGCCCTTGGCCTTGACCATGCGGTCATAGTTCTCGCGCGCCAGCAGCCGCAGCGGGAAGCCGATGATGCCGCTCGCGTGGGCGAGCATGCGCTCGATCGCGAGATGGGTCTTGCCCGTGTTGGTGGGGCCGAGGATGGCGCGGACGCGTGCTGTGAACATGGGCCAACCGCTCGCCTGTGGTGAGGGGGTGATG
Organism: Rhodovarius sp.; assembly: GCA_025057055.1. GTDB lineage: Bacteria > Pseudomonadota > Alphaproteobacteria > Acetobacterales > Acetobacteraceae > Rhodovarius. The sequence goes on along the minus strand of JANWYF010000221.1, from coordinate 11,818 downwards.
CGGCACATCGCCCCGGATTGCAACACGGCCCGCGCCAGCCCATAGCCCGGACGTGACGCCTGCCCGCCGCTTCGCCCTCCTCTACGCCGCGCAGTTTGCTGCCCTCGGTGCGGCCATGCCCTTCGTTCCGGCGGCGCTCGAGGGGGGCGGGCTCTCGCCCGCGGAAGTGGGGCTGCTGCTGGCTGCCGGCACGCTGGCGCGGCTGCTTGCCGGCCCTGCCTCCGCCCCGCTCGCCGATCGCTGCGGCCTCTCCCCGGTGCTGATGGCGGCAGCGGCCGCCGCGGCCGTAACCCTGCCGGGCCTTGGCCTGTTCGAGGGGCTGCTGCTGCTGCTCGCGCTGCAGCTGCTGCACAACGCCGCCCTGGCGCCGATCCTGCCGCTGAGCGACGCCGCGGCCGTCGCGGAGATGCGTCGGCGTCCTTTCGACTACGGCCGGGTGCGCGCGGCGGGCAGCATCGCCTTCATCCTCGGGGCGGTGGTGGCCGGCTGGGCGGCGGCCCAGGCGGGCCCTGTGGCCGCGCTGTCCTGCGCGGCGCTGTGCCTGCTGGCGGTGGTGCCGCTGGCGCATGGCCTGCCGCAGGGGCCCAGCGCCGCCGGCGCGCGCCCCGGCCGCTGGTGGGAACCGCTGCGCGAGCCTGCCTTCCGTCGGCTGCTCCCGGTCTCGGCCCTGATCCAGGGCAGCCATGCGGTCTACTACGGGTTTTCCACCCTGCACTGGACGGCCGCCGGGCTTTCCCCGCTGCTGATCGGCGCGCTCTGGGCCTCGGGGGTCTTGGCCGAGGTGCTGCTCTTCCTCTTCGGTCGGCCGCTGGTCGAGCGGCTGGGCAGCCGCGGCCTGGCTCTGGTGGCCGGGGCGGGGGGGCTGCTGCGCTGGAGCGTGCTGGCGGCTACGACCGATCCCTGGCTGCTGTGGGCAGCGCAGGCCCTGCATGCGGCCAGTTTCGGGGCGATGCATCTGGCCGCCATCCGCGCCCTTGCCTCCCTGCCCGAGGGATTGGGGGCGCGGGCGCAGACGCTGCATGCCGCCCTCGGCGTGGGGCTGGCGAGCAGCCTCTTGATGCTCGCCGCCGGGCCGCTCTACGCGGCGTTCGGCGGCGGGGCGTTCCTGGCCATGGCCGGCTTGTGCGCCCTCGGGCTGGCGGCCGCGCTGCGGATGCCCCCCTGACCCGGGGCTGCGGTCGGGGCTGTCAAGCCTCGCTTCTTCACATGCCGTCTCAGCTGCCCACGCTATCCACATCACTCCCCGGCTGATCCATGCCCCCGCTCCGCGCTAGGCTCTCTGCATGAACTCCCTCCCTCCTCCGCCCGAGGCGGGCGCGCTGCTCGGCCGGTCGCTGCGCCTGCCGCCGCAGAACCTGGAGGCCGAGCAGGCGCTGCTCGGCGCGCTGCTGTCCAACAACAAGGCCTATGAGCGGGTGGCCGAGTTCCTGGAGCCCGAGCATTTCGCCGACCCGGTGCACGGCCGCATCTATGCCGCGATCCGCCGCCGGGTGGAGCAGAATGCCCTGGCCGATGTCGTCACCCTCAAGACCGAGTTCGAGCACAACGGCGCGCTCGAGGAGGTGGGCGGCACGGCCTATCTGGTCCAGCTGCTCTCGGCCACGGTCGGGATCATCAATGCCGGCGAATATGGCCGCTTGATCTACGACTGCTGGCTGCGCCGGCAGCTCGTCGATCTCGGGGAGAGCATCGTCAACCGCGCTTTCGGCTCCGAGCCGGAGCTCGATGCCGCGGCGCAGATCGAGGCCGCCGAGCAAGCGCTGTTCGAGCTCGCCTCAGGCGGGCGGATGGAGGGCGGGGCCATTCCCTTCGAGCGCGCGCTGGCCCAGGCGGTGGAGAGCGCCGCGCGCGCCAAGGCCTCAGGCGGCGGGGTATCGGGCCTGCCGACGGGGCTGCGCGATCTGGATGCGCGGCTCGGCGGGCTGCACCGGTCGGATTTGCTGATCCTGGCCGGGCGGCCGGGCATGGGCAAGACGGCGCTGGCGACCAAAATCGCCTATGGCGCGGCCAAGGCGATCCGCGAGCGCAGCGCGCCGGGGGCGCCGCCCCAGGGCAGTGTGGCCATCTTCTCGCTCGAGATGTCGGCCGAGCAGCTCGCCACCCGCCTGCTCGCCGAGGAGACGCGCATCTCGGGCGATCGCATCCGTCGCGGGGAGGTCAGCCAGCAGGAGTTCGACCGCTTCTACGAGGCCAGCCGCGAACTTGCCGCCCTGCCGATCCTGATCGACGATACGCCGGCGATCACGCTCTCTGCGCTGCGCACCCGCTGCCGGCGGATCAAGCGCACGCGCGGGCTTGATCTCGTCGTGGTGGACTATCTGCAGCTGATGCGGCCCGCCCCCGGTTCGCGGCCGGAGAACCGCGTGCTGGAGATCTCGATGATCACCCAGGGGCTCAAGGCGCTGGCCAAGGAGCTCGACATCCCCGTGCTCGCGCTCTCGCAGCTCTCGCGCGCGGTGGAGCAGCGCGAGGACAAGCGCCCCCAGCTCGCCGACCTGCGCGAATCGGGCTCGATCGAGCAGGATGCGGATGCGGTCATGTTCGTCTATCGCGACGAATACTATCTGCGGCAGAAGGAGCCGAAGGAGAGCCAATACGACAGCCTGGAGAAGTTCACCGCCGCCCACGACCGCTGGAAGCAGGAGATGGAGCGCGCCCACAACCGCGCCGAGCTCTACATCGCCAAGCAGCGCCACGGCCCGACCGGCAAGATCGACCTCTTCTTCGAGGCGGAGTTCACCCGCTTCGGCAACCTCGACCTCACCCGTGGCGGCGGCTTCGACTGAGGCCGCACCGGGGCGAGGCGCGCAGCAGCGATGACCAGCCCGCCATCCCCCGCCGCCGCCTGCGCCTTGGCTGCGCCCGCGGCCGAGGAAGGGGCGCTGCTGTGCATCGACCTCGCGGCGATCGTGGCCAACTGGCGCGACCTCTGCGCCCGGCATGGCGGGGCGGTGGCGGCGGTCGTCAAGGCCGATGCGTACGGGCTCGGCGCCGAGGCGGTGGCGCGCGCCCTGGCCGCGGCGGGCTGCCGCCACTTCTTCGTCGCCTTGCTGGAGGAGGGGCTTGCCCTGCGCCGCGCCCTGGGCGAGGGGCCGATGATCGCGGTGCTCAACGGCTTTTCCCCCGGCCACGGCCCGGGCCTGCTGCCGGTGGTCAATACGCCCGCCATGGCGGCCGCCTGGTCCGGCCGGGGCCCGGTGCTGCTGCATGTCGATACCGGGATGGAGAGGCTCGGCTTGCCGATGGCCGCCCTCGACCAGCTGCCCCCGCTCGAGATCGCCTTCGTCATGACCCACCTCGCCTGCGCCGAGGAGCCGGCGCATCCGATGAACGCCCGGCAGCGGGAGCGTTTCGCCGCCCTGCGCGCGCGCTTTCCGGGGGTGCCGGGCAGCCTTGCCAACTCCTCCGGCATATTCCTCGGGCCGGGCTTCGCCTCGGACCTGGCGCGGCCGGGGGCGGCGCTCTACGGCATCAACCCGACGCCCGGCCGGCCCAACCCGATGCGCTGTGCGGTGCGGCTGCTGGCGCCGATCCTGCAGCTGCGGCAGGTCGCGGCCGGGACGCCGGTGGGCTACGGTGCGCGCTGGATCGCCCCGCGCGAGAGTGTGATCGCGCTGGTGGCGGCGGGCTATGCCGACGGCTATCTGCGCGCCGCCGCCGGCCGGGCGGTCGGCGTCCTGGCCGGGCAGCCGGTGCCTGTGGTAGGGCGCATTTCCATGGATGTGACCGCCTTCGACGTGACCGGGCTGCCGGCGGCCGAGGGGGAGCCGATCGAGCTCATCGGCCCGGCCAACCCCCCCGATGCGCTGGCCGAGGCCGCCGGCACCATCGCCTATGAGGTGCTGGTGCGCCTGTCGCGCCGTTGTCGCCGCCGCTATCTCTGACCATGCTGCTTGTCGATCTGCTGGCCGGTATCGGCCGGCCTGTCCTGTCGGGCTGCGCCGCGGTGGGGCGCGTGGCGATCTTTGCCGCGGTCGCGCTCTCCCACCTCGTCCGGCCGCCCTTCCATGCCCGGCAGTTCCTGCGCCACTTCCTCGAGATCGCCTATTTCTCGCTGCCGGTGGTGGCGCTGACCGCCCTGTTCACCGGCATGGTGCTGGCGCTGCAGAGCTATACGGGCTTCGCCCGCTTCAATGCCAATGCGCAATCGGCGGTGGCCTCGGTCGTGGTGCTCAGCATGGTGCGCGAGCTGGGGCCGGTGATGGCGGCGCTCATGGTCTCGGGCCGCATTGGGGCGGCGATGGCGGCCGAGCTCGGCACCATGCGGGTGACGGATCAGATCGATGCGCTCTCCACCCTGGCGACCGATCCGATCAAGTATCTGGTCACGCCGCGCATCTTGGCTGCCACTATCGCCCTGCCGCTGCTCGTGCTGGTGGCCGATATCCTGGGCGTGGCCGGCGGGTTTCTGATCGCCATCCTCAAGCTCGGCTTCACCCCGGCGACCTACCTCGATGCCAGCTGGGACGTGCTGCGCGCGATGGATGTGATCTCCGGCCTGGTCAAGGCGGCTGTCTTCGGCTTCGTCATCGGGCTGATGGGCTGCTGGTGCGGCTATCACAGCCGCGGCGGGGCGCAGGGCGTGGGCCAGGCGACGACGGCGGCGGTGGTGCTGGCGGCGATCATGATCTTCGGCCTGGACTATGTCCTGACCGAGGCCTTCTTCGCGCGATGAGCGGCCTCGGTCTGTCCGTGCGCGGCCTGCGCAAGGCCTTCGGCACCAAGGTGGTGCTGGATGGGGTCGATCTGGATGTGCCGCCCAACTCCTCGCTCGTTGTCCTGGGCGGGTCGGGCAGCGGCAAATCGGTGATGCTCAAATGCATCCTCGGCCTCATCCCCCCTGATGCCGGGCAGATCATCATCGGCGGGCAGGATCTGGCACGGGTGTCGCGGCGTGAACGCCGCGCGCTGCTCGATCGCATCGGCATGCTCTTCCAGCAGGGTGCGCTCTTTGACAGCCTGCCGGTGTGGGAGAATGTCTGCTTCAAGCTGCTGGCGCAAAAGCGCATCACCCGCCGCGCCGCCCGCGACCGCGCGGCCGAGGTACTGGCGCAGGTGGGGCTGGCGGCCAGCGTGGGTGATCTCTGGCCGGCTGAACTCTCGGGCGGGATGCAGAAGCGCGTCGCGCTCGCCCGGGCCATCGCCGCCCAGCCCGACATCATCTTCTTCGACGAGCCGACCACCGGCCTCGATCCCATCATGGGCGCGGTGATCGACGGGCTGATCGTCGATTGCGTGCAGCGCCTGGGGGCGACCGCGGTCTCCATCACCCACGACATGGCCAGCGCCCGGCGCATCGGCCAGCAGGCGGCGATGATCCACCAGGGCCGCATTGTCTGGACCGGGCCGGCGGCGACGCTGGGCAACACCGGGAATGCCATGGTCGATCAGTTCGCGCGCGGGGAGCGCGAAGGGCCGATCCAGATGGAGCTCAGGCGCTAGGAGCAGCACCTGCCCCGACGCCGGAGGGGATGCGGCCGGCCGCGAGACAGGCCGGCGCACCGCGCCCCGGGGGCGGACAGCCCGCCGCTTCGGTGGGCGGCCGCACCGGCCCGGCAGATCGCGCATGGTCGCAACCGGCCAGCAGCGTGACGAGAGGCCGCGTCCGACCGGGGCGGGGGCGGGGGCTCTAACGCGCGCCGATCAGCCGCCGCCGCAGCCTGGCCGAAAGGAAGTCGATCGCGGCCACCGTCAGCACCATGAGGATGATGATGAAGGCCACCTCGTCCCAATGGCGGACGCGGATGCGTTCGGAGAGCTGCAGCCCGATTCCGCCCGCCCCGACCACGCCCAGGATCGCGGCCGAGCGGGTGTTGCTCTCGAAGAAATACAGCGCCTGGGCAAGCATCACCGGCAGCACCTGCGGCAGCACGCCGAAGCGGACGGCGAGCGACCGCTTCGCCCCGGCGGCGGTCACCCCCTCGACCTGGCGCTTCTCCACATTTTCGATCGCCTCGGCATAGAGCTTGGCAAGCACCGCCACATCGGCGGTGAAGATCGCCAGCACCCCGGCCAGCGGCCCGAGCCCCACCGCCCGCACATAGGCCAGCGCCCAGATCAGGCTGTCGATGCCGCGCAGACCGTCGAAGACGCGCCGCAAGGAGAAGCGCGCCCATCCCCGCAGCAGCATGTTGTCGGCGCCGAGGAAGCCGAGCGGCACCGCGACCACAGCGGCCAGGAAGGTGCCGAGGAAGGCCATCGCCACCGACTCGGCAAGGCCCCAGAGGATGTCGGTCCACAGCTCCCCGGGCGAGGGCGGGATCATCAGCACGATGATCGTGCCGAGCCCCGCCAGGCCGTTCCAGATTCGCGCCGGGGTGATATCGAACAGCCAGAGCGCCCAGCCGAGCCAGGCGAGGAAGGCAGAAGCGGCGAGCGCGAACACCAGCCGCTCGAGCGGCGGGCGGCCGAAGGCGCGCGGGTGGCGGGCGCGCCAGCGGGCGATCTCTTCGCGCGTGGGGGTGGGGAGCATCTCAGGCGCTGCTCCCGGCTTCGGTGATGCGCCGGCGCAGCCTTTCGCTCAGCAGATCGATCAGGGTGACGCTGGCGATCACCATGACCATGATCGCGCTCACCTCCTCATAGTAGTTGAAGGAGATGACCTTGTAGATCTCTTGCCCGATGCCGCCGGCGCCGACGAAGCCTATCACGCTGGCCCCGCGCAGGTTGATCTCGAAGCGCAGCAGGGCATAGCTGATCAGATTGGGTGCGACCTGCGGCAGGATGGCATAGCGGCAGGCGAGGGCGCGGCCGGCACCGGCGGCGAGCAGGCCATCCCAGGGGCGCATATCGGCATTCTCGATCACCTCGGCGAAGAGTTTGCCGAGCGCGCCTGTCGTGTGGATCATGATCGCGAGGATCCCGGCCAGCGCACCGACGCCGAAGGCCCAGACGAAGATCAGGGCGTAGACGATCTCCGGGATGGTGCGCATCGCCTCGAGGCTGCGACGGGCGATCTGGTAGATTGTGGCGGAGGGGGAGACGTTGCGCGCGGCCAGGAAGGCGAGGACGAGTGCCGACGCGGCCCCGCCCAGGGTGGCCAGCGCCGCCATGTTCGCCGTCTCGACCAGCAGCAGGCCCCACTCGTCCCAGCGGTAGAACCAGAAGGCGAGGCTGCCCTCGGTCTCGCTGTCGGCGAACAGCCGGTCCCAGCGCAGCCTGGGCAGGATGCGGTGGAAATATTCCCCGATGCGCGGCAGCCCGGCGGCCAGTGTGGCGAAGCTGACCTCCGCCACCATGCCCGAGATGGTGAGGCAGAGGCCGAACACCAGAAGTGCCACCAGCGTGGCCCGGCGGCGCTGGCGGCGCGCCGCGCGGAAGGCGGCTTCGCCGCGCAGCACGGCGCCGGTCGGCGGGGCGGCGGAGACCGTCAGGAACGGCGACGGCGCGCGGCCGCCTCCTCCCGCCGCATCTCGACGAAGAGGGCGTAGTCCTCGTGGAAGCCCTCGACCGCCCCGAGGGTTTCACCCCGCGCGATCTGGCGCGCGATCTGCGGTTCGGTCTTGGCGAGGGCGAGCTGGAACATCTGGAAGTCGCGCCGGAACTCGATCGGCAGGTCGGTGCGCACGGCGAGCGGGCCGTTCATGATCGGCTCGCTGGTCCAGATGATGGCGAGGTCGCGCATGTCGAGCATGCCCTTCTCCACCATCGAGCGCAGATTGCCGCGGGTATAGCCCTGGTTCGGATCGCCGATGCCCGAGGCCCAGGTGACCGTCGCATCGTACTGGCGCTGCAGCACGGCCACCACCGCCTGTTCATGCCCGCCGGCGAAGCCGGTGCGACCGAAGAACTGCCCGGGTTCGACCCCGATGCCCTGCCGGCGCAGCTGAAAGCGCGGGATGAGATAGCCCGAGGCCGAGTTGGGATCGGCCCAGGCCAGGCTGCGGCCGCGCATCTGTTCGAGGCTGGTGATGCCGGAATCCCGCCGCACCACCATCACCGCGACATAGGCGATGGAACCGTCGGCCTGCTGGCTGATGGTCATCGGCTCGATGCCGCCCTGGGTATCGAGCCAGGCGCCAGCATAAGCGGAGGGGCCCATGCCCGCCACCTCGAGCTGCCGGGCGGAGAGGCCCTGCATCACCCCGGCGTAGTCGGTGGCCGGGAAGAGCCGGGCCGGCACCTGGAAGATGCGCTCGACCAGCTGGCGATAGGGTTCGAAGCGGGCCAGGCGGTCGGCCTCGTTCTCTCCGCCGAGCAGGCCGATCCGGATCTGCGGCACCTGCGCCGCCCAGGCGCGGCGGCCGGGTTCGGGCATCACCACATCGGGGTCCTGGGTGCGCCGGCGACGGCCGCCATCGGGGCGCGGCGGGATGATGTCGACCGCAGCCGGGGCGGCGCGGGGCGCGGACAAGAAGGGCAGGGCCAGGGCCAGGGCGGGAAGGGATCGGCGAGGCAGCATGTTCACCTCCTGTTGCACGGGCCAGGGCGCGGGCGGTGCCGTCACGACCGGCGGCGGCGGGCGGCCGCCTCCTCCTGACGCATGCGCACGAAGAGCTCGTAATCGGCGTGCGTCACCTCGCGATAGCCGGTGCCGGCCCCGCGCTCGATCTGGCGATAGATCGCGGGGTAGGCGCGCGGCAGCGCGAGGTGGAACAGCCGCATATCCTCCTTGAAGGCCTCGGGCAGGTCGCGGCGGACGGTGAGCGGGCCGTTCAGGATCGGCTCGCTGCGCCAGATCACGCGCAGATCCCGCATGTCGAGCAGCCCCTTCTCGACCATCGCGCGCAGATTGCCGCGGGTGAAGCCCTCGCTCTCCTCGCCGATGCCGGAGGCCCAGGTGACCGCGGCATCATATTGGCGGTTGAGCACCGCGACCACCGCCTGCTCATGCCCGCCGGCGAAGCCGGTGCGGCCGAAGAACTGCCCGGGTTCGACCCCGATGCCCTGGGCGCGCAGCTGAAAGCGCGGGATCAGGTAGCCCGAGGTCGAGTTGGGATCGGCCCAGGCCAGGCTGCGGCCGCGCATCTGCTCAAGGCTGGTGATGCCGGAATCCCGCCGCACCACCATCACCGAGACGTAGGAGATGGAACCATCCGCCTCCTCGGTGGTCAAAAGCGGCTCGACATTGCCGTTGCTGTCCATGAAGGCGGCGGCGTAGCCGGAGGGGCCCATGCCCGCCATCTCGATCTGCCGCGCGCTGAAGGCCTGCACGACGCCGGCGAAATCGGCCGCGGCGAAGAGGCGCACCTCCACCCCGAAAGTGGCAGCCAGCAGGTCGCGATAGGGGCCGAAGCGGCCGAGCCGGTCGGCCTCGTTCTCCCCGCCCAGCAGGCCGATGCGGATCTGCGGCACCTGCACCGCCCAGGCGCGGCGGCCGGGGGCGGGAAAGACGATGTCGGGATCGGCCGAACGGCGGCGGCGCGCTGCCTCGCCGCTCGCCATCGCGGGGGCGGCGGGCAGGAGCGAGAGGGCAGCCAAGAGGGATCGGCGGCGCATCGGGGTCATCCTTTCCAGCCGGGGCTCATCGGGGGCTGGCCGGGGCATGCCGTGCTTCGCGCGGTGCGGGGCGGCCGCCCTAGGCGGCGGCGACCAGCCCGGCCGGGACCGAACGGGCTTGTTCCTCGAACTCCTCCTCGCTCACGCCGTAGATCTCCTCGACGCGGGCCGGGGTGAGGGCGGCGGGCGGGCCGTCGAAGACGATGCGGCCCTGCTGCATGGCCACGATCCGATCGCAATACTGCCGCGCGGTATCCAGGTGATGGAGGTTGCACAGCACGGTGATGCCATCGCGGCGGTTGACGTCACGCAGGGCGTCCATGACCACGCGGCTGTTGCGCGGATCGAGCGAGGCGATCGGCTCGTCGGCCAGGATGATGCGCGGCTCCTGCAACAGGGCGCGGGCGATCGCCACCCGCTGCTGCTGTCCGCCCGAGAGCGTCTCGGCCCGCTGCAGCGCCTGATCGACCAGGTCGAAGCGGTCGAGGGCGGCCAGGGCCATCGCCCGCTCCTCGGCGGTGAAGAGCTTCAACATGCTGGTCAGGGTCGACAGCGGACCGCGCCGGCGGTTGAGCCGCCCGATCAGCACATTGGTCAGCACATCAAGCCGCTGGACCAGATTGAACTGCTGGAAGATCATGGCGCAGGAGGTCCGCCAATCCCGCAGCGCGGCGCCGCGCAGGGCGGTGATGTCCTGCCCTTCGAACAGGATGCGGCCGGAGCTCGGCTCCTGCAGGCGGTTGATCATGCGCAGCAGAGTGGACTTGCCGGCACCCGACCGGCCGATGATGCCGACCATCTGCCCGGCCGGCACCTTCAGGCTGACGTGATCCACGGCCGTGACCGCGCCGAAGCGGCGGGTCAGGCTTTCCAGCTCAAGCATGCGGGCTGCTCCGTCTCTGCGCGCTCCCCCTAAGCCGGAGCTGTTGCGATCATATGACGCTTTTGCTGACGGCGTATGTCAATCCGCAGGCCTCGCCGCCAGCCGGCCGGGCGGGTTACTGCAGGAAGGGGTTGTGCCGCCTCTCCTCGCCGAAACTGCCGCCCGGCCCATGGCCGCACAGGAACTGCATGTCATCGCCGAGCGGCAGCAGCTTCTCCTTGATCGAGGAGATCAGCGCCGCGTGATCGCCATAGGGAAAATCGGTCCGCCCGATCGAGCCGCGGAACAGCACATCGCCCACGATCGCGAGCCGCAGCGCGGGGCTGACGAACACGACATGCCCCGGGGCATGCCCGGGGCAGTGCAGCACCGAGAATTCCTCCGCGCCGATGCGCACCCGATCGCCCTCGGCCAGCCAGCGGTCGGGCCGCAGGTTGCGCGCTCCCGAGAGGCCATAGGCGAGGGCCTGGCGCTCCAGATTCTCGAGCAGGGGCGCATCGGCCGGGTGCGGTCCTTCGACGGGTGCGCCGAGGCGCGCGCGCAGCTCATCGGCCCCGCCGGCGTGGTCGATATGGCCGTGGGTGATCAGGATCCGCCGCACCGTCACGCCGCGATCGGCCACGGCCTTCAGGATGCGCGGCACATCCCCGCCGGGATCGACCACCACCCCCTCACCCGTCGCATCGTCCCACAACAGCAGGCAGTTCTGCTCGAAATCGGTGACCGGGATGATCATGCCCTGCAGCGGCATGGCGATGCGCCTCCTGCGAGTTGGAGGGAGAGCTTGGGCCGATCGGCGCCCGCTGGGAAGCCGCCCTTCCCGCTTGCGCTCGGCGCTGCCATCTGCGCTGGCATGCCGAACCACCCTGCCTCCGCCGCCGCCGCCCATCGCCGCGAGGTGGCGCGCTATTACCGCTGGCTCGATCGCCTGGCCTGGATGCGCGAACGCCGCGCAGCCAGCGGCAGCCAGGCCCAGCCGATCCACCGCCCTCTGCGCGACCCGGCAGGCGGCGAGCCCTCGGCGCGGGTGGTGCATCGGCTGATGCGGGAGGGGATCTCTCTGCCGCCCGCCCCGCGCGTGCTGGATGCCGGCTGCGGCTACGGCGCGACCATGCTCGATCTTGCGCCCGAACTGGGCGGGGAGTGGCTGGGCATCACCCTCTCCGCGGTGCAGGTGCGCCGCGGCCAAGCTGAAGCGGCGGCGCGCGGCCTCACCGGGCGGGTGCGGCTAGAGCTCGGCAGCTATGACGATCCCCCGCCCGGCCCCTTCGACTGGATCTATGCGATCGAGAGCCTGATCCACTCGCCCGACCCGGCGGCCACCCTCCGCGCCCTGGCCCGGGTGCTGGCCCCGGGCGGGGTGCTGACCGTGGTGGACGACATGCCGGAGGATGGCCTGACCGCCGAGCAGGCCGCGCGGCTTGCTGTGTTCAAGCGCTGCTGGCGCTGCCCGGTGGCACCCACCGCCGCCGGCTGGCGCGCGGCGATGGCCGAGGC
>JANWYF010000220.1 GCA_025057055.1 Rhodovarius sp. | reverse complement strand
GCCCGAGCGCGAGCTCGCCGAGCTCGGTGGAAGGCCCGTCGGCGATGATATCGCCGGCCTGGACCCGATCGCCCACGCGCACCAGCGGGCGCTGGTTGATGCAGGTCGACTGGTTCGAGCGCTGGAACTTGCGCAGGCGATAGATGTCGACGCCCACGGTCTGCCCATCCGGCCCGGTGGCGCGCACCACGATGCGCGACCCGTCGATCTGATCGACCACCCCGTCACGGCGAGCGACGATCGCAGCGCCGGAATCGCGCGCCACCGCCGCCTCCATGCCGGTGCCGACCAGCGGCGCATCGGTGCGGATCAGCGGCACCGCCTGGCGCTGCATGTTCGAGCCCATCAGCGCGCGGTTGGCGTCGTCGTTCTCGAGGAAGGGAATGAGCGCCGCCGCCACAGAGACGAGCTGCTTGGGCGAGACGTCGATCGCCGTCACCTGATCCGGCGGCACCAGCCGGAAGTCACCGCCCTGGCGGACGCTGACCAGCTCGGTGCGGAATTCGCCGGTGACCGGGTCCACCTCGGCATCGGCCTGGGCGACGACGAGCTTCTCCTCCTCCATGGCCGAGAGGTAGCGCGGCTCGCCGGTCACCTTGCCGTCCTTGACCAGGCGATAGGGCGTCTCGATGAAGCCGTATTTGTTGACCCGGGCGAAGGTGGCCAGCGAGTTGATGAGGCCGATGTTGGGCCCCTCCGGCGTCTCGATCGGGCAGATCCGGCCGTAATGGGTGGGATGGACGTCCCGCACCTCGAAGCCCGCGCGCTCGCGCGTCAGGCCGCCGGGGCCCAGCGCGGAGAGGCGGCGCTTGTGCGTCACCTCCGAAAGCGGATTGGTCTGGTCCATCAGCTGGCTGAGCTGCGAGGAGCCGAAGAACTCCCGCACCGCCGCTGCCGCCGGCTTGGCGTTGATCAGGTCGTGCGGCATCACGGAGTCGATATCGACCGCGCTCATCCGCTCCTTGATCGCACGCTCCATGCGCAGCAGGCCGAGCCGATACTGGTTCTCCATCAGCTCGCCCACCGACCGGACGCGCCGGTTGCCCAGATTGTCGATGTCGTCGACCTGGCCCTTGCCGTCCTTCAGCTCGAGCAGGACCTTGAGCGTGGCGATGATGTCCTGCTTGCGCAGCACGCGCACATCATCGGGCACCTCCTCGTTGGAGAAGCCCAGGCGCATGTTCATCTTGACGCGCCCGACCGGAGAGAGGTCGTAGCGCTCGAGATCGAAGAACAGGCCCTTGAACAGGGCCTCCGCCGCCTCGAGCGTCGGCGGCTCGCCCGGGCGCATGACCCGGTAGATGTCCATCAGCGCTTCGTCGCGATTGGTGTTCTTGTCCACCATCAGCGTCATGCGCATCCAGGGGCCGACCGACTGGTCGATGGCGAGCGTCGGCAGCCGATCGAGCCCGGCCTGCTCGATGATGGCCAGCTTCTGCTCCGTCAGCTCCTCCCCAGCCTCGGCCCAGATCTCGCCGGTCTCGAGATTGACCAGATCCTCGGCCACATAGCGGCCGATCAGATCGCTGCGGCCGACCAGCACCTCGGTCGTGCCGCTCTCTGCGATCCGGCGCGCCGCGCGCTGCGTCAGCTTGACGTCCTTCTCGGCCACCACCTGCCCGGTGCGCGCATCGATCAGCGGTTCGGACAGCTTGACGCCGCGGAACGCCTCGGGGTCGTAGGGCCGCGCCCAGCCCTTGGGCGTGCGGGTGAAGACCACCTGCCCGTAGAAGGCATTGAGGATCTCCTCCGCATCCATCCCGCGCACCTCATGCGGCTCGAGCTCGCGCCCCTCGGCCGCGGCTGCGGCGCGCCGGGCCTCGGTATCGGCGGAATCGAGCGCCATCAGCAGCGTGGTCGCGGGCAGCTTGCGCTTGCGGTCGATGCGGACGTAGCAGATGTCCTTCGCGTCGAACTCGAAGTCGAGCCAGGAACCGCGATAGGGAATGATCCGCGCCGCGAACAGATACTTGCCGGAGCTGTGCGTCTTGCCCTTGTCGTGGTCGAAGAAGACGCCCGGGCTGCGGTGCATCTGGCTGACGATGACGCGCTCGGTGCCGTTGATGATGAAGGTGCCGTTGTCCGTCATGAGCGGCATGTCGCCCATGTAGACATCCTGCTCCTTGATCCCGCGCACCGAACGGCTGCCGGTATCCTCGTCGATGTCCCAGACGATCAGGCGCAGCCGCAGCTTGAGCGGCGCGGCATAGGTCAGCCCGCGCTGGATGCACTCCTCGACGTCATATTTCGGCTCCTCGAGCTCATAGTGCACGAACTCGAGCTGGCCACGGTTGTTGAAGTCGTGAATGGGGAAGACGGAGCGGAAGACCTCCTGCAGGCCCGTATTGCTGCGCCGGTCGGGCGGCACATCCATCTGCAGGAACTGGGCATAGGATGAGCGCTGCACGTCGATGAGGTTGGGCATCGGCGCCACTTCCGGCAGCCGCCCGAAGCTGCGGCGGATGCGCTTCTTGCCCTTGAACGGCCTCGCGATCGCGTTCATGCCTGTCACACTTCCCCTTGCGCCGGCGCCTCCGCACCAGCCTTGAGACCAGAGCCGGGCAGGATCGCCCGAACCCATAACGCCGAGAGGGGCGAGGATGGCCGCCATCCCCGCCCTCCCGGGAAGTCACGCAACATCGGCCGGACCAGACCGGCCCGGCCAAGGGCCGAGCTACTTGATCTCGACCTTGGCGCCGGCCTCCTCCAGCACCTTCTTGATCTTCTCCGCCTCCTCCTTGGACACGCCCTCCTTCACGGTCTTCGGCGCGCCCTCGACCAGATCCTTGGCCTCCTTGAGGCCGAGGCCGGTGATGGTGCGGATCTCCTTGATCACGTTGATCTTCTTGTCCCCGGCGGAGGCCAGGATGACGGTGAACTCGGTCTGCGCCTCGGCCGCCGGCGCGGCAGCAGCCGCAGCCCCGGCCACCGGCGCGGCCGCCACTGCCACCGGCGCGGCAGCGGACACACCCCATTTCTCCTCGAGCATGCGGGAGAGTTCCGCCGCCTCGAGGACGGTCAGGCTGGACAGCTCGTCGACCAGCTTGGCAAGATCGGCCATGATAAGAGTGCTCCTACACTAGGTCCTTGGCTCAGGTTTGGCAACCCAGGCGGGCCCATCCCGCCCGGGCAGGTCGGGTCAGGTCAGGCCGCGTCCTTCTCGGCATAGGCCTTGAAGACGCGGGCCAGCTGGCCACCGGGCGCCTGCAGCACCGCCGCCAGCCGCGCCGCCGGCGTCTGCAGCAGGCCGATCAGCTGTGCCCGCAGCGTCTCGAGCGACGGCAGTTCGGCCAGCGCCTTCACACCCTCGGCATCCAGGGTCTGCTCGCCCAGCGCCCCGCCCAGGATCACGAACTTGTCGTTCCCCTTGGCGAACTCCACGGCGGTCTTCGCCACCGCCACCGGATCCCTCGACCACGCGAGCGCGGTCGGACCCTTGAGCAGAGGCGAAATCCCCTGGAACCTGGTGCCTTCGAGCGCGCGCACGGCCAGACGGTTCTTCGCCACCTTGTAGGTCGCGCCGACCGCCTTCATCCGCCGCCGCAGATCATCCACCGCCGCCACGGTCAGCCCGGCATTGCGGGCCACCAGAACGAAGGAGGTCTCGGCGAAGACGGAGGCGAGCGACGCAACGAAGGCGCGCTTTTCCATCCTATCCACGTGTCGTCTCCAAGCTTGGCCGGGCTCATCACCCGGCCGGTTCACAGGTGGGCCGGCCACGCCGAAGCGGGACCGACCCGCGCTTCGCCTGTCTTCGATACAAAGCCGGAACCCAAGCCAAGCCGGGGCCACCGCCCCGGGGCATGTCCTGCGCCCCGCCTCCCGCCTGCGGCCGCCGTCGGACGGCCTTCAAGGGGCCCAGCCCCACATGCGATCTTCGACAGGTTCGGCGGCGGTCCCCCGCCGCCTGCTCGCGCCGGCATCACCCGACGCGCATTCCCTCCTCAGGCCCCGAGCGAGGCCACATCGACCTTCACCCCCACCCCCATGGTGCTGCTCAGCGACACCTTCTTCACGTAGGTGCCCTTGGCACCGGCCGGACGGGCGCGCTGGATCGCCTCGATGAAGCTGCGCGCATTCTCGAGCAGCTTCTCCTCCGGGAAAGAGGCCTTGCCGATGCCGGCATGGACGATACCCGCCTTCTCCGCGCGGAACTCCACCTGACCGGCCTTGGCCGCGGCCACCGCACCCTTCACGTCCATGGTCACGGTGCCGAGCCGCGGGTTGGGCATCAGGTTGCGTGGACCGAGGATCTTACCGAGCCGCCCCACCAGCGCCATCATGTCGGGCGTGGCGATGCAGCGGTCGAAATCGATCTTGCCCTCTTGCACCGCAGCGGCCAGATCCTCCGCCCCGACCACATCCGCACCGGCGGCCTTGGCTTCCTCGGCCTTCGCGCCGCGGGCGAAGACCGCCACCCGCACGGTCTTGCCGGTGCCATGCGGCAGCCCGACCACGCCACGCACCATCTGGTCGGCATGGCGCGGATCCACGCCGAGATTCATCGCGATCTCGATCGTCTCGTCGAACTTGGCCCGGGCATTGCGCTTGACCAGCGCGATCGCCTCCGGCAGCGGATAGAGGCGGTTGCGATCCACCGTCTCGGCCAGGGCACGCATCCGCTTGCTGAGCTTGGCCATCGGATCAGCCCTCCACCACCGCAATACCCATCGACCGCGCGGAACCCGCCAGCATCCGCACCGCGGCCTCGAGATCGCTGCAATTCATGTCCTTCATCTTGGTCTTGGCGATCTCGATGAGCTGAGAACGCGTCACCCGGCCGACGGGCGGGCCCTTGCCGGCATTGCTGCTGCCCTTCTCGATCTTCGCCGCCTTCAGCAGATAATAGGTGTTCGGCGGCGTCTTGATGACGAAGGAGAAGCTGCGGTCGGAATAGGCCGTGATCACCACAGGGGTGGGCGTGCCGGGCTCCATCCCCTGGGTGGCCGCATTGAACTCCTTGACGAACTGCATGATGTTCAGCCCGCGCTGGCCAAGCGCGGGACCGACCGGCGGCGAGGGGTTCGCCTTGCCTGCCGGGATCTGCAGCTTGATGTAGCCGACGATCTTCTTCGCCATACGCTATCCAGTCCTCTGCACGACAGAGGCCCGCGGTGCCAACGAGTTGGGCCCGGACCCGACCGGTCCAGGCCGCCCTCTCCCGCGTTCCCCGGGGTGGGATCGCCGGCGCCCCGGCGAGGGCGCCCCTTTAGGCGCGCCGGGCCGACCTGTCCAGCCCCTATTCCGCTGCCCGTACCAGCCGGGCTGTGCCCCGCCCTTCCGCCCACTCCCGGCAGGCTTGGCCGAAGGCCTCGAACAGGGCGCGGCTGACCTCGTCGCGTTCCCAGTCGTATTCCGGGTGCCATTGCACGCCCAGAACGAAGCCCCGCGCCTCCCTCACCCGCACCGCCTCGATGGTGCCATCGGGCGCCCAGGCTTCGGCCACCAGCCGCGGCGCCAGCCGCTGCACGCCCTGGTTGTGGAGGGAGTTGACGGCGATGCTCTCCCTGCCCCCGGCCAGGCGGTGCAGCAGGGTTCCGGGCGCGAGCCGGACCGCATGGGCCTTGCCGGTACGCACAGCCGGCAGGTGCTGATCCGACGGCGTCGAATGGTCGATCCGCCCCGGCAGATCCTGGATGCGCTGATCGAGGCTGCCGCCCAGCGCGACGTTGAGCTCCTGCATGCCCCGACAGATCGCAAGCAGCGGCACGCCCTGTTCGACCGCAGCACGGATCAGGGGCAGGGTGGTCGCATCGCGGGCATGATCCTCGGGCGTGCCTTCCGCATGCGCCGGCCCGTCGTAATGGCCGGGCCAGACATTGGAGCGGCTGCCGGTCAAGATCAGCCCATCCAGCCGGGCCAGGATGTCGGGCACGTAATCCGGGCCGGCCGCCGGCAGCAGCACCGGCACCCCGCCGACCGGGCCCATCACCACCCGCACATAGCTGTCGGAGGCAGCGTGGTTGGGCGTCTGGAACACCCCGAAAGGCTTGACGCAGCAGGAGATGCCGATCAACGGCCGCATGTGGCAGGATTCCCGAGCGGTCACTGCCCTGCAACATCCGCCCGCAGCATGGCGGGATCAAGATCCGCCCGCAGCATGGCGGGATCAAGGCAGCAACCCATGCCGTCAGCGCATGATGAGCGCCCGCCTGCCTAGCGGCACGGCAGCCTCAGCCGCGGCCGATGGACAGCCGCCCTCGGCGCGGGCATGGGAGGGGCCGCTGCCTACCCGAGGAGATTCGCGATGCCCCAGCCAGCCCATCCCGCCGCCGTCAACGGCCTGACCCTGCGCCAGGCCGAGGTGATCGCCGATGCCGCCCTGGCCGAAGGGCGGGCCCGCGGCTTCTTGCCGCTGACCGTGGTGGTGCTCGACGCTGGCGGACAGATGAAGGTGGTCAAGCGCGAGGATGGCTGCTCGATCGGCCGGCAAGACATCGCCTACGGCAAGGCCTATGGCGCCCTCTTCATGGGCTTCGGCACCCGGGAACTGGCGCGGCGGGTGCAGAGCGCGCCCGGCTTTACCAATGCGCTCTCCGACCTCACGGGCGGCCGCGCGGTGCCCGTCCCCGGCGGGGTGCTCATTCGCGATGCGCAGAATGTGCTGCTCGGGGCGGTCGGCATCTCCGGCGACAATTCGGTCAATGATGAGATCTGCTGCCTTGCCGGCATCGCCGCGGCCGGGCTCGTCGCCGACACGGGCGATCCCGCCTGAGCGCTGGCGGCCGGCCGCTCACTCCGGCTGGTCGAGCAGATCGAGCAGGGCGCGCAGCCGCTGCGGCGTCAGGCTGGCGATCCGCTGCGCCAGGCGATTGGCGAGCTCTGTCGCCTCGGGGGCGAGGCCGGAGGTATCGATGGTCACCCTGGGGTGGGAGAGGGCGGCCAGCCGCGCCATCTCATCGGCCTCGTCCCAGATCAGGCCGAAATACTCGTTGACTTGGTGCACCAGCCCAGGCGAGGGGCGGCCGCGGCGGCCATGCTCGAGCGCCGAGAGATAGGCGGCCGAGACCTGCAGCGCCGCCGCCATCTGAGAGAGCGAGACGCCGCGCGCCGCGCGCAGGGCCCTGAGCTTGGCGCCGAAGGGGGTCATGCCCGGCGCCGACGCAACAGCAGATGCACGGCGCCGGGATTGGCATCATGCGGGTGGGCGGCCGCCAGGATCAGCGGCCGCAGCTCGGGCGCGTTGAGCCAATGCGGCAGCTCGCGCCGGAGCACCCCGCCATCACCGCGCCCCTTGCCCGTGATGATGCAGAGACAGCGCAGCCCATCGGCCGCCGCCTGCCGCACGAAACGCCGGACCAGGGCATGCGCCTCGGCCGCCGGCAGCCCGTGCAGGTCGAGGCTGCGCTGCGGCCGCAGCCGCCCGCGGCGGAATTGGTTCCAGCTGCTGGCATCGAGCCCGGCCGGGGCGACCCCGACGACAAGCGGCGGCAGAGCCTGGCGCACCGGCCGCGGGCTGCTGGCAGCCCCCGCCGCCGGGCCGCCGGCCGTCACCGGGCGGGGCGGGGGCAGGGGCGGGGCAGCCGGCACCCGGCGGCCGGCGAGCGGCCGCACCTGCTCGAGATAGCGCGCCCAGAGGGCCAGATCCTCCGCACTCCATCGCAGGCGGGCGGGCATGCTCAGGCCTCGCTCGGGCTGTCGTCGTCGACCAGGATGATGTGCAGATGACGCGGCCCATGCGCGCCGAGTTCCAGTGTCTGCTCGACATCGGCGCTGCGCGAGGGGCCGGTCACCAGCATCACGTTGCGCGGCATGAAGCCATCGGTCAGCGGGTCGCGGTGGCGGGCGCGCAGCCTGTCCCACGCATCCTCGAAGCCGCCCAGGATCGCGCTCGCCTTGAGCAGCACCAGCGCATGCTCGGGCAGCAGGTTGAGCGTGGTCGGGCGTTCGGCACCGCTCGGCAGCATCAGGGTGCCCGTTTCCGCAATCCCGGCGAAGGCGAGGGTCAGCGCGGCCGCATCGCCCGGTTCGGCGCGCCGGGCTTCGGGCTTGAGCATCGGCCGCTCCGCCCAGGGCAGGGCGAAGAGTTCGGGATGCGGCGCCATGGCAAAGCGGGCAGGCAGGTTGTGGGCCAGCAGATAGTCCGCAATCGCCGCCGGCACCGCCGCGAGCTCGGGCACCCGGGTCACGGTCGCATACTCCTTGCGGGCCTGCGCGATGAAGCGGGAGACGAGTTCCGCCCGCTCCCCGCGCGCCCGTTCCGGCACCAGATGTCGGGGGTGGGTGGAGAGGCGATGCGCGAGCATCGCGCGCATATCCGCAGGCAGCGGCCCCCGGCGCAGGCCGCGCCGGATGGCCTGCAGGATCGCCTCGCGGCTCATCTCAGCGCCCCTCCCGCCGCCGGCGCAGATATTCGGCCATGAAGGTCACGCCCTCCGGCGCCGGCAGATCTCGCCCCGCCGTCCACCCCCCCGCCAGCGGGAAGGCGGCGAAGCGCCCACGGCCCCGCGCCAGACGGGCAAGCAGCCACACCGCGAGGCGGCTTGCCGTGCGGTAGGCCGCCGGGCGCCGCGCGAACCACGCCCACAGGCCGAGCGCGCGCCGCACCACCGGGGGAGAGAGGCGGCGTTCGAACTCGCGCTCTCGCCAGTGACGCATCATCGCTGGCAGCGGAATGCGCACGGGGCAGACCTCCTCGCAGCGGCCGCAAAAGGTGCTGGCGTTGGGCAGATGGGCGGCCTGCGCCAGGCCGGCCAGGCCGGGCGTCAGCACCGCCCCCATCGGCCCGGGATAGACCGAGCCATAGGCATGCCCGCCCACGGCGCCGTAGACGGGGCAGTGGTTCATGCAGGCCGCGCAGCGGATGCAGCGCAGCATGTCCTGGAACTCGGTGCCGATCAGGGCAGAGCGGCCATTGTCGACCAGCACCACGTGGTATTCCTCGGGCCCGTCGAGATCCCCCGCCCGCCGCACGCCGGTCGAGAAGGTGGTGTAGACGGACATGTCCTGTCCGGTGGCGCTGCGCGCAAGCAGCCGCAGGAAGAGGCAGCAATCCTCGAGCGTGGGGACGACCTTCTCGATGCTGGCCAGCACGATATGGATGCGCGGCAGGGTCTGCGTCAGGTCGCCGTTGCCCTCGTTCGTGACGATGACCGAACTGCCGGTCTCGGCGATCAGGAAATTGGCGCCGGTGATGCCGACATCGGCGGCCAGGAACCGCTCGCGCAGCCGGGCCCGCGCTTCGGCCAGGATGTCGCGCCGTTCGGCGAAGATGCGCTCGGCCGGCAGATCGGCATGGGCGCGACGGAAGCTCTCCTCCCAATCCTCGCGGTTGAGGTGAAAGGCCGGGGCGATGATGTGCGAGGGCGCCTCCCGCCGCAGCTGGATGATGTATTCCCCGAGGTCGGTCTCGACCGGCGTGATGCCATGCGCCTCCAGGTGGTCGTTGATCGCGAGCTCCTCGCTGATCATCGACTTGCCCTTGGTGACGGTCCGCGCCCCGGCGCGCCGGCAGATCGCGAGCACCGCGGCGCGCGCCTCCACGGCCGTGCTGCACCAGTGCACCCGGCCACCCGCGCGCTCGACATTGCGGGCGAACACCTCGAGGTAGTAATCGAGATGCGCCAGCGTGTGGTTCTTGATGTCGCGCGCCGCATCGCGCAGCCGGTCGAACTCCGGCAGGGCGGCCAGGGCGGCGGCGCGGCGGCCGGGAAAGCCACGCCGGAAATTGCCGAGCGCCTTCTGCAACCCGGCATCCTTCAGCGCGGCGTCGGCCCGCCGCGGGAACTCGGTCGATCGGACATCCATGCCATATGATATCCTGCCGCCGGGGCGTTGCGCCACCGCCCGCCCTGGGCTTTCCTGCCGCCCGCGAGGAGGAGCCAGCCATGAACGACATGACCATCCCCCGGCCCAACAACCTCGACGCGTTCTGGATGCCCTTCTCGGACAACAAGTACTTCAAGGGGCATCCGCGGCTGCTCGCCCGCGCCCAGGGCATGCACTACTACACGCCGGAGGGGCGGGAGGTGCTGGACGGGACCGCCGGCCTCTGGTGCTGCAATGCGGGCCACGGCCGGCCGGAGATTACGGAGGCGATCCAGAAGCAGGCAGCCCTGCTCGATTTCGCGCCGACCTTCCAGCTGGCCCATCCGCTGGCCTTCGAGGCCGCGGCGCGCCTGGCCGAGATCATGCCGCCGGGGATGGACCGGATCTTCTTCACCAACTCAGGCAGCGAAAGCGCCGATACCGCGCTCAAGATCGCCCTGGCCTACCAGAAGGCGATCGGCCAGCCGCAGCGCGTGCGCCTGATCGGGCGGGAGAGGGGCTATCACGGCGTGGGCTTCGGCGGCATGTCGGTGGGCGGCATCGGCCCCAACCGCAAGCAGTTCGGCGCCATGCTGCCCTATGTCGACCATCTGCCCCACACCCATGACCCGAAGCGCAACGCCTTCAGCCGCGGCCAGCCGGAGCATGGGGCGGAGTTGGCCGATGCGCTGGAGGCGCTGGTCGCCCTGCATGGCGATACGATCGCGGCGGTGATCGTCGAGCCGATCGCGGGTTCGACCGGCGTGCTGATCCCGCCGCGCGGCTATCTCGAGCGGCTGCGGGAACTGTGCACCAAGCACGGCATCCTGCTCATCTTCGATGAGGTGATCACCGGCTTCGGCCGCACCGGTGCCCCCTTCGCCGCCGAACGCTTCGGCGTCATCCCCGACATGATCACCATGGCCAAGGGGCTGACCAATGCCGCGGTGCCGATGGGCGCGGTGGCCTGCGCGGGTTTCATCTACGACGCCGTGGTGGGCGGCGTGCCGAACGGCATCGAGCTGTTCCACGGCTACACCTATTCCGGCCATCCGCTGGCGGCGGCGGCGGCGATCGCCGCGATCGACATCCACCGGCGGGAGGATCTGGCCGGCCGGGTGCGCGCGATCGAGGGCTATTGGGAGGAGGCGGCGCATGCCATGCGCAGCGCGCCCCATGTGATCGATGTGCGCAACCATGGGCTGATCGCGGGCATCGAACTCGCCCCGCGTCCGGGCGCGCCGACGCAGCGCGCGCTGTCGGTCTTCCGCCGCTGCTTCGACAACGGCGTGCTGATCCGCGTCACCGGCGACATCATCGCCCTCTCGCCGCCCCTGATCATCGAAAAGCCGCAGATCGACCGCATTTTTGACGTGCTGAACGACGCGCTGCACAAGGAAGCCGCCTGATGAACCTGCCGCTGTCCGGTATCAAAGTCCTCGACCTCACGCGCGTGCGCGCTGGCCCGACCTGCGTGCGCCAGCTGGCCGACTGGGGGGCCGATGTGGTCAAGATCGAAATGCCGGCCGGGCTTGATCAGGGCGATCCGATGGGCGGCCCGCGCGAGGGGCCGGATTTCCAGAACCTGCACCGCAACAAGCGCGGGCTGACGCTCAACCTCAAGACAGCCGAGGGGGTGGCGATCCTGAAGCGCCTCGCCGAAGGGGCCGATGTGGTGGTGGAGAATTTCCGCCCCGACGTGAAGCACCGCCTGGGCATCGATTACGAGGCGCTGTCGGCAGTCAATCCGCGGCTGATCTACGCCTCGATCTCGGGCTTCGGGCAGGATGGCCCCTACGCCGATCGCCCGGGCTTCGACCAGATCGCGCAGGGGATGGGCGGGCTGATGTCGATCACGGGCGAACCCGGGCGCGGGCCGATGCGGGTGGGCATCCCGGTCGCCGATCTCTGCGCCGGCATCTTCGCCGCCATGGGCATCCTGATCGCCCTCTACGAGCGGGAACGTTCCGGCCGCGGGCAATGGGTGCAGTCGAGCCTCCTGCAGGCCCAGGCCTTCATGCTCGACTTCCAGGCCGCCCGCTGGCTCATGGCGGGCGAGGTGCCCGGGCAGGCCGGCAATGACCACCCGACCAGCATCCCGACCGGCGTCTTTCCGACCAGCGACGGGCACATCAACATCGCCGCCAGCGGCAATGCGATCTGGGCGCGCTGTGCGCGGGCGCTCGGCCATCCCGAATGGCTGGAGGATGAGCGTTTCAAGACCGCCCAGTCGCGCAGCGAGAACCGCGCCGCGCTCAATGCCCTGATTGCCGAGACGACGCGGACCAACACCAGCGCCCACTGGGTCGAGACGCTGAATGCCGCCGGTGTGCCCTGCGGGCCGATCTACAACATCCGCCAGGTCTTCGAGGATCCGCAGGTGCGCCATCTGGGCATCGCGCAGGCGCTCGATGGGGTGCGCTATGTCGGCCAGCCCTTCACCCTCTCGCGCACGCCGAGCGCCATCCGCCGGCATCCGCCCAAACTCGGCGAACATACCGAGGAGATCCTGGCCGAAGCCGGCTACAGCCCAGACCAGATCGCGGATTTCAAGGCCCGGCAGATCGTCTGAGCGGCAGGGGCGGCGCCCCGCTTCGGCTCCGCAGCGGCGGCCACCTCTTGCCGCCGCCGCCGCGGCCTGCCACCCATGGGGCCATGGCCCATGCCCTGCCCTCTGACCTGCCCGCCGCCCCCGCCCTCCAGCGCCTGCCCGACCTCGACACCGAGGCGATCCGCGAAGCGCGCATCGATCTGGCCGCCTGTTTCCGGATGGCGGCGCGGCTCGGTCTGCATGAGGGAATCTGCAACCACTTCTCGGCCGTCGTGCCAGGCCATGACGGGCTGATGCTCGTCAATCCCTATGGCTGGTCCTTCGCCGAGATCACCGCGTCCCGTCTGTTGATCACCGATTTCCATGGCCGGGTGCTGGCCGGCCAGGGCGTGCCGGAGGCGACCGCCTTCTTCATTCATGCGCGGCTGCACCTCCGAAACCCGCGGGCGCGCGCCGCCTTCCACACCCATATGCCCCATGCCACCGCCCTCTCCATGCTGGAGGGGCCGCCTTTCCAGTGGGCGGGGCAGACCGCGCTCAAATTCTTCGGCCGGATCGCGGTGGATGAGGACTACAACGGCCTCGCGCTCGATGCCGCAGAAGGCGACCGGATCGCGGCCAGCATGGGCGATGCCGACGTCCTGTTCATGAAGAACCACGGCGTCATCGTGATCGGCCCGACCATCGCCGAGGCGTGGGATGACCTCTACTACCTCGAACGGGCGGCGCAGGCGCAATGGTTGGCCATGGCCACGGGCCGCCCGCTCAAGCCGGTCCCGCCGGAGGTGGCCCGGCGCACGGCAGCGCAGATGCGCGAGGGCGACCGCGAATCGGCGAGGCTGCATCTGCAGAGCATCCGGCGTATGCTGCTGCGGGAATGTCCCGACTTCGCCGAATGAGCCGCCCGATCGCCCTGCCCCGCCGCGCCCTGCTGGCAGCCCCACTGGCCGCTCCGGCTCTGGCTCAGCCGCGGCCGATCCGCGTCATCGTCCCCTATGCCCCTGGCGGGCAGTCCGACACCGTCATGCGCCTGATCGCCCCCGGCATGGGAGAGGTTTTGGGCACGACCATCGTGGTCGAGAACCGCCCGGGTGCCGGCGGGGCAATCGGCGCCGGCGTGGTCGCTGCCGCCCCGCCCGACGGCCAGACGCTGCTGATCGACAGCTTCGGCTTCGTCGTGCAGCCTCTCATCCAGCGCGGCCTGTCCTTCGACTACGCGACCGCCTTCGCCCCGGTCGTGCAGCTGGTCGCCCTGCCCTATGTGCTCGTCGTGCGGCGGGATTTCCCGGCCCGCGACCTGGCCGGCTATCTCGAGGCGGCGCGGCGCGGGTCGGTGCAGTACGGCTCGCCCGGCGTGGGGTCGATCGGACATCTCGCCGGCGCGCTGCTCGCGCATCGGGCAGGGGTGCGGCTCGAGCATGTGCCCTATCGCGGCGGTGCGGATGCGGCGCGCGACCTGGCCGCGGGCAATCTCGATTCGGTCATGGGCACGGCCAATTCCCTGCGCCCGCTGACCCTCGACGGCCGGGCGCGCGGCATCGCGCTGACCAGCGCGCGGCGCATGGGCAGCATGGCCGATCTGCCGACCATCGCGGAAAGCGGTTTTCCCGGCTATGACCTCACGAGCTGGAATGGGTTGTTCGCCCCCGCCGGCACCCCCGCTCCTGTGATCGCGCGCCTCGCCGCGGCGGCGGATGCCGCGCTGCGCGATACCACGCGGCGCGAGCGGCTGGCCGCCAGCGGCAATGAGCCGGTGGGCGGCGCGCCAGAGGAGTTCGCGACCGTGGTCCGGCGCGATGCGGCCGTGGTCCGCGAGCTGGTGCGGGAGACCGGCCTGCGCATCGATTGAGGGCGCTTTGCCTCACGCCCGCCGGACTTTGCACAACAGCGGGATACCGCCCGGCTGCGTCACACTGCAGCTGCCGCACCGGTACACCGGAGGCCGATGGAACCGCCCAGGCGGGACATGGCGGACATCCTCCCACCGCTGCCGCTGCAGCCCGGGGGCGAAGCGCGGCGGGCGCGGAAAGTCGGACGCGTCGAGCCGGGCCTCGCGCTGCTCCTCGAGCCGGCCTCTCCGGCCGGCCGACCAGGCCCTGCCGCCCCCGGCCGCGCAGCATGAGATGCCCGGTAGCTTGGAGGTGATCGAACCCGCCGCGAGGGCTGCAGAAGGCGCGCCAGCCTACCTGCCCGATCGGCGCCTGCCGGGTTCGGCTGAAGATGCGGGTGGCCGCCACCCGCTCGGGCAGGAGGGAGGGCGATGGCTCGCGGGCTCGGGCCGGCGCATCCGGCATCGGGAAAAAGGGGCGGGAGAGAGGCGGATCGAGAAGCGCCGGTCTAGGCGGGCGCGCATCTTCCGGCTCGGGCTCGCCAGCCGGCTGCCCAGCGCATTGCGCCGCCCACAGCGCGCGAGGGTGGCAAGGCCATCGGCCGCGCATCGCCTCCTGGCCTGGAAGCGTAGCCGCTGGCGCAGGGTGAAAGGTTAAGAGGCAGCCGTCCCCTTCGAGCTTCCGGCCCTCGCTCATGGGCGGCTGGGGGTGCTCCGCCACATCCAGCCCGTAAAGCGCCTCCCATACCGGACAGCCGCCGGTGCCGGTCACCTCGGCAGTGGCCCAGGCCCGATCGGGCACCGCCGGTGGAGCATGCGGGAGCAACTCAGCTTCGGCGTCGCTGCCCTCTGGGCAAGGCCCGGCGAAGCGAAGGCCGCCGCAGCGGCGGCCGCGGGGATGCTGTGACGAGCCAGGGCTCTGCCGCTCCGCCGGGCCGCTCCCGCCCCGGGGACCGGCGTGGCAAGGGGGGGTGGCGCTGTCCGCCCATACCTGGCGCGGGGCCCGAGCCCGCGCTGCGGCCGGCCTCCAGCCAGGGATTCCGGTGCCAAGGCGCGGGCGATGGTGCCCCCCTCCTCCGCCGCGCAGAAAAGCGCGCCGCGCGGCGGATGGCTCAGAGCGAACCGCCCCTGCGGCCGGCCATGGCGCCGAGGCGCAGGCGCAGCGCGTTCAG
This sequence comes from Rhodovarius sp., assembly GCA_025057055.1. Lineage (GTDB taxonomy): Bacteria > Pseudomonadota > Alphaproteobacteria > Acetobacterales > Acetobacteraceae > Rhodovarius. The sequence continues at coordinate 348 of JANWYF010000220.1, read as the reverse complement.
CTTGATGAAGCCCTGGGCGTCGAACTGGTCGTAGGCGCCCTCATCCTCCTCGAAGGTGACGTGCTTCATCGAATAGAGGCTGTGCGGCGAGGTGCGGCCGGTGACGATAACATTGCCCTTGTAGAGCTTGAGCCGCACCGTGCCCGTGACGCTGGCCTGGGATTGGTCGATCAGCGCCTGCAGCATGCGCCGTTCCGGGCTGAACCAGAAGCCGTTGTAGATCAGCTCGGCATAGCGCGGCATCAGCGAGTCCTTGAGGTGTGCGGCCTCGCGGTCGAGCGTGATGCTCTCGATCGCGCGGTGCGCGACATGCAGGATGGTGCCGCCCGGCGTCTCGTAGCAGCCGCG
>JANWYF010000238.1 GCA_025057055.1 Rhodovarius sp. | reverse complement strand
CAACATCGGCGAAAAGATAGCCCAGCTCTTGCGCGCAGGATATGGCCACACGGCAGGGGCAGGGGCGGGCGCTCTCGGCCTTCCGGCTCTCTGAGGGCGCTCCGGGCTGGGGGCGCTGGCGCACCGCCGGCCAAGGCCGGGAATGGCGCATGCGCATCTGCCATGGCCAGGCGTGGCGGCGGCGCGCAGCGGGCAGCGGCTGGGGCAAGCTGGCGCGGGAGCCTTCCCCGGCGCGCCGGCGATCGCGCCCCGCCCCGCTTCGCGGCGGCATGCGCGGCGGGCGATCCGGCCCCACATCGGGGCGGAGGCGCTGTGCGGGGCGGCCTAGGGAAGGGCGCGGTCGAGCAGGCGGATGCTGTGCAGCGCCTGCCGTCCCAGCAGACCGGCGATCTGGTGGCGGCAGGAGGTGCCATCGGCCAGGATCACATCCTCCGGCGCGGCGCTGCGCAGGGCTGGCAGCAGCGCGGCCTCGGCCATGGCGCGGGATGCCTCCTGATGGGCTGCCATGTAGCCGAAGCTGCCCGCCATGCCGCAGCAGGAGGATTCGATCGGCTTGACCGACAGGCCGGGCAGGGCGCGCAGCACCTCAAGGCCCGGGGCGAAGGCGCCAAACGCCTTCTGATGGCAATGGCCGTGCACATGCGCGGTGACAGCCACCGGGCGCCAGGCGATGGCGGGCTTCGCCTCGGCCAGCCATTCGCCGATCAGCCGCGCTCGCGCCGCCACGCGCCGGGCCGGCGCGCCCGGGACCAGGGCGGGGAACTCATCGCGCAGCGTCAACAGGCAGGAGGGCTCGAGGCCGATGATTGGCCGGTCGCTGCCGTCATCCAGCAGGGCTAGGCTGCGCGCCGCCGCAGCCCGGGCCTGATCCACCATCCCGGCTGCGAGGTAGGTCCGCCCGCAGCAGAGGCGGCCCGCGCTGCGCGGGGCGGCATCGGCGGCCGTGATGACGCGCAGCGCGGCGCGCAGATTCTCGGGCTCGAACCAGCGGTTGAAGCAGTCGGCGAAGAGGATCGGCCCAGCACCCGTGGCCTCCTCGTCGCGGAAGGGGTCGGCCACGAATGCGGGCAGGGCGCGGTCGGCGGCGAAGCCGAGGAAGCGTTCCATCAGCCGGGCGAGCGGCGGCAGGCGGTTGCGCAGGTTGAACAGCCAGGGCAGCCGCGCGGCCAGCGGCGCATAGCGCGGCAGCTCCGCCACCAGACGGTCGCGCCACGGCACGCCGTGGCGGGCGTTGCGCGCGGCCAGCACCTCGATCTTCATCCGCGCCATGTCGACCCCGGTCGGGCATTCGCGCCGGCAGGCCTTGCAGGAGACGCAGAGCGACATCGCCTCGGCCAGCGCTTCGGAGGCCAGCGCATCGGGCCCGAGCTGCCCGGTCAGGGCAAGGCGCAGGGTGTTGGCCCGGCCGCGGGTCAGATGCACCTCCTCCCGCGTGATGCGGAAGGAGGGGCACATCACCCCGGCATCGAATGTCCGGCAGGTGCCGTTGTTGTTGCACATCTCGACCGCGCCGAGGAAACCGCCCGGGTGGTCGCTCCAGTCGAGGGCGGGGCGGATCGCCGGATCGGGGGCGTAGCCCGGCGGGTAGCGGAAGAGGCTGCGGTCATCCATGCGCGGGGCGCGCACGATGCGGTTTGGGTTGAACAAGCCGGCGGGCAGGCCGGGGCGGGGCGGGTCGAAGGCGTCCTTCACCGCCTCGAAGGCGCGCAGGATCCGGCTGCCGAACATCGCCTCGTGGAACTCGGAACGGACGATGCCATCGCCATGCTCGCCGGAATGGCTGCCCTTGTATTCGCGCACCAGGGCGAAGCATTCCTCGGCGATCGCGCGCATCTTCCGCACATCGGCGGGGTCCTTCATGTTGAGCACGGGCCGGACATGCAGGCAGCCCACCGAGGCATGGGCATACCAGGTGCCCTTGACGCCGTAGCGGTCGAAGACCGCGTTCAGCCGTTCGGTATAGTCGGCGAGGTCCTCGAGGCGGACCGCCGCGTCCTCGATGAAGGAGACCGGCTTCGCATCGCCCTTCATGCTCATCATGATGTTGAGGCCGGCCTCGCGCACCTCGGCGATGCGCGCCTGGAAGGCCGGATCGACCGCGCGCACCACCGCCCCCGGCAGGCCGAGATCGCCCATCATCTCCTCCAGCCGGTCGAGGGCGGCCAGCAGCGGCCCGTCCTCATGCCCGTGGAACTCGACGATCAGCAGAGAATCGGGCTCGCCGATCAGCATCCGCTCGATGGTCGGGCGATAGAGCGGGATGGCGCGGCCGAGTTCGATCATCGTCCGGTCGACCAGCTCGACCGCCTCTGGGTCGAGGGTGACGAGGTGAGGTGCGGCCTCCATCGCGCGGCGGAAGGTCGGGAACTGGCAGATGCCCAGCACCTTGCGCGGCTTGATCGGGGAGAGCTTGAGGTCGAGCGCGGCCGAGAAGGCGAGCGTGCCCTCCGACCCCACGAGCAGCCGCGCCAGATTGGCGCGCCCGACCTCGCCCGGGGCGGGGTTGGCCCGGCGCGCCTCGGGTGTCAGCGCATCGATGTTATAGCCCCCGACCCGCCGCAGGAGCTTCGGGAAGCGCGCCGCGATCTCGGCGGCCTCGGCCTCACCCAGCGCGTGAAGCCGCGCGATCAGGTCGGTCCGCGGACTCTCCTCCCCGAAGTAGTGGCGGCTGCCGTCGGCCAGGATCGCCTCGATCCCGCGCACATTGTCGGCCATCAGCCCGTAGCGGATCGATTTGGCGCCGCAGGAATTGTTGCCGGCCATCCCGCCCAGGGTGCAGCGCTGCCAGGTCGAGGGATCGACCGGAAAGAACAGGCCATGGGGCTTCAGCGCCTGATTGAGCGCGGCCAGCGTGATGCCCGGCTCCACCCGCGCGGTCATCGCCGCCGGGTCAATGGCCAGCACCCGGCGGAGATGGCGCGAACAGTCGATGACGAGGGAGTGGTTGACCGTCTGCCCGCATTGCGAGGTGCCGCCGCCGCGCGCGAGCACCGAGACCCCTTCCTCCCGCGCGATGGCGATCGCGGCCTCCACATCCTCGATGCTGCGCGGGATGACGACGCCGACCGGCACCACCTGATAGATCGAGGCATCGGTCGCATAGCGGCCGCGGTCGGCAGGATGGAACAGAACCTGCCCGGCGATGTGGCGGGAGAGGCGGGCGGCCAGGCGGCTTTCGGCGGCGGAAGGCCGGGGAATGGCGTTCATGCCGCGCTGTCTAGCGCAACCGTCGGCGATCGCCGCATGGGGAATGCCAATGGCGGGCAGAAGCACGCCTCATCCGGGCCAGGCTGGACAGGCACGAAGGGCTTGGTTATGCAGCCCGGGGTCGCCCAGGTAGCTCAGTTGGTAGAGCATGCGACTGAAAATCGCAGTGTCGGTGGTTCGATTCCGCCCCTGGGCACCATGATGAG
>JANWYF010000126.1 GCA_025057055.1 Rhodovarius sp. | reverse complement strand
GCCGCCGCCCAGCCTTTCGGCGATGCCGAGTCCGGCCGGCGCCTGGCCGAAACCTGGTGCAGCGCCTGCCACATGATCGGCCCGCGCGCCTCCGGCCCGGTCAATGACGCCGTGCCCTCCTTCCCGGCCATCGCGGCCATGCCCTCGACCACCGACATGTCGCTGCGGGTCTTTCTGACCGCAACCCATTCGCGGATGCCGAACATGCAGCTCTCCCGCGCCGAGGCGGATGACCTGATCACCTACATCCTGAGCCTGCGCGATCGGTAGGGCCGGCCTTAGGCCGCAGGAAGCAAGGCTGCCCGCGATGGGATCGCGGAGGCGGGGCCTCTGATCGGTCGAGTCGCGCAGCGGCCCCCGCCGCCCAAGCCCCGAGGGATGGCAGCCGCCGCGGGCGGGTGGAGAGGGTCTAGCGCCCCTCCGGCAGCAGGAGAGAGACCGCGGCCTGGGCAGCGATTCCCTCCTCCCGGCCGGGAAAGCCCAGGCCTTCGGTGGTGGTCGCCTTGACGCCGATGCGGCCCAGCTCGACGCCCAGCAGCTCCGCCAGCCGGGCGCGCATGGCCTCGACATGGGGGCGGAACTTCGGCCGTTCGGCGATCAGCGTGACATCGGCGTTGATCAGCCGGCCGCCGCGTGCCGCAATCCGCCCGGCGGCGTGCCGGAGGAAGCCGGCGCTGTCGGCATCCTTCCAGCGCGCCTCGCTGGGCGGGAAATGGGCGCCGATGTCGCCTTCGCCGAGGGCGCCGTAGATCGCATCGCAGAGCGCGTGGATGCCGACATCGGCATCGGAATGGCCTGCCAGCCCGTATTCGTGCGGGATCCTGACACCGCAGACGATGAGCGGCCGGCCCGCCACCAGGCGGTGCACGTCAAAGCCGGTGCCGACGCGGCAGAGCAGGGCGGGGGCGGCAGGCAGCATCAGGCGGTCCAGATCCTCGGGGAAGGTGATTTTCACGTTGTGCTCGCTGCCCGGCACCAGCGCCACCGGATGGCCCGCCCGTTCCAGCAGTTCGGCATCATCGGTGGCGGTGGCGGCATCGGGGGCCGCATGGGCCGCCACCAGCACGGCATAGCGGAAGGCCTGCGGCGTCTGGGCGCGGAAGAGACCGGCGCGCGGCACCGTCTCCTGCACCCGTCCTGCCGCCGCGCGCTTCAGGGTATCGCTCACCGGCTGGGCCGGAATGGCGCCTGGGGCGTGCCTCAGCGCCTCGAGCAGGGCAGGGATGGTGCCGCGGGGCACCACCGGCCGCGCCGCATCATGCACCAGCACCACATCCGGTGCCCTGGCCGCGAGGGCGGCGAGCCCGGCGCGCACCGATTCGGCGCGGCTGGCCCCGCCGGCCACCGGTGGCAGGCAGGGCAGCCCCGCCAGCAGGGCGGCCAGCCGCCCCTCCTCCCCGGCGGCGGCCACCGGCTGCAGGGCCGCGACCAGCCCCTCGGCGAGCAGGGCCTCGGCGGCGTGGCGCACCACCGCCCGCCCGCCGATCTCGAGATATTGCTTGGGCACCGGCCCGCCGAAACGGGAACCCGTGCCGGCGGCCAGCAGCAGCGCCACGACATCCATGGCCCCCCGTTATTCCGGATCGCTTCCGGCGGCAAAGGGCTCTGCCCTGTTGCCCAAGGGACGGGCTTTGGCTATGCGCTGCCCAGATGTTAGGCAACACAACCCTGAAACCCATCGTGCTGGCCCCCGGCGTGGTGATCGAGACGCCGGTGATCCTGGCGCCTATGTCCGGCGTCACCGACCTCCCCTTCCGGCGCCTGGCGCGGGAGGAGGGGGCCGGTCTCGTCGTCTCCGAGATGATCGCCTCGGCCGCCATGGTGCGCGAGAATGCGCGGAGCCTCGCGATGGCCGAGGTCGACGGGCATGGCGCGCCCTCTGCGGTGCAGCTCGCCGGCTGCGATCCGGCGGTGATGGCCGAAGCGGCGAAGCTCGTGGTCGATCGCGGCGCCGCCATCGTCGACATCAATTTCGGCTGCCCGGTCAAGAAGGTCGCGGTGGGGCAGATGGCAGGCTCGGCCCTGATGCGTGACGAGCCGCGCGCCGCCGCCATCCTGGAGGCGGTGGTCAAGGCGGTGCCGGTGCCGGTCACGCTCAAGATGCGCATGGGCTGGGATCATCAGAACCTCAACGCCCCCCGGCTTGCGCGCATCGCCGAGGAATGCGGGGTCCGGATGGTCACGATCCACGGCCGCACCCGGCAGATGTTCTACAGCGGCCGGGCGGATTGGGACTTCATCGCGCAGGTCAAGGCGGCGGTCTCGATCCCGGTGATCGCGAATGGCGATATCGTGACGGTCGAGGACGCGGCCGAGGCGCTGCGCCGTTCCGGCGCCGACGGCGTGATGATCGGGCGCGGCTGCTACGGCCGGCCCTGGTTCCCCCGCCAGGTCGCTCACTACTTGAGGACCGGCGAACGCCTGCCTGAGCCCGACCTCGCCGAGCAATACGCGATCATGCTGCGCCACTACCGCGCCATGCTCTCCCACTACGGGGTGGAGACCGGCGTGCGCGTCGCGCGCAAGCACCTCGCCTGGTACTCGAAGGGCCTGCGCGGCAGTGCCGAGTTCCGCGCCGCGGTCAATGCGGTGGACAGCCCGGCAGAGGCGGAGGCGCTGATGGAAGCCTTCTTCCGCCCGCTGATCGAGCAAGCCGCACCCGAGCGGATGGCGGCATGAGCTCCGGTCGCATCACCAGCCTGCTCAGCCGCCGCGACCCGATCCGCCAGAATCCGCCGGACGCGCTGCTCATCCTCTCCTGCCTGCCGCTGCCGGTGGTCGCCCTCGACGCCGAAGACCGCTTCCGCTTCGCCAACCCGGCGGCCGAGCAGTTCTTCCAGCAATCGGCGGCGACCCTGCTCGGCACCTCCCTCTGCGAGTTCCTGCCGGAGGATTCGCGCCTCTTCGCCCTGCTGCGCCAGATCCGCCGGCAGGATGCGCCGGTGGCGGATCACGACATGTCGCTCGAGAGCCCGCGCCTCTCCCGCCACGGCGTCTCGGCCCATGGCGCGCCGTTGCATGACAACCCGGGCTGGGTGGTGCTGGTGCTGGCTGATGGCTCCAAGGCCGCGATGCTCGATCGGCAGCTCAATTTCCTCGGCGCCGCGCGCGGGGCGACCGCGATGGCAGCGATGCTGGGCCATGAGATCAAGAACCCCCTCTCCGGCATCCGGGGGGCTGCACAGCTGCTGGAGCAGAGCGTGGGCCCGGCCGATCAGGAACTGACGCAGCTGATCCAGGATGAGGCCGACCGCATCCGCAAGCTGATCGACCGGATGGAGATGTTTTCCGACCGGCCGATCGAGCGCGAGGCGATCAACATCCACCGCGTGCTCGACCACGTGAAGCGGGTGGCGCAGTCCGGCTTCGCCGCGCATCTCCGCTTCAGCGAGGAATACGACCCGTCGCTGCCGCCGGTGTGGGGCAACCGCGACCAGCTGATCCAGATCCTGCTCAACCTGGTCAAGAACGCGGCCGAGGCGATCACGCAATCCGGCGTGGGCAATGAGATCCACCTCGCCACCGCCTATCACCACGGCGTGCGCATCGCCGTCCCCGGCAGCGCCGAGCGCGTGCACCTGCCGCTCACAGTCATCGTGCGCGACAACGGGCCCGGCATTCCCGAGCACATCCGCTCGAGCCTGTTCGAGCCCTTCGTCACCACCAAGCGCGGCGGGCAGGGGCTCGGGCTGGCGCTGGTGGCCAAGCTCGTCGCCAACCACGGCGGGCTGATCGAGTGCGACAGCCGCCCCGGCCGCACCATCTTCCGCATCTCCCTGCCGGTGCCCCCACCCGGCGAGACAAGCTCGGACGAGGCTGCATGAGCGAGACGCGTTCCATCCTGGTCGCCGACGACGATCGCGCGATCCGCACGGTGCTCTCCCAGGCGTTGACGCGCGCGGGCTATCACGTGCGGACCACCTCTTCCGCCTCCACCCTCTGGCGCTGGGTCGAGGACGGGGAGGGGGATCTGGTGATCACCGATGTGGTGATGCCGGATGAGAACGGCCTGGACCTGCTGCCGCGGATGAAGCGGGTGCGGCCCGATCTGCGGGTGGTGGTGATGAGCGCGCAATCGACCTTCACCACCGCGGTCAAGGCAGCCCAGCGCGGCGCCTTCGAATATCTGCCCAAGCCCTTCGACCTGAAGGAGCTGCTCGCGGTGGTGGAACGCGCGCTGGCCCGCCCGCCCGAGACCCCGCCGGCCGAGGAGGAAGCACCCGCCGAGAAGCTGCCCCTGATCGGCCGCAGCCCGGCGATGCAGGAGATCTATCGGACGGTGGCGCGCCTGACCACCACCGATCTGACGGTGATGATCACCGGCGAAAGCGGCACCGGCAAGGAGCTGGTGGCGCGCGCGCTCCACGATTACGGCAAGCGCCGGCAGGGGCCCTTCGTGGCCATCAACATGGCGGCGATCCCGCGCGAGCTGATCGAGAGCGAACTCTTCGGCCATGAGCGCGGCGCCTTCACCGGGGCGCTGACGCGCGGCATCGGCCGCTTCGAGCAGGCCGCGGGCGGCACGCTCTTCCTCGACGAGATCGGCGACATGCCGCCCGAGGCGCAGACCCGGCTGCTGCGCGTGCTGCAGGAGGGGGAGTTCACCACCGTCGGCGGGCGCACGCCGATCAAGGCCAATGTCCGCATCATCGCCGCCACCCATCGCGACCTGCGGGCGGCGATCCGCGCCGGCCTGTTTCGTGAGGATCTCTTCTATCGCCTCAACGTGGTGCCGATCCGCCTGCCCCCGCTGCGCGAGCGGATCGAGGACATCCCGCTGCTTGCGCGCCATTTCCTGGATCGCGCCAAGGCAGCCGGGCTGCCGGCCAAGCAGCTCACGCCGGCGGCGATGGAACGCCTCAAGCGCCATTCCTGGCCCGGCAATGCGCGCGAGCTCGAGAACCTGATGCGCCGCCTGGCTGCCCTCTATCCGCAGGAGACGATCGACGAGGCCGCGGTCGATGCCGAACTGGCCGAGGCCGAGGTGAGCCTGGAGGGCACTCCGCGCGCCGTGGAGACGCTGGAGCAGGCCGTCGAGCGGCACCTGCGCGCCTTCATCGCGGCCCACAAGGATGGCGTGCCGGTGCGCGACCTGCACCAGCGCGTGATCGCCGAGGTCGAGCGGCCCCTGCTGCGGCTTGCCCTCTCCGCCACCCGCGGCAACCAGATCAAGGCCGCGGCCATGCTCGGCCTCAACCGCAACACGCTGCGCAAGAAGCTGCGCGAGCTCGACCTGCCAGTGGTGCGCGGGATCAGCTGAGGCCGGCGGTCTGCGCCCGCAGGCGGATCAGCGCGAGCACGGTATCGATGATCGGCGTCGGCGTGCCGGTGATGCGACCGAGCTCGGCCACGGCGCCGACCAGCGCCTCATGCTCCATCGGCCGCCCGCGCTCCAGATCCTGCAGCATCGAGGTCTTGTGCGCGCCGACCGCACCGGCCCCCTCGATGCGCTTGTCGACGGTGATCGGGAAGCGGACGCCGAGCTTCTCCGCGATCTCCTGAGCCTCGAGCATCATCGCGCGGGCCACCGCCCGGGTGCCGGGATCGCCCACGATCTGCTCGAGCGTGGCGTGGGTGAGCGCCGAGATCGGGTTGAAGGAGAGGTTGCCCCACAGCTTGACCCAGATCTCGTCGCGGATGCGCGGACGGATCGGGGCCTTGAGCCCGGCGGCGATCAGCGCTTCGGCCAGCCTCACCACCCGTTCCGAGCGCGACCCGTCCGGTTCGCCCAGGGTGAAGCGGTCGCCCTCGATCACCTCGATCACGCCGGGTTCGCGCACCTCGGCCGCGGGGTAGACGACGCAGCCGATGACGCGCTGTGGCCCCCAGCCCTGCCATTGCACATCGCCGGGATCGATGGAGGAGAGGCGCATGTCGCGCCACGGGCCCGGCAGGCCGTAGAAATACCACCAGGGCACGCCGTTGACCGCCATCACGATCGCGGTCTCCGGCCCGAGCAGGGGCTGGACGGCCGGGACCACCCCCGGCACCGCATGCGCCTTCAGGGTGATCACCACATAGTCCTGCGGCCCGAGCTCACTGGCATCGGCCGCGGCGCGGGGATGGGTGACGTATTCCTCCCCGCCCTCGCGCAGGGTCAGGCCGCGTTCGCGGATCGCAGCGAGGTGCGGCCCGCGCGCGACGAGCGAGACCTCGGCGCTGCCGGCTTTCGCCAGCCGCCCGGCCAGGAAGCCGCCGATCGCCCCGGCGCCGAAGATGCAGATTTTCATGCGGACAGCCCCAGTTTCTCGGCCAGCCCGATGCGCTGCAGCTTGCCCGTCGCGCCCTTCGGGATTTCGGCCAGGAAGACGACATGCCGCGGCACCTTGAAATCGGCCAGGCGCGCGCGGGCGAAGTCGCGCAGCTCGGCCTCGGTGCAGGAGGCGCCCTCGCGCAGCACCACCGCCGCGCCGACCTCCTCGCCGAGCTTGGGATGCGGCACCGCGAAGGTGACCACCTGCTGCACCGCGGGGTGGTCCATCAGCACCTCATCCACCTCGAGCGGGCTGATCTTCTCGCCCCCGCGGTTGATGATCTCCTTAAGGCGGCCGGTGATGCGCAGATAGCCATCCTCGTCCAGCACGCCCTGATCGCCGGTGCGGAACCAGCCATGGGCGAAGGCCTTGAGGTTGGCATCCGGGTTGTTCTCGTAGCCGGGGGTCACGTTCGGGCCGCGGATCACCACCTCGCCCAGGCAGCCGGGCGGGAGCAGGCGGCCCTCCTCGTCCATGATCGCGATCTCGGGCCCGGCGGCGATGCCGACACTGCCCGGCTTGCGCGGGGCGGGGGGCAGGGGGTTGCTCGCCATCTGATGGGCCGCCTCGGTCATGCCGTAGCTTTCGATCACCGGGCAGCCGAAGGTGGCCTCGAGTTCGGCCATCACCTGCGGCGGCAGGGAGGCCGAGGAGGAGCGGATGAAGCGCAGCGGCGCGCGGGCGATGATCTCGGCATTGCGCTTGGCGCGCTCCAGGATGGCCTGGTGCATCGTGGGCACCGCCGTGTACCAGCTTGGCCGCAGCGCATCGAGCCAGGCGAAGAAGCGCAGCGCGTTGAAGCCGGGCGTGCAGATCACCTGCCCGCCGGCCGCGATGCTGGCCAGGGTCGCCGCCACCAGCCCGTGGATGTGAAACAGCGGCATGATGTTGAGGCAGGAATCGGCCGGCGAGAGCCTGAGGGTGGCGATGATGTGCCGGGCCGAGGCGCAGAGGTTGCGCTGCAGCAGGGGCACGATCTTGGGGCGCGAGGTGGTGCCCGAGGTGTGCAGCACCAGCGCCACATCCTCAGGTTCGGCGAGGCCGGGCATGGCCGCCGCAGCCGGGCTGCCGCCGGCCAGGGTGAAGCTGCCCGCCGCTTCGCCGGGGATCAGCTCCAGCACCGGGATATGGAGCTTCTCCGCCGCGGCGCGCGCGGGGCTGTCCTGCCCGTGCAGGGCGATCAGCGCGCGGGCGCGCAGATCCTCCATGTAGAAGGCGAATTCTTCCTCCCGATAGCCCGGGTTGAGCGGGCAGGTGACGGCACCGCCCGCCACCGCGAGGAAGGCCGCGGCCATTTCCGGCCCATTGGGCAGCACGATCGCCACCCGATCCCCGCGGCCGATGCCCAGGCCATTCAGCCTGGCCACCGTCTCGCGCACCAGGCGGCGCAACGCGCCGTGCGTGAGGGGCGCGCGGTCGGGCGCGCCGATGGCGGGCGCATCCTCGGCCCCGGTCAGCAGCTGCAGGATCGTCTCGGCCATGCCTCTCCCCTTCGCGGCGATCTTCGCGACTCCGCCGCGGCCGGGCGCGGCGGAGGCTTGCCTCAGAACAGCAACCCCTTGCGCAGCATGCCGTGCACGCCCTTCTCGCCGTTCACGGTCTGGGTCACGCGGAAGTCCACCGCCAGCGAGCAGAACTGATACGCGTCGGCGGCGCTGAGGTTGCTGCGGGCGGTGATGAAGGCGATCATCTCGCGCAGGGCGCGCTTCATCGCCTCGTCCAGATCCTCATGCATGCCCATGGTGATGTAGTGCGTGGGCGTCTCCGCCCGCGGGTAGGAGAGCCTCTCGTCCTTGAGCAGGGTCAGGCGGAAATGGCCTGTCAGGCACATCTCCAGCGCGTTGATGCAGACCTCCCCATCGCCCTGCACACCGTGCCCGTCGCCCGCGCTGAACAGCGCGCCCGGGACATGCACCGGCAGGAACAGGCTCGTCCCCTCGACCAGCTCCTTGTTGTCCAGATTGCCGCCATGCGCGCGCGGCTCCTTGGTCGAGATCGCGCCCCATTCGGCGGGTGGGGCCACGCCCATCACGCCGAAGAAGGGCGAAAGCGGCAGGGTGATGCCCCCGCCCATCGGCAGGCGGCAGGTGCCCGCGCTGCGATCGACCGGGATATGCAGCATCCGCCGATAGGGGAAATCCTCGGGCAGGGTGCCGGCCAGGGGGCGGAAGCCGCAGAAGCCCCAATCGGCGCCGAGCTCGATCTTCTCGATGTCAATCCGCAGCACATCGCCCGGCATGGCGCCCTTCACCGCCACCGGCCCGGTGATGATATGCGGCCCGAGGCGCGGCAGCTGCGCGGCGTGGATGGCCGCGAGGGCAGGCGGGATCGCCAGGCCCGCATCGGCCGGCGGCATCGCCTCCGGCCCGCCGGAGACGCATTCCATGACCACCACATCGCCGCTCTCGACGGTCAGCACCGGGGGGAAGGCGGCATCGAAGATGCCAAAGCGCACGGTTTGCGGCGTGGCGGGCAGGTGATAGGTGGCGGGCATGCTCGGGGCTCCCTTGGGCTCGCCGCGGCTATTGGGCCAAGCCGCGGGGCGGTCAAGAGAGGGCGAAGGCCTCGGCCAAGCCGCGGAACATGGGCAAAGCCTGATCGCCGCCGGTTAAGGGATCCACGCAGTTCTCGGGATGCGGCATCAGCCCGAGCACCCGCCGGTTGGCGGAGCAAATGCCGGCGATGGCGTGGGCGCTGCCGTTCGGATTGTCGCGCGCATAGCGGAAGATGACGCGGCCCTCCCCCTCCAGCATGGCCAGGGTCTCGGCATCGGCGTAGTAGTTGCCATCGCCATGCGCCAGGGTGGCCGCGAATTCGGCTCCCGGGGCAAAGCCGCGGGTGAAGACGGTATCGGTCCGTTCGACGCGCAGCCAGCAATCCCTGGCCAGGAAGCGCAGCGTGATGTTGCGCAGCAGCGCCCCGGGCAACAGCCCGGCCTCGGTCAGGATCTGAAAGCCGTTGCAGACGCCCAGCACATACCCCCCGCGCGCGGCGAAATCGCGCACCGCATCCATGATGGGGGAACGGGCCGCGATCGCGCCGCTGCGCAGGTAATCGCCATAGGAGAAGCCGCCGGGCAGCACGACCAGGTCGAGGCCGGGCGGCAGGCTCCTCTCCTGGTGCCAGAGCATCTGCGGGGCCTCTCCGCTGCCGGCGGCGAGGGCCATGGCCATGTCGCGTTCCCGGTTGGTGCCGGGAAAGACGATGATCGCAGCCTTCATCGGGTCAGTCCTGGGGCACGGGGTCGAGCGAACGCGCCGGCAGCAGGTGGCGGAACAGCGCCTGGCGTTCGCGCACCTCCTCGAGCGAGGGCTTCTCGATCGGCGCCAGCTCGCGCGGCGGGGAGGCGACGGCCGCCCCCATCACCGCGGCGATCAAGAGGGGTGGCACAAGCAGCATGCAGGCCGGAAAGAGGACCGCCAGGGGCATGTCGCGCCACCAGGCGGGCGGGGTGAGCCAGAGCAGGATCCAGAGGATCGGCACCGCCGCCACTGCCATGCCGGCCAGCACACCTCCCATGACCATGACGGGAATGACCGGGAAGAAGAGCAGGATGGAGATGCTGGGCAGCATATCCGGCCTCCGGCTGGCAGTGTCGCATCATTCGGTCAGGAAGCGCAACCACTGCAGCCCGCCGAGGACCGAGAGGGTGAGCACGGCAGCGATCGCAGCGGCGCTGACCCAGCGGTTGAGCCGGCGCTTCTGCCGCCCGATCCAGCCCTGCACCGGAAGGGCGGCCGGCTGCGGCCGCCGCTGCTCGCGCCAGGCGAGCAGCATGGCCACCAGCACGGTCAAGACCGCCATCAGGAGCAGGGAGGCCTTCACCGCCACGGATAGAACAGCCAGCCGAGCGGATCGCGCCAGCCCTCCAAGGGGAAGGAGATGAACCAGAACAGCCCGCCGAGGATCGCCTTGGCCAGCACGAAGGCGGCTTCAGCCATGGCGTAAGGCCCGCTGAAGCCGGGGCCTGCGATCAGGAAGGCCAGCGCACAGACCAGCCTCAACAGCGTCACAGCGGCCGAGAAGGCCAGGAAGGCCCGAAGGCTCAGCGCGCGCAAGGGCTAGAGCACCTCGACCGTGAAGCTCTCGATCACGGTGTTGGCGAGCAGCTTGCGCGCTGCTTCCTCGCCCAGCGCGCGCGCCGCGGCGGGATCATCCGCCGCGACGTCGAGCAGCATGACCTTGCCGGCCCGCACCTCGCGCACCGCATCCAGGCCGAGATGCCCCAACGCCTGGCGGATCGCACGGCCCTCCGGGTCAAGCACCCCGGGCTTGGGCATGACCGTGACGCGCAGCATCATTGCATGGTCTCCGGCCCCTTGAGGTCGCGGATGCCAGCTTCGGGCAGGATGCCGAGTCGGCGCGCCACTTCCTGGTAGGCTTCCTCCACGCGGCCGAGGTCGCGGCGGAAGCGGTCCTTGTCCATCTTCTCGCCGGTCTTGGTATCCCACAGCCGGCAATTGTCGGGGCTGATCTCGTCGGCCACCACGATGCGCATCTCGTCGTTGTCGTAGACGCGCCCGAACTCCAGCTTGAAGTCGACCAGGGTGATGCCGACGCCCAGGAACAGGCCGGTCAGGAAATCGTTCACCCGCAGCGAGAGCTGCACGATTTCGTCGATGTCCTGGGTGCTGGCCCAGCCGAAGGCGGTGATGTGCTCCTCGCTCACCATCGGGTCGCCGAGCTCGTCGTTCTTGTAGTAGTATTCGATGATCGAGCGCGGCAGACGCGTCCCCTCCTGGATGCCGAGGCGGGTCGAGAGGCTGCCCGCAGCGATGTTGCGGACCACCACCTCAAGCGGGATGATTTCGACTTCCCGCACCAGCTGTTCGCGCATGTTGAGGCGGCGGATGAAGTGCGTGGGGATGCCGATCTCCCCCAGCCGTTGCATCAGGTATTCGCTGATGCGGTTGTTGAGCACGCCCTTGCCGGTGATGGTGCCGCGCTTCTGCGCGTTGAAGGCGGGGGCGTCGTCCTTGAAATACTGCACGAGGGTGCCGGGCTCGGGGCCCTCGCACAGGATCTTGGCCGTGCCCTCATAGAGCTGGCGGCGGCGAGCCATGGCGGCGGGTCCTTGGTGGGAAAGCAGAATGCCTTCTTCATATAGCAAGGCTTGCCCATGCGTGCCACGCGGGTCAGTCGAGCGGCAGGGGCAGGAAGGGCATGCGGTCGGGCGGACCGGCCGCGAAATGCCAGAGGCGTTCGCCCGCGGCGCCCAGCGCCAGCAGCGAGCTGCACACGGTGCCGAAGCCGCCGAGCGGGGGGATGTTGAGCGCCTCCGCCGCCGCCCCGGCCGAATCCGCCAGCAGGGCGGGCCAGTCGCCCCAGTCGGGCGGGGCGGGCGGGCGCGCGGCGGCGAAGCGAGGCAGATGGCGGGCGATGCGCGGGCTCGAGAGATCGTTCG
>JANWYF010000118.1 GCA_025057055.1 Rhodovarius sp. | reverse complement strand
GATCTGGACGGTGCCGCCGCCCGGATCCTGTTCGACGACGACCTGCATGACGGGAAGCACCGCCCATGACTGCACCGCGCATCTTCTTCATCGGCTTCTACGCCCTGGTCGTGCTCTTCGGCCTGATGGCCGCGGCCTGGGGAGCGGGCTATTTCCAGTTCTTCGGCTTCGTCCTGATGGCCTTCGGGTTCCTCTCCGCCTGGGGCGTGGTGAAGCGCCATTTCGACGAGGAGGAGCAGGCCGGCCGCCACTGACGGGCCAAGGCGCGCGCCCAGGTTCGTTTCGCCCATGAAGAGGCGGCGAGGTAACGCTTGAGCCTCGCTGCGATCCGCGCCTATCCTCACCGCAGTGGTTGAGGAGAGACGTCGGTGAATCCGCTCGACCTGACGCGGCCGGGGCGTGTGCAATCCGCGGCGCCGGCGGCCTGCACGAAATGCGGAAGCCGCGTCGCCGGGATCTGCGCCGCACTCGATATCGCCGGGCTCGACGAGATGTCGCACGAGACGCGGCGCAGCAGCGTGGCCGCGCGGGAGGTGCTGTTCCGCGAAGGCGATGAGGCGACGCACATCGTGATGCTGGTCCGCGGCACCGCCAAGCTCTCGCGCCAGCTGCCCGACGGCAAGCAGCAGGTGCTCGGCTTTCGCTTCGATGGCGACATGCTGGGCTTCACCACCGGCCCCTGCTTCATCGCCGATGCGGAGATGCTGACCGATGGCGTGATCTGCCGGGTCTCCCGCCGGGATTTCGAGGCGATGCTGGCTCGCTACCCGGTGCTGCAGCGGCGCCTGATCGACCTCTGCGCGCAGGAACTGGCCGCCACCCAGGAACAGCTCGTGACGGTCGGGCGCCGCCAGGCCGAACAGCGCGTGGCCGCCTTCCTGCTCTCGCTGGCGCAAGCCCAGAAGGCGCGCGGCGCCTCCCCCCAGGCCTTCGAGATGCCGATGACGCGGGCCGAGATTGGCGATCTGCTCGGCCTGGCCCTGGAGACGGTCAGCCGCGCCTTCTCCGCACTGCGCCGCCGCGGCCTGGTGCGCGAACCGGGCGGCAACCGGGTCGAGCTCCCCAACATTGCCGCGCTGCAAGCCCTGGCGGATGGGGAGGTGCTGGACGCCTGAGCCCGGCGGGGGAATAACCCGGCCATGGAGAGCAGCATTCCCGCCGGCACCAACCGGCGTATCAACGGCGCCCGCCTCTGGGACAGTCTGATGGCCATGGCCCGGATCGGCGCCACCCCCAAGGGTGGGGTCAAGCGCCTAACCCTGACCGATACTGACCGGCAGGCGCGCGACCTGTTCCGCAACTGGTGCGAGGCGGCCGGGCTGGCCGTGCGGGTCGATGAGGTGGGCAATATCTTCGCCCGGCGCGAAGGGCGCGACCCCGGCCGCCCGCCGGTGCTGATCGGCAGCCATCTCGACAGCCAGCCGACGGGCGGGAAGTTCGACGGGGCGCTCGGGGTACTGGCGGGGCTCGAGGTCATCCGCACCCTGGATGAGCTCGGCATCGTCACCGAAGCACCGATCGAAGTGGTCAACTGGACGGATGAGGAGGGCAGCCGCTTCGGCCATTCCCTCCTTGGCAGCGGGACCTGGGCGGGCATTTTCCCGCTCGAGAAGACCTATGCCCTGACCGATGCCGAAGGCGTGCGCGTGGAGGAGGCACTGACCGCCATCGGCTATCGCGGAACGGTCCCCGCCCGCCCCTTCCCGGCCGATGCCTATTTCGAGCTCCATATCGAGCAGGGGCCGATCCTGGAGCGCGAGGGCAAGATGATCGGCATCGTCACCGGTGCCCAGGCCCAGGTCTGGTATGATGCCCAGATCCTGGGCCAGGAGGCGCATGCCGGCACCACGCCGCCCTCGGCCCGGCGGGATGCGCTGGTGGCGCTGGCGCGCGTGGTCGATCTGGTGGAGCGGATCATGCGCCGCCGCGGCGAGGAGGGGCGCGGCACCGTGGGCTTCGTGCAGGTGCTGCCCAACAGCCGCAACGTGATCCCGGGCGAGGTGCGCTGCAGCGTGGAGTTCCGCCACCCCTCCGCCGAGGAGGTGGCCGGCATGGCCGCGGAGTTCGAGGCCGGCGCGGCTCCGCTGGTTGCGGCGGCGGGCTGCCGTTGGCAGCTCACCGAGCTCTTCCGCCTGCCGGCCCAGCCCTTCGACCCCGGCTGCATCGCCCTGGTGCGCGAGGCGGCAGCGCGGCTCGGCCTGCCGGCGCGCGAGATCGTCAGCGGCGCCGGCCATGATGCCTGCTATGTCGCCCGGCATGTGCCGACGGCGATGATCTTCACCCCCTGCCGGGATGGCCTCTCCCACAACGAGGCCGAGAGCATCCACCCGGAAGAGGCCGAGGCCGGCTGCCAGGTGCTGTTCGAGGCAGTCCTGGCGCGGGCCAATCGCCCGCTTCCCTGAAGCGGTCGTGCTCGTCCGGCGGGCGGGCGATCCGCCGCCCGGCCGCCGCACGCTGCCGCCCGGGGAAGGGGTGCCGGGGAGGCCCTGCCGCCCCGGCGGCCCCCCGCGCCTTCAGCCGAGCACCCGGCCGGCCACCGCATCCAGCCGCGCGAGGAGGTCGGGGTCGCGCCGGTCGGGGGCGGTGATCAGCGCATGTTCCAGCGCCCGGTCGCAGCCGCGGTGGCAGGGCCCGCGCCGTGTGCCGAGCAGGGGCACCACAGCGCGGACCAGGGCGCGTGCCTTCTCGGCATTGGCGGAGAGGACGCGCACCACCTGCTCCACGGTCACATGGTCATGCTCGGGGTGCCAGCAGTCATAGTCGGTGACCATGGCCACGGTGGCGTAGCAGAGCTCCGCCTCGCGGGCGAGCTTGGCCTCGGGCATGTTGGTCATGCCGATCACGTCGCAGCCCCATTGCCGGTAGAGCAGGGATTCCGCCCGGGTCGAGAACTGCGGGCCCTCCATCACGAGATAGGTTCCGCCGCGGGTCATCGGCAGGCCGAGGCTGCGGCCCGCCTGCTCCAGCGCATCCATCAGCCGCCCGCAGGTGGGGTCGGCCATCGAGACATGGGCCACGCAGCCTGTGCCGAAGAAGCTCTTCTCCCGGGCGAAGGTGCGGTCGATGAACTGGTCGACCAGAACGAAATGGCCGGGCGGATATTCTTCCTTGAGAGAGCCGACGGCGGAGAGGGAGATGATCTCGGTCACCCCGGCCCGCTTCAGCGCATCGATATTGGCGCGGTAGTTCAAGGCGGAGGGCGGGCGCGGATGGCCGCGGCCATGGCGCGGCAGGAAGACGCAGCGCACCCCGCCGAGCCGGCCGAAGAGCAGCGCATCCGAGGGTTCTCCCCACGGGGTGTGGATGCGGCGCCACTCGCGGTCCTCGAGCCCCTCTATGTCATAGAGGCCGGAGCCGCCGATCAGGCCGATCACGGGTTCGATCGTCTCGCTCATGCTGCCCTCGTGAAAAAGCCCCGCAGGCGGGCGCCTGCGGGGCGGGATGGCGCTCGGAGGGGAGCTCAGGCCGGCTTGGTCTTGAGTTCGGCCCACACCCGCCGCTTGACCCCATAGGCGAGGACGCCGGCCACCGCCAGGAAGATCATGACCCGAATGCCCATGCGGCGGCGCTGTTCGGTCTCGGGTTCGGCCGCCCAGGCGAGGAAGGTGACCACATCGCGCGCCATCTGGTCGACCGTGGCGGGCGTGCCGTCGGCGAACTCGACTTGCCCCTCGTTGAGGACGCTGGCCATCGCGATCTGGCCGCCCGGGAAATAGGGGTTGTAATGCATGCCATCGCCCAGCTGCACGCCGGGGGGCGGGTCCTGATAGCCGGTGAGGAGCGAATAGACGTAGTTCGCCCCGTTGTGCCGCGCCTTGATGATGACCGACAGGTCCGGCGGATAGGCGCCGTTGTTGGCCGCCCGTGCGGCCTGCTCATTGGGGAAGGGGCTGGGGAAGCGGTCGGAGAGCCGGCCGGGCCGCTGGAACATCTGCCCTTCCTCGTTCGGGCCGTCGGTCACCTCGACCGAGGCGGCGATGGCCCGCACCTGCTGCTCGCTCAGGCCGATCTCGAGCAGGTTGCGGAAGGAGAGCAGCCGCATGCTGTGGCAGGCTGCGCAGACCTCCTTGTAGACCTGGAAGCCGCGCTGCGCCGCCGCCCGGTCGAAGGTGCCGAAGATGTGGGCGAAGCTGAAGTGGCCGTCGCGGGGCGGGCGGGCCTCCCCCGCGGCCAGGGCCGGGGTGGAGGCCAAGGTCAGACCGGCCAGAAGGCCGAGGGCCGTAAGGATGCGCGTCATGATTCAGGCCTTCTCCATCGGCATCGCCGCAGCGCTGGCCGGCAGCGGCCCGCCGCCCAGCGCCTTCTCGCCCAGCACCGCACGGCTGATGCTCTCGGGCAGCGGCAAGGGCTTCTCGAGCTTGCCGAGGGCGGGCAGGATGACCAGGAAATACGCGAAGTAATAGGCGGTCGCGATCTGGCTGATCAGCACATAGGGCTGCTCTGCCGGCTTCGAGCCGCAATACATCAGCACGAAGAAGGCGATCACCCACAGCAGCAGCGCCACCCGAGCGATCGGCCGAAAGCGCATGCTGCGCACCTTGCTGGTGTCAAGCCAGGGCAGGAAGAACCAGATCAGGATCGACCCGAACATCAGCACCACGCCGCCCAGCTTGTCCGGCACCGCGCGCAGGATCGCGTAGAAGGGCAGGAAGTACCACTCGGGCACGATATGCGCGGGGGTGGAGAGCGGGTTGGCCGGGATGTAGTTGTCCGGGTGGCCCAGATAGTTGGGCATGAAGAAGACGAGGAAGGCGAACACCATCAGGTAGACGACGATGCCCACCGTGTCCTTGATGGTGTAGTAGGGGTGGAAGGGGATGGTGTCCTGCGGCCCCTTGGGCTCGATGCCGAGCGGGTTGTTCGAGCCGGTGACGTGCAGCGCCGCCACATGCAGGAAGACGACGCCCACGATCACGAAGGGCAGCAGATAGTGCAGGCTGAAGAAGCGGTTCAGCGTCGGATTGTCGACTGAGAAGCCGCCCCACAGCAGGGTGACGATGTCATCGCCGATGATCGGGAAGGCGCTGAAGAGGTTGGTGATGACCGTCGCCCCCCAGAAGGACATCTGGCCCCAGGGCAGCACATAGCCCATGAAGGCGGTGGCCATCATCAGCAGGAAGATGACCACGCCCAGCATCCACAGAAGCTCTCGCGGGGCCTTGTAGCTGCCGTAATACAGACCGCGGAAGATGTGGATGTAGACCACGATGAAGAACATCGAGGCCCCGTTCATGTGCACGTAACGGATCAGCCATCCGTAGTTCACGTCGCGCATGATCCGCTCCACGCTGTCGAAGGCGTAGGCGGTATGGGGCGTGTAGTGCATCGCCAGGAACACGCCGGTGGCGATCATGATCAACAGGTTGATCATGGCCAGCGCACCGAAGTTCCAGAAGTAGTTGAAGTTGCGTGGCGTGGGGAAGGTCCCATACTCCTTGTGGAGCATGGTGAAGATGGGCAGCCGCTCATCCACCCAGCGCAGGACCGGGTTCTTGATCTCGCTCTTGTGCAGGCCGATCGCCATGGCGCGATTGTCCTTCGTCGTCAGCGGAACGGGGCGGGGGATGGGACCATCGCTCCCCCGTCAGCCGATCCTGATCTGCGTGTCGCTGATGAAGGTGTAGGGTGGGATCTCGAGATTGCTAGGCGCCGGCCCGCGGCGGATGCGCCCCGAGGTGTCGTAGTGGCTGCCGTGGCAGGGGCAGAACCAGCCGTCGAAATCGCCCTTGTTGTCGGTCGGCCGCTGGCCGAGCGGCACGCAGCCCAGATGCGTGCACACCCCGATCATCACTAGCCATTGCGGCCGCTGCACCCGGCTTTCGTCGGTAGCGGGGTCCTTGAGTTCGCTCAGCTTGACCGCCCGGGCGGCGGCGATGTCCTGCTCCGTGCGGTGGCGGATGAAGACCGGCTTGCCGCGCCACATCACGGTCACGGCCATGCCGGGCTGGATCGGCGCGAGATCGACCTCGGTCGTGGCGAGGGCGAGGGTATCGCGCGCCGGATTGAGGGAGTCGATGAAGGGCCAAGCGATCGCGCCCACCCCCACCACGGCGAAGGCGGTGGCGGTCAGCTTCAGGAAGTCCCGCTTGGTGCCCGTCTGCGCAACACTCTGGGCAGCCGTATCGGCCATCTGTGTCTTCCCCGCTCCATGCCGGCACCGCATGGGGCCGGAAACCTTGCCTACCGCAAGGGGCAGGCGTGCCCCGGCCCCTCGCAAGCCCAGGCGTATAACGGCAGTATCCCGATACTGACAACCGCCACCCCCGCCAGAAGGGAGGCCGACAGCCGCCACATGACCGCACCGCCCGAACATCCGATGATCGAGCCGGCCCGCCAGTGGTTCGAATCCTTGCGCGATCGGATCTGCGCCGCCTTCGAGGCGATCGAGGACGAACTGGCCAGCGGCCCGCACGCCGATCTGCCGCCGGGCCGCTTCGTCCGCACCGCCTGGAGCCGCGAGGGCGGCGGGGGCGGCGTGATGAGCCTGATGCGCGGCCGGGTCTTCGAAAAAGTCGGAGTCAACTGCTCAACCGTCTGGGGAGAGTTCAGCCCGGACTTCCGCAAGCAGATCCCCGGCGCCGAGGAAGACCCGCGCTTCCTGGCCACCGGCATCTCGCTGGTGGCGCATATGCGCAGCCCCCGCGTGCCGGCGGCCCATATGAACACGCGCTTCATCGTCACCACCCGCGCCTGGTTCGGGGGCGGGGGAGACATCACGCCGATGGACCTTCACGCCCCGCACAGCCAGGAGGATGCGGCCACCTTCCACGCCGCCCTCAAGGCCGCTTGCGACCGCCACGACCCGAGCTACTACCCGCGCTTCAAGCAGTGGTGCGACGAGTATTTCTTCCTGCCCCACCGCAATGAACCGCGCGGCCTGGGCGGGATCTTCTACGACTGGCTGGGCGAGCGCACGCCCGGGCGCGGCATCGAGCAGGATTTCGCCTTCACCCGCGACGTGGGAGAGGCCTTCCTGGAAGGCTATCTGCCGGTGGTGCGCCGGCGCATGCACGAGCCCTGGACCGAGGCCGAACGGGCGCATCAGCTGCAGCGCCGCGGCCGCTACGTCGAGTTCAACCTGCTCTATGACCGCGGCACGGTCTTCGGCCTCAAGACCGGCGGCAATCCGGAGGCGATCCTGATGTCGCTGCCGCCCCTCGTCACTTGGTAGCGCGGGCAGGGGGGCGGGGCAGCGGCAGAGCAGGGGGGCAGACCGCCGCGGCGCCAGCTGGGCCAGCCATCCTTGCGGTCGGGCCGCGGCAGCGATCGGCCGGGCCAGCCAGGGCGCGGCCCGGCCGGTCGCCTTTGCGCTGCTGAGGGGGGCCGACGCATCCTCGGAACGCGGATCTTCCGGGCCCCGAGCCTCGGCGAAGATGGCCGAGCCACCCCCCCCCGCTGTGGTAGTGCGCCGCTGGGCCGCGGCCAGCGGCTTCGGGCGTCAGCGGCCAGCGCCGCCGCGCCGGGCGCTGCGCGCATTCTCCGCCACGGCGACGAACGGGCAGGCCGGTGGTATCCCGCTGGGCCGGCATAGAGAGGCCAGCCACCAAGCCGCCGCCCTGCCGCGTGACGGGGGTGCCGCCCCGCCCTCTCTTCGCCGCGGCCTTGGGCCAAGGCCGGCCCGCGCCGACCTTGGCCGCGGCGGGGCAGAGGTGGTCAGCCGCCCTGGATCGGGATGCGGTTGGAGGTCTTCTTGGCCTGCGCCGGGCGCGGCAGCACCACCTTGAGCACGCCGGATTCGAAGCTCGCCGTCACCTTGTCGGGCTCCGGCTCGAAGGGCAGGACGAAGCGGCGGAGGAAAGTGCCGGAGGAGCGCTCGATCAGGTGATACTGGCGCTTCTCGTCCTTCTCCTCCTTCTCGGAGGCGGTGCTGGCCTCGAGCGTGAGGACATCCTGGGTGAGGTCGAGCTTGATATCCTCCTGCTTGACCCCCGGCAGCTCAGCCGTCAGCTCCAGACCGGCCTCGGTCTCGACCAGATTGACCTTGGGGCTCAGGAAACCCGCCGCGGTCATCGCCGGGAAGCCGCGGGTCATCTCCTGGAACATACGGTCCATCTCCCGCCGCAGGGAGACCAGCGGGTCGGCATCGCCGCCCCGCCCGAAGGAGAACAGCGAAGGCAAGGCCATGTGACAGCTCCCTTCCAGATGGCGCATCGGACAGCGCCAGCGCATCTTTTTCTATAGGCCAGCCGGTCGGCGCGCCTTGACTTGGCGCAACACCACGGTTGACGGGCCGGGGGCGCCGGGGGCAAGCGGAATGGCATGCAGCCTCCGCACATCATGGCCCCGGGCGATGCCTATCCGCGCGACCTTTTGGGCTACGGCGCCACGCCGCCGGACCCCAAATGGCCAGGCGGGGCGCGCGTCGCCCTCTCCTTCGTGCTCAACTATGAGGAGGGCGGGGAGAATACCGTCCTCAACGGGGATCCCGGCAGCGAAATCTATCTACATGAGGTGCCGGGCGGTGCGCCCATCCTCGGCGAGCGCAACCGC
>JANWYF010000103.1 GCA_025057055.1 Rhodovarius sp. | reverse complement strand
CGTTCGGCCTCGCTCCAGTTCGGCTCGGCCGCCACCGGCACCGTCAGCAGCCCGGCCAGCAGTTCCTCGCGCAGCGCGCGCGCGTCCTGCCGCGCCAGCTCGCGCTCCATCTTTTTCTGCAGCCTGGGCACGTCCACCTGGTGATAGTGCATCGCATGCAGTGTCGCCGCCGTCGGGCTGGGCACCCAGGCGGTGTTGGCGCCGGCCAGCGGGTGCGCGATCTTCTGCCGCAGCATCGCGGCCATCAGGTCCGGCATCGCCCACATGCCCTTGCCGATCTGCGCCCGGCCGCGCAGCCCGCACATCAGGCCGATGTCCACGTTCCAGTCCTCATAGGCCCGGATCCAGGCCGTGCCGCGCATGTCGTTCTTGCGGATCATCGGCCCGGCCTCCATCGAGGTGTGGATCTCGTCGCCGGTGCGGTCGAGGAAGCCGGTGTTGATGAACACCACGCGGTCGGCGGCCTCGCGGATGCAGGCCTTGAGATTGACGGTGGTGCGCCGCTCCTCGTCCATGATGCCCATCTTGAGCGTGGCGTGCGGCAGGCCGAGCACCTGCTCGACGCGGCCGAACAGCTCCACCGCCCAGGCCACCTCCTCGGGGCCGTGCATCTTGGGCTTGACGATGTAGACGCTGCCCGCGCGCGAGTTCATCCGCGCGCCGCGGATGTCGTGCAGCGCGATGAGGCTCGTCACCAGCGCATCCAGGATGGTCTCGGGCGTCTCGGCGCCGTTCCAGGTCACCGCGTCGGTCATCATGTGGTGGCCGACATTGCGCACCAGCATCAGCGACCGGCCGGGCAGGGTGAAGGCCGTGCCGTCGGGCGCGGTGTAGCGGCGGTCCTCGGCCAGGCGGCGGGTCATGATGCGCCCGCCCTTCTCGAACTCGGCGGTCAACGTGCCTTTCATGAGCCCGAGCCAGTTGCGGTAGACCGCCACCTTGTCGGCCGCGTCCACCGCGGCGACGCTGTCCTCGCAGTCCTGGATGGTGGTCACCGCCGCCTCCAGCACCACATCGGCGATGCCGGCAAGGTCGGTCGCCCCGATCGGATGGTTGCGGTCGATGACGAGTTCGACATGCAGCCCGTGGTGGCGCAGCAGCACCGCGCTCGGCGCCTCGGGATCGCCGCGGTAGCCGACGAACTGCCCGGGGTCGGCAAGGCCGAGGCTGCCGCTGTCCATCCGCACCTGCAGCCGCCCCTCCCTCACCGCATAGCCATGGGCATCGGCATGGCTGGCACCGCCGGCCAAGGGGGCGATCTCGTCGAGCACGCCGCGCGCATAGGCGATGACGCGCTTGCCGCGCTCTGGATCATAGCCCGGCTTGCGCTCGCCCGGGATGGCATCGGTGCCGTAGAGCGCGTCATAGAGGCTTCCCCAGCGCGCATTGGCGGCATTGAGCGCGTAGCGCGCGTTGGAGAGAGGCACGACGAGCTGCGGCCCGGCGATGGCGGCAATCTCCGGGTCGACGCCCTCGGTCTCGATGGTGAAATCCTCCCCCTCGGGCAGCAGATAGCCGATCTCCCGCAGGAAGCGCGTGTAGCTCTCGGCGTTGATCGGGCGTTCGGGGAAGGTGCGGTGCCAGGCGTCGATCTTGGCCTGCAGCGCATCGCGTACCGCAAGCAAGGCGGCGTTGCGCGGCGCCATCTCCTTCACGATGGCGGCATATTGCGCCCAGAAGCGGTCGGGGCCGATGCCGGTGCCGGGCAGGGCTTCCTCGGCCATGAACCGGGCCAGCTCCTCTGCCACCGTCAGACCGTGGATCTCGATCATGCCCACCCCCCCTCGCATGCGGCAACCGCCGGCTGATAAGCGCAAAGGGGCGGCTGGCCAAGGGGTTGCGCCCGCGCCATGCTCGCCCGACCCGGGCAGGAGAGCGAGAGGGAGAGCAACGCCATGGCCTATGTCCCGCCGCCGCATCGGAGCCAGAACTGGCTGCTGCGCAAGCCCTCCGCCCGCGGGCCGGGCGGCATCGTCGCCGCCCAGGCGCTGGCCGCGGCCGAGGCGGGGGTGGAGATGCTGCGCATGGGCGGCACGGCCGCCGATGCCGCCGTCGCCACCGCCTTTGCCCTCGCCGCGGTGGAGCCATGGAACTCGGGCTTGGGCGGCATCGGCTTTGCGCAGGTGATGCGCCCCGGCGGCCCGGCCGAGACCTTCGATTTCGGCCCCATCGCCCCGCGCGGGCTCGACCCCTCGGCCTTCCGGCTGACCGGGCGGGTGGCCAGCGACCTCTTCGCCTGGCCGGAGGTCGAGGGCGACATCAACGTCCACGGCCCGAAGAGCTTCTGCATCCCCTCGGCGGTGGCGGGCTATGCCCTGCTGCATGAGCGGCACGGCCGTCTGCCGATCCGCGATGTGCTGGCCCCTGCCGTGGCGCTGGCCCGCCGCGGCCTGCCGGCGGACTGGTTCACCACCCTCAAGATCGCCTCGAGCGCGGCCATCCTGCGCCTCTATCCCGAAAGCGCGCGGATGTATCTGCCCGGCGGGCTGCCGCCGGTGCCGCCCTATCAGGGCGCGCCTGGTTTCCTGCCGCTCGGCCGGCTCGCCGATACGCTGGAGCGGCTGCAGCAGGCGGGGCTGCGCGATTTCTACGAGGGCGAGATCGCGCGCGCCATCGCCGCCGATGTCGCCGCCATGGAGGGCTTCCTCTCGGCCGAGGATCTGGCCGGCTGCCGCGCCCGGGTGCTGCCCGCCCTGGCTGCCCCCTGGCGAGGCGGGCGCACCCTGATGCTGGCCAATGGCCTGACCGCCGCGCCCACCCTGATGCGCGTGCTGGAGGGGATGCGCGACGCCCCCTGGGCTGCCAAGCCCGATGCGGCGTGGTTTGCGCATCTGGCCCGCATCCTGCGCGCCGCCTATGCCGAACGCCTCGCGGGTCTGGGCGATGCCGAACCGGCGGCGGCGGAGTCCTGCACCACCCACCTGACAGTGGCGGATCGGGACGGGATGATGGTCGCGATGACCACCACCCTGCTCTCCTCCATGGGCTCGCGCGTGGTGCTGCCGGCCACCGGCATCCTGATGAACAACGGCATCATGTGGTTCGACCCAAGGCCCGGGGCGCGCAACGCGATCGCACCCGGCAAGCGCCCGCTGTGCAACATGTGCCCGGTGATCGCGGTGCGCGACGGCGCGCCCGAGATCGCGCTCGGCGCCTCCGGCGGGCGGCGGATCATGGCGAGCGTCTTCCAGATGCTCTCCTTCGTCGCCGATTTCGGCATGGATCCGGAAGAGGCGGCGCATCACCCGCGCATCGACGTCTCGGGCCCTGAAGGCGTGACGGCCGATCGGCGCCTGGGCCCCGAGGTGATCGCCGCCCTGGCCGCGGATGCCGCGGTGACCGAGGTCGAGCACGCGGTGCTGCCGGTCAATTTCGCCTGCCCCAATCTGATCCTGCAGCGGGATGGGCAGCGCATCGGGATCACCGATGCGATGTCGCCCTGGTCGGCGGCGCTGCATGCTTGACCAGGGCGGCCTGTGCTGCGGTGCTGAAGGCGGCCGCAGAGGTGCCAGATCGGCCGGAGAGGGCCGAACACCCGCCGCCAGGCCGGGCGAGAGGCGCGAAGGAGGCTGGATGTGAGCACACCGACACCCGAGATCGCCGGCAAGGAACCGATCGCCGTTACGGTCGAGGAGGGCAAATCCTACTGGTGGTGCAGCTGCGGCCGGTCGAAGAAGCAGCCCTTCTGCGACGGCAGCCACAAGGGCAGCGGTTTCTCGCCGGTCGAGTACAAGGCCAGCCGCAGCGGGCAGGTCTGGTTCTGCGCCTGCAAGCGAAGCCAGCGCGGCGTGCTCTGCGACGGCTCTCACAAGGCGCTGTAGGGGGAGACCGGGGCCGCGGCCGGATGCCGGCTGGCGGCTACGGTCGGCGCCAGCTCCTGCCTCCGCGGGCGGGGCGTGGAGGGGGCGCGCATCCCCCGCCCGCCGCCCGCGGGAGAGGCCGGTGCCGTGGGCTGGGCCTCAGGCGCCGAACCAGCCGTAGAGCCGCGCGAGCGGCGGCCAAGCCTGGGTGAGGGGCTGGCGCGCCAGCCAGAGCGCCGCGATCAGCCCGGCCAGCAGGGCAACCGATCCGGCCCAGGCGAGACCGAGGGCTGCCGGAACGGGGGGTGGGGTGCTGTCCACCGCCATGGGCGCCGGGGCGGGGGCGGGCGCAGCTTCGGGGGAACCCTCGGGGCCCGGCGCGGCAGGGACGGCAGGCGGGATCACCGCCGGGTCCGGGGCCGGCGGCGCTACCGGCTCGGCCGCCGGGGTGGGCGTGCCCGCCACCGGCGCGGCCGGAGCCTGGGCAGGGGCAGCGAACCAGACATGGCCGCAGCGCGCGCAGCGGATCTGCCGCCCCTGGCCGACCAGCGCATCGGGCACCTCATAGGCGGCGGCGCAAGCAGGGCAGGCAAGACGCATGGCGCAACCCTAGCACGGCTTCCTCACCAGGGACTGAACGGCGCCCGCTTGCGCCACCGCCCACCCCTGGCACAAGGGGGGCATGGTCCGGCTCGAGCAGGTCACGCTGCGCTACCGTGCGGGGGAGGCGCCGGCCCTCTCCGAGATCGATCTCGAACTGGCGCCGGGCAGCTTCACCTGGCTGACCGGGCCCTCGGGCGCGGGCAAGACCTCGCTTCTGTCGCTCCTGCACCTCTCGCTGCGGCCGAGCGAGGGGCGGCTGTTCGTGCTCGGCTGCCCCATCCACCGCGCCCGGCGGCGGGAGTTGCCGGGGCTGCGCCGGCGCATCGGCGTCATCTTCCAGGATCTGCGGCTGCTGCCCCACCTCGATGTGCTGGACAACGTCGCCCTGCCCCTGCGCATCGCCGGCCGGCGGGAGGCGCAGATCGACGCCGATGCGCGCGAGATCCTGGCCTGGGTCGGTCTCGCGCACCGGCTGCACGATCGCCCGGAGGCGCTCTCGGGCGGCGAACAGCAGCGTGTCGCGCTGGCCCGCGCCGTCATCGCTCGCCCGGCCCTGCTGCTCGCCGACGAACCGACAGCGCAGCTCGACGAGGCCCAGGCCCGCCGCGTCATCGCCCTGTTGCGGGAGATGCACCGGCTGGGCAGCACGGTGGTGGTCGCCACCCACAGCAGCAGCCTGCCGGCCGAGTTCCCGGCCCCCATCCTGCGGCTGGAGGGCGGACGGGTGGTCGCCCATGGCTAGGCGCCGGCGGGATCTGCTCGGCCTCGACCGCGCCTTGTCGGACCGGCTCCTGCCGCTGCTGGTGGCGGCCATGGCGTTGCTTGCCGCCCTCGCCATGGCCGCCGCGCTCGGGGCAGCGGCGCTGGCTGCGCGCTGGCAGGGGGGGGCGGCCGCGGCGCTGATCGTCGAACTCCCCCCCGCCGCCGATCCGGCGGCCGCGCGCGCCCTTATCGCCAGCCTACCCGGCGTGGCCGAGGCCACACTCCTCGATCGGGCGCGGCTCGCTGCCCTGCTCTCGCCCTGGATCGGCAGCGCCGAGGGCTTTGCCCTGCCCGCGCTTCTCGAGCTGCGCCTGGCCACGGCCGGGCCTGAGGCCGAGGCGCTGCCGGCCCTGATCGCCGCCCGCCTGCCCGGCGCGAGGGTCGAGGCACATGGGCTGC
The DNA here is from genome assembly GCA_025057055.1 of Rhodovarius sp. GTDB lineage: Bacteria > Pseudomonadota > Alphaproteobacteria > Acetobacterales > Acetobacteraceae > Rhodovarius. The sequence goes on along the minus strand of JANWYF010000103.1, from coordinate 1,821 downwards.
TGGTGGCGCGGCTGCTCGCCCTGGCCGAGGGGTTGGGCGCGCTCTCGGCCCTCGTGCTGCTGCTGGTGGCGGCGGTGGCGGCGGCGATGGTCGCGGTGGCCACCCGCGCCGGGCTGGCCGCGCGGCGGGAGACGATTGCCATCCTGCACGGGCTCGGGGCCACCGATTCCGTCATCGCCGGCGGTTTTGCCGCGCGGCTGGCCTGGCTCGCTGCCCTCGGCGCAGCGCTCGGGGCGGGGGCAGCGGTGCCGCTGCTGCTGCTCTTCGGGCGCCTGGCGGCGCCCCTGCTCGGCCCCGCCGCCGCGCCGCCCTGGATCGGACTGTCCGTCCTGCCCCCGCTCGCTGCGCTGGTCGCATGGGTCACCGCGCAGCTCACCGTCCGCCTGTGGCTGAGGCAGCTGCCGTGATCCTGCTCCGTTCCGTGCTCTTCAACCTGGCCTTCTTCGGCACCACGGCGGCGATGGCGCTGGCCGCCCTGCCCGCCCTCGCGCTGCCGCGACGGGTGATCCGGCGGCTGCTGCGGCTGTATGCCCAGATCGTGCTGCTGCTGATGCGCGGCATCCTGGATCTGCGCGTGCGCCTGGAGGGGGCCGAACACATCCCGGCCGGACCCGCGATCATCGCCAGCAAGCATCAGTCGGCCTTCGACACCATCTTCTGGCTCTCCGCCCTGCCGGATGCCTGCTACGTCCTGAAGCGGGAGCTGCTTGCCATCCCCGTCTGGGGCTGGCACGCGCGACGGGCGGGGATGATCCCGGTCGACCGCGCAGGCGGTGGGGCGGCCCTGCGGCGGATGGTGCGCATCGCAGCCCAACGCGCGGCCGAGGGCCGATCGATCATCATCTACCCCGAGGGCACCCGCACCGCCCCCGGCAGCCGGCTGCCCTATCAGCCGGGGGTTGCGGCGCTCGCCGCGGCGCTGCGCCTGCCGGTCGTGCCGGTGGCCACCAACTCCGGCCTGTTCTGGGGGCGGCGCGCCTTCCTCAAGCGGCCCGGCACCATCGTGGTGCGGGTATTGCCGCCGCTGCCGCCGGGCCTGCCGCGCGATGCCCTGATCGCCCGGCTGGAGGAGGCGATCGAGACGGCCAGCGCCGCGCTGCTGCCCGCACCCGCCCGGCCCGCCGCCGCCACGCCGGTGCCGCTCAGAAGCTAGGTCCCGCCCCTGCCCCGCCCGGTGCCGAGAGCAGGGAGGGCGCCGGCGCCCGGCGGTGGTCGCGGCGCCTCGGCAGCATAAGCCGCTGCCCATCGGCACGACCCGCCGTCAGCGCCGGCCCCTCAGGCCAGGGCGCGCGTCTCCAGCCGGTCGCCCTCGCGCAGCAGACCGGGCAGGCCGGCGAGCAGCCGCCCGCGTGCCTGCTGATCACCCTGCAGCACGGCGCGCAGGAACAGCACCGCGGCCAGCGCAATGCGCGGGCGGAAGGCAGCACCCACCGCCCCCACACCGGCAAAGTCCATATGCCCCGCCCCGGCCAGCCAGAGCAGAGCCGCCGGCACGCCATCGGGCGTATGGCGGAAGAGGAGGGTGCGCTGTTCGGGCGTGGTCTCCTCGAGCGGGCTGCTGTCGCGCGAGCCGGTGACATGCAGCAGCGGCCGATCCACCCCCGCCATCGCCCAGGCGGGGGAGAGCCGACGCGGCGGCACCGGAGAGAGGGCAATGCCGGCCCGGATCCTGGGCTCGGGCGGCAGCGGCAGGCCCGGCAGCCCGCGCTGACCAAGCCAGTGCTGCACCGTCCAGGCGCCGAAACTGTGGCCGGCTGCGGCGATGCGCAGCGGATCTGCGGGCAGGCTGGCCAGAGCGCGGTCCAGCGCGAAGCGCCCATC
>JANWYF010000067.1 GCA_025057055.1 Rhodovarius sp. | reverse complement strand
CCGCGGCGGCGGAGAGCGCCGCGTGGTCGGCCACCCGCAAATCGCGCTTGAACCAGACGACGCCGAACACGGCGCTGATCTTGGCCGCAGCCCTTGCCGCGCAAGCCCCGGCGGGTCCACCCTGCGCCGGCACCCCGCCCGGCGAGGTGGCGGCATGCGCGGCAACCGCCCGCACGAGGCCGGCATTGGCCACCCCGTCGAGCAGCAGACCGACCTCGCGAGCTTCCAGCAGGCCGGCGGGGGGATCTTGGCCGCAGGCGAGGGCGTGCGCATCCGCGGCAGCGAGGGGTACCACGACGTCGAAGCCATGGCCGGGCTGTGCTGCGCCTCGCTCAGCTCTTCGAACGCCGGCCGGCCGAGGCCGAGACCCGGATCAGAGTGGCGGCGGCGGCCCGGTCACGCAGGCCCCCTGCGCCGGCCGGCGCGCCATGCCATGCTCCGCGGTCGGAGGTGCCCGATGACCGAGGTCGTCTTCCTCACCAACCGCGCGCTGCAGGGCCCGCCCGAAAGTCCGGACTCCTATCAGGCCCAGCCCGGATCGGTGCTGCTGTCGGGCCGCGCCGTGGTCGGGCCGCCGCAGGGGCTGGGCAGCGGCAAGATCATACGGCTGATGCCCGCCGGCGTGCCGGGCATCGGTCCGGCGGAAGAGAGCGTGATCCGCGCGGCGCCGCACCTCCTTCTCTTCATCCATGGCTTCGCCAATCCTTTCGCCGATGCGATCGCCCGCGCCGCCTTCCTGGCCGACTGGTTCGGCCGAGAGGGCGGGGTGGCGGCGGCCATGCGCGTGGTCGTCTTCACCTGGCCCTCGCACGGCAAGCTGGTGGGTCCTGCAGCCCGCACCGGCAAGAAGCCGGGCCCGACAGCGGCCGCCACGGCCGCCCAGTTCCCCCTCACCGGCGCCTACAAGGCCGATCAGGCCCGTGCCCGGGCCTCCGCCACCGCCTTGCTGTCGGCGATCGATCGCCTGCGCGCCGCGCTGGGCCCGCCGCGACCGGGCCGGCGCGTCTTCCTGATGGCGCACAGCATGGGCAATGAGCTGCTGGCCGTGGCGCTGGCCCATGCCGCAGCGCCGGCGGTGCGGATCTTCGACGAGATCTTCCTGATCGCTGCCGATACCGATGCGGTGAAGGGCGACCAGCCGCCGCCCTGGCTCGCCACGGCCCGCCGGATCGGCGGGCGGCTGCATATCCTGCACAGCAGCAACGACAGCGTGCTGCTGACCAGTGCGCTGCCTGTGGTCAATGGGCGTGAGCGGCTGGGCTTCCTCGGACGGGCCGGCTTTCCGCCGGGCACGCCGGGGCTGCGCTGGCTCGATTGCAGCGCCACGCTCGAGGAGGATCGCGACCCGGTCGAGGGCAACCCGAACCATTGGTATTACCGCCGGGTGCCGCGGGTGCGGGCCGATATCGCCGCGATGATGAACGGCAAGGCCGGGGAGGGCGTGGTGGTCTTGCCCCCGCCCCCTGCCCACCCCGCCCCGCAACCGCCCGGCCCCGGCGCCTGAGCCTTCAGAACCGTTCGGGGTAGAGGCTGCGCAGCCCCTCCTCGCTCGCAGCGCAGCGGCCGCGTTCGGTGATCAGCCCGGTCACCAGCCGCGCCGGCGTCACGTCGAAGGCCGGGTTGGCTGCCCCGCTGCCCGGCGCCGTCACCTGCACCCGGCGCAGCGTGCCTTCGGCATCGGGACCGGTCAGATGCGTCACCTCCTCGGCCGCCCGCTCCTCGATCGGGATCTCGGCCAGACCGTCGGTCAGCCGCGTATCCAGGGTGGAATGCGGCATCGCGACCCAGAAGGGCACGCCGTTGTCGGCCGCCGCCAGCGCCTTGAGGTAGGTGCCGATCTTGTTGGCCACATCGCCGCGGCGGGTCACGCGGTCGGTGCCGACGATGACGATGTCGACCTCCCCGCGCTGCATCAGATGGCCTCCGGCATTGTCCGCCACCACCGCATGCGGCACGCCATGCGCCCCGAGTTCGAAGGCGGTCAGCAGCGCACCCTGGTTGCGCGGGCGGGTTTCATCCACCCAGACATGCACCGCGATCCCGGCATCATGCGCCTGATAGATGGGCGAGAGCGCGGTGCCGTAATCGACCGTGGCGAGCCAGCCGGCATTGCAATGCGTCAGCACCTTCACGCATCCCTTGCGCGCCGCGATCTCCTCGAGCAGGGCCAGCCCGTGGCGGCCGATGCGGCGGCAGGTCTCGACATCATCCTCGGCGATGGCGGCGGCCTCGGCATAGGCGGCGGCGGCACGCGCCTCGGGCGGAAGGGGGGTGAGCCGTGCCGTCATCCGCTCCAGCGCCCAGCGCAGATTGACCGCGGTCGGGCGCGTTGCGCCGAGCATCGCCACCGCCTCGGCCAGGGCTTCGGGCCGGCTGCGCATGGCCAGGGCCACGCCATAGGCCGCCACCGCCCCGATCAAAGGCGCGCCCCGCGTCTGCATGGTCACGATCGCCCGCGCCGCCTGCTCGGCGGTCTCCAGGCGCAATTCCTCCACCCGCCAGGGCAGGAGGGTCTGATCGAGGATGCGCACCGCCCAGCCATCCTCGTCCAGCCAGACGGAGCGATAGGTGCGGCCGTGGATCTTCATGGCCTGCGGCTGTGCCGCAAGACGGCGCGGCTGCCAAGCGCGATGGCCCGGCAGCCGCGCCTTGCCTTCAGCGGCGCATGCGCACGTGGCGCAGTTCCAGGTCCTCGTTCACGCGCATGGTGAAGTCGGCCACCGTCTCGCGCACGGCAAAGACCTGCGGCTCCTGGTGCAGCGGGACCATCGGCAGCAGCTCCTGGAAGCGGGTCCAGTAGGCGCGGGCCAGGCGGGCACGTTCGGCCTGATCGGTGCTCTGGCCATAGGCGGCGGCCAGGGCGTCCATCTCGGCGTCGCGGAAGCCGCCCCAGTTGAAGCTGCCCTCACCCAGCAGCTCCCGTGCCGGGTTGGACATGTCGAAATTGCCCGGCGTCCAGCCCAGCAGATACATGCTGTATTCGCGGTTGGCGCCGCGCTGCAGGAAGCGGCCGAAGGGCATGGCATCGAGCCGCGCCTGGATGCCCGCCCGCTGCAGCATGGTGACGGCGGCGGTGCAGATCGCCTCGTCATTCACGTAGCGGTTGTTGGGGCAGGAGAGGGTCAGGCGGAAGCCGTTGGGATAGCCGGCCTCGGCCAGCAGGCGGCGGGCGGCGTCCAGGTCGAAGGGCAGGCGGGTGTTGAGTTCGGCGACGAAGCCGCCAACCGCCGGAGCGATCGGCAGGCCGGCCGCCGTGGTGGTGCCGCGCAGCACGACGCGGCGGATGGTGTCCATGTCGATCGCATGGTAGATCGCCCGCCGCACCCGCACATCGCGCAGCGGGTTCGGGCTGCCCGGCTGGTCGATCGACTCCTCGCGCGCCACGTCGAAGGCGAAGTAGATGGTGCGCGCCGTCGGCCCCTGCAGCAGTCGCACGCCCGGCGCGTTCTGCACGCGCGGGATGTCCTGCAGCGGCACGTGATACATCAGATCCAGCTCGCGCGAGAGCAGGGCTGCGACGCGCGTCGGCGCGCTCGCGATCGGGCGGAAGACGGCGCGGGTGATGCCGTGGTCGAGCGCCCCGCCCCAGTAGTTCGGGTTGGGCGCGAGCACGGTGCGCTCATCCGCCACCCGTTCGACCACGCGGAAGGGGCCGGTGCCGTTGGTGTTGAGCTGGGCGAAGGCGGTGGTCGCGCCGGGCTGGCCGGCCCGCGCCACGGTCATGGCGTTGTTGGCCTGCACCCAGTCGCGGCTCATGATGAAGAACAGGGTCAGGTCCTGCAGCAGCACCGGGTTGGGGCCGCGGGTGTCGAACTCCACCGTATGCTCGTCGATCGCCCGCGCGGCGGTGATCGAGGCCACGGTATAGGCCATGTCGTTCTGCCGCACGCGCTCGAGGCTCATCAGCACATCGGCCGCGGTGAAGGGCTGGCCGCCGTGGAAGCGCACGTTGCGCCGCAGGTGGAAGCGCCAGGTGGTGGGGCTGAGCTGTTCCCAGCGCTCGGCCAGGGCGGGGGCCAGGCTGCCGTCGGGTTCGCGCCGGACCAGCGGCTCGTAGATGTTGCTCTTCATGGCGTTGGTCACGCCATGGTTGTTGGCGTGCGGGTCCAGGCCGAGGATGTCGTTGGCGGTGGCCCAGGTGAAGGTTGCGGCCTGGGCGCCCGCGGGCGGCGCCAAGCCGGAGAGGCCGGCGGCGGCCAGCACCGCCCCGAGCGCGGCGCCGAGGCGCCGGGTGATGGACGTCATGGTGATCTGCCTCCCGAACGGATGTCAGCCTTCGGCAATGTGCCGATGCGCCCGGCGCTGGCAAGCCCGGAATGCGCACTCGCCCTGCCGGCAGGCGCGGAAGGCGGCCCGCCGTTCCCTTACCGCCAGACCGGCCGGCCGAGATCGATGCTGCGCGGCGAGGTGACGGCGCCCGTGACCGCCCCGGCGGCGGCCCCGACCGCGGCCGCCCCGAGCACCGGGCCACCCGCCACGGCCGCCACCCCTGCCCCGGCGCCGGCCCCGATCAGCCCACCGGAGAGGGCCCGATCGATCGGCCGATGTCCGCAGCCGGCCAGCAGCAGAAGCAGGATGCCGAGGGGGGCCAGCCGGCGCAGAGCGGGCCGGCTGGGCTTCGGGTCAGCAAGGGTGATGCGATGGCTCATGGCCCGGCATCCCAGCGCGGCACCGTGACGTGATCACGGCACGGGCAAGGCGCCAGCGCGGCCATCTGCCACACCGCCGCCATCAACAGCCGCCCGCTTCAGCACCCTCAGCGCCTCGGGGCGGTCAGGGCGCCGCCTGCAGCACCCACTGCACCGCCCACCACCGCGCCGGTGGCCACCGACCCGCCGGTGATCGCGGCCACCCCCGCGCCGGCCCCCGCCCCGATCAGGCCGCCCGTCAGCGCGCGCTCGCCGGGGCGTTGCCCGCAGGCCGAGAGGATCAGCAGGGCAGCGGCGGCCAGAAGGGTCGTGGTGCGCATGGTTCTCTCCCCGGCGGTCGCGAATCGGTCCGGGGCGGGATCCTGCCCCCCAGGCCCGCCTTGGAGCAAGCCTCTCTGCGGGCTTGAGCAACCGGCGCGGAGGGGCTAACCAGCGCCCTCCGGGCCGTGCCTCCTTCATCGCCGGCCGTGTTGCCGGAAGGGGTTTTCATGCTCTCCAGGCTGTTCGGCTTCCTCTCGGCCGACATGGCCATCGATCTTGGGACTGCCAACACCCTCGTCTACGTGAAGGGGCGCGGCATCGTCCTCAACGAACCATCGGTGGTCGCGATTTCCGAACAGCGGGGCCGCAAGCAGGTGCTCGCCGTGGGTGATGAGGCGAAGCAGATGCTGGGCCGCACCCCGGGCAATATCGCGGCGATCCGCCCGCTGCGCGAAGGCGTGATCGCCGACTTTGAGGTGGCGGAGGAAATGATCAAGCATTTCATCCGCAAGGTCCACAATCGGCGGAGTTTCACCTCGCCCATGATCATCGTCTGCGTGCCCTCGGGCAGCACGGCGGTGGAACGGCGCGCGATCCAGGAGAGCGCCGAGAGTGCCGGCGCGCGCAAGGTCCTGCTGATCGAAGAGCCGATGGCGGCGGCGATCGGGGCCGGCCTGCCGGTGACCGAACCCTCGGGCTCCATGGTGGTGGACATCGGCGGCGGCACCACGGAAGTGGCGGTGATCAGCCTGGGCGGCATCGTCTATGCCCGCAGCGTGCGCGTGGGCGGCGACAAGATGGACGAGGCGATCATCAGCTACATCCGCCGTCAGCACAATCTGCTGATCGGCGAGAGCACGGCCGAACGCATCAAGATGGAAATCGGCGCCGCCCGCGCCCCCGACGACGACAGCGACGGCCCGACCACCGAGGTGAAGGGCCGCGAACTGATGCACGGCGTCCCGCGTGAAGTCGTGGTCAGCCAGCGCGAGATCGCCTTCGCCCTGACCGAACCGGTCACCCAGATCGTGGATGCGGTGAAGGTCGCGCTCGAGAATACGCCGCCCGAACTCGCCGCCGACATCGTGGACAAGGGCATCGTGCTGACCGGCGGGGGCGCCTTGCTCTCGCGCCTGGATGAGGTGCTGCGCGATGCGACAGGCCTGCCCGTCGTGGTGGCGGAGGAGCCGCTCAGCTGCGTCGCCCTGGGCACCGGCCGGGCGCTCGAGGAGCTGAAACGGCTTCGCCAGGTGCTGACTTCGATGTATTGAGGCTGGCCCGGCGTCCACCGTCCCCTGGGGCGGGGGACGCAGGGCGGCTTGCCCGCGCCGCGTTCGGGTTGGCTCCGATACCGCCCGCCCTGACAAGCGGGCGGCTGGCCTTGGAATGGGGAGAGGCGCTTGATCCAGCTCAGTATCCCCCTTCGCCAGGCGCTCGCCCGGCTCACCCTTCCGGTGCTGATCGCCGCGGCCTTCGGTGCGATGCTGCTCGGCAAGGCCGATGCGCGCCTGATCGAACGCGCGCGCATCGCCCTGGCCGATGCGCTGACCCCGGTCTGGGCCGCGGTGCAGCAGCCGATCGCCGCCCTGCGCCAGGCGGCCGAGGAGGTGGCCGGCCTGTGGTCGCTGCGGGCCGAGAACGAACGGCTGCGCGCCGAGAACGAGAGGCTGCGGCGCTGGCAGGATACCGCCCTCGCGCTCGAGGCCGAAAATGCCCTGCTGCGGCGCCAGCTCGCCTGGATACCGGAGCCGGCGCCGAGCTTCGTCACCGCCCGCGTGGTGGCCGACGGCGGCGGCACCTATGCGCGCGCCGTGCTGCTCGCCCTGCAGCCGGGCACGCCCGTGCGCAAGGGGCAGGTCGCGCTCGATGAGCGCGGCTTTGTCGGGCGCGTGACCGAGGTCGGCAGCCGTTCGGCCCGGGTCCTGCTCGCCACCGACATCAACAGCCGCATTCCGGTGGTGCTCGAAGCCTCGCGCGCGCGGGCGATGATGGTCGGCACCAACGGCGCCCGCCCGCGCCTGCAACACTGGCCGGAGGGGCAGCTCCCGCGCGATGGCGACCGCGTCGTCACCTCGGCCGAGGCGAATGCCTTCCCGGCGGGGTTGCCGGTCGGCGTGGTGCGCTGGAGCGAAAGCGGCACGCCCGAGGTCGAGCTCTTCGCGCGGCTCGATCGGCTGGATGTGGTGCGGTTGTTCGACTTCGGCCTCTCCGGCATCCTGCCGCCCGAGGCGGTGGCACGGCCGGAGCCCCGGGGGCGGCGGTGAGGCCACCTGCCCCCGGCCGGACGGAACCGCCCGCGGGGCTGCTGCGGCGGCTCGACGGCTGGGCGCGTGCCGCCTTCCCGGCCAGCTTCACCGCGCTGCTGCTGATCCTGGCGGTGGCGCCGATCGACGGCCCAGGGCTGCTGCTGGCCATCGCCCTGCCCTGCGTCTTCTTCTGGAGCCTCTTCCGGCCCGCCGCCATGCCGGCCCCGGCGGTCTTCCTGCTCGGGCTGTTGCATGATCTGCTGGTGCTGGCCCCGCTCGGGCCCGGCATCCTCGCTCTGCTGCTCTGCCACGGCCTCGTGCTGCGCCTGCGCGGCAGCCTCTCGCGGCAGGGTTTCCTGCTGGTCTGGCTGGCCTTCGCCGCTGTCGCCGGGCTGGCGGTCCTGCTCTGCTATGCGCTGACCGCATTGCTGATGCTGCGCCTGCCCCCGCCCGCGCCTGGCCTCGTGCAGTTCGCGATCACGGTCGGGCTCTATCCGGCGCTGGCGCTGCTGCTGACGCAGGCGCACCGCGCCATGGAGCGGGCCGAGGGATGAGGGAGCCCCGGCAGCGGCTGCACCCCGGCCCGGCTCGGCCGCGCCGCCGCCCCCGCACGGGCGCGTGCCGGTCTCGCGGGCGGCGCCCGATGGCCGGACGATGAGGCTGCCCCTGCCCTGGCGACGCCCCGACCGGGGCTCGGCCGGCTTCTCGATGCGCGGGGTCAAGCGCGCCGAGGAGCAGCGCCGCAACGTCTTCCTCCGCCGTGCCCTGATTCTCGCCGGTGCACAGGCCGCGGCCTTCGGCTTCCTCGGCTGGCGGCTCTATCGCCTGCAGGTCGAGGAGGGCGCGCGCTTCGCCACGCTCGCCGAGGAGAACCGCCTTTCGGCGCGGCTGATCAGCCCCCCGCGCGGGCGCATCCTGGACCGCAACGGCCATGTGGTGGCAGGCAACCGCCTCAACTGGCGGGCCCTGCTGCTGGCCGAGGAGGCACGCGACGTCACCGCCACGCTGGAGACCTTCCAGCGCATCATCCCGCTCTCCGAGGCCGAGCGTGCCCGCATCGAGCGCGAGCTGCGCCGGCGCCGTCGCTTCGTTCCGGTGATCCTGCGCGAGTTCCTGACCTGGGAGGAGATGGCCCGGATCGAGGTGAATGCCCCGGACCTGCCCGGCATCCTGATCGATGTCGGCACCACGCGCGTCTATCCGGAAGGCGAGCATCTTGCCCATGTCGTGGGCTATGTCGCCCCCCCGGCGGAGCGCGACATGGATGGGGATCCGCTGCTCTCCTTGCCTGGGGTGCGCGTCGGCCGGGCCGGCATCGAACGCCACCACGAGGCGGTCCTGCGCGGGCGGGCGGGAACGGTCCAGCTTGAGGTCAATGCGCTGGGCCGCGTCATCCGCGAGCTCGACCGGCGGGAAGGCATTCCCGGCCAGGACGTCGAGATCAGCATCGACACCGAGCTGCAGAAGCAGGTGCGCGCGCGCTGCGCCGAAGGGACCTCGGTCGTGGTCATGAACGCCCGCAGCGGGGAGGTGCTGGCGATGGTCTCCCAGCCCTCCTTCGACCCCAACATCTTCAATGCCGGTGTCTCGGCCGCGCAGTGGCGGCAATGGACCGCAGGGCGGTCCACACCGCTGATCAACAAGACGACGAACGGGCTCTATGCCCCCGGCTCCACCTTCAAGATGGTGGTGGCGCTGGCCGCGCTCGAGGCCCGCGTCACCACGCCGGGCGAGCGCATCCCCTGCCCGGGCCACTTCGACCTGGGCGATACCCGCTTTCACTGCTGGAACCGCTTCGGCCACGGGGCGGTCGATATGCGCAGCGCGATCAAGGTCAGCTGCGATGTGTATTTCTACGAGATGGCGCGGCGGGTCGGCATCAACCGCATCGCGGCGATGGCGCGGCGCTTCGGGCTGGGTGTCGATCTCGACATCGAACTGCCGGGCGTGCGGCGCGGGCTGATCCCCACGCGGGAATGGCGCGAACAGCAGGGACAGCCCTGGTCGATGGGGGATACGATCGTGCACGGGATCGGCCAGGGCTTCTACCAGCTGACGCCGCTTGCGCTGTGCACAATGACGGCAAGGCTTGCCACCGGCCGGGCGGTGCAGCCGCATCTGACCCGGGCGATAGGCGGGCGGCCGGTGCGCGGCGCCCGGGCGGAGGATTGGCCTCCCTTGGGCATTCCCGAACGCGACCTGCGCCTGATGCGGGATGCGATGTGGGCCGTGGTGAACGAACCGGGTGGGACCGCCATCGCCTCCCGCCTGCCGGCGACACAGGGGCAGATGGCCGGCAAGACCGGCACCACCCAGGTCCGCCGCGTCTCGCGCGAACAGCGCGAGCGGGGCTTCAATGTCCAGAACCTGCCCCGGGAGTGGCGCCCGCACGCCCTGTTCGTGGGCTATGCCCCGGCGGACAATCCCCTCTTCGCGGTCAGCGTGGTGGTCGAGCACGGCACCAGCGGTTCGGGCGCGGCGGCACCGCTGGCGCGCGACGTTCTGGCCGATACGCTGCAACGCTTCCGCATCAGCCCGCCGGCGCCACGGATCGCGGAGCGCAGCTGATGTCGGGCATCCTCGAGAGGCGGCTGCTCACGCGCGATCGCGGCGCCGGGGTCCTGGAGCGGCTGTGGCGCATTCCCTGGGGTTTCGTGCTGCTGCTCTGCGCGGTCGCGGGGGTGGGCTATGTCGCGCTGCTGTCGGCCGGCAGCGGCGATGCCGACCTCTACGCCAACCGCCACGCGCTGCGCTTCGGCTTCTGCCTGGTCTTGATGCTCGCCGTCGGCATGCTGGACATTCGGCTGATCCGACGCTGCGCCTGGCTGGCTTATGCCGGCACGCTGGGTCTGCTCGTGCTGGTCGCGCTGCATGGGGAGGTGGGCAAGGGCGCGCAGCGCTGGATCGACCTCGGCCCTATGCAGCTCCAGCCCTCGGAGCTGATGAAGATCGCGCTCGTGCTGGCGCTGGCTGCGTGGTTCTCCCGCGCCTCCTTCGAACGGATCGGCAATCCGCTCTTCCTGCTGCCACCGGCGGTGGCGGTGCTGCTGCCGGTCCTGTTGATCTACCGCCAGCCCAATCTGGGCACGGCGCTGATCGTCGCCATGCTGGGGGCGGTCATGTTCTGGGCCGCCGGGGTCAGGTGGTGGAAGTTCGCCCTGGCCGGCGTCCTCGCCGCGGCGGCCGCGCCGATCGTCTACGACAATCTGCGCGACTATCAGCGCCAGCGGATCCTGACCTTCCTCGACCCCGAGAGTGATCCGCTCGGGGCCGGATACAACATCATCCAATCCAAGATCGCGCTCGGGTCGGGCGGCATTTGGGGCAAGGGCTTCCTGCAGGGGACCCAGGGCGCGCTCAATTTCCTGCCCGAGAAGCAGACCGACTTCATCTTCACCCTGATTGCCGAGGAATTCGGCCTGATCGGGGCCGCCACCGCCCTCGGCCTGCTGATGCTGGTGGTCGCCTTCTGTTTCCTGACCGCCCTGCGCTGCCGGCACCATTTCGGGCGGCTGCTCGCGGTCGGGCTCGGGACCAACTATTTCCTCTACATATTTGTCAATGTCGCGATGGTCACCGGCAGCATCCCGGTGGGGGGGGTGCCGCTGCCCCTGATCAGCCATGGCGGGTCGGCGATGCTGACGGTCATGCTGGGCTTCGGCCTGCTGATCGCGGTGCATCTGCATCGCGACGCCGAACTCGGGGCGGTGCGGGAGTGATGCCGTGCGCGCAGGGCTCCCCGCCCCTCAGATGCTGGACAAGCCGGCGCATTGGTGTAGAAACCGGCCGCGGTCGGGCGCATAGCTCAGTTGGTAGAGCGGCTGACTCTTAATCAGCGGGTCCTAGGTTCGAGTCCTAGTGCGCCCACCAGCGCGGGCTCCAGCGGACAGTGACACACCCCGGGGCGGAAGCATCCGACCGGCCCTGTGCGTCTATCCGCTGCCCCTTCCCTAGGCCCTGGCCAGGCGCATGGCATGGGCCGACCGCGCGCGGGGCACAGGTCTCGCCCCCCGCTTCGTCCCCAGGCGCCCCGCCGTGATCGCCGCGAGGAGGCCAGCGCCGCGAACCGGCCCCGGCGCATCCTCCGGCCGGGAACCCGACCGACTTCAGCCGAACCGCCCCGAGATGTAGTCGCGCGCCTTCTCACTGCGCGCGGCGGTGAAGATCTCGTGGGTCGGGCCCAGCTCCACCAACTCGCCCAGATGGAAGAACGCCGTCCGCTGCGAGATGCGCGCCGCCTGCTGCATGTTGTGTGTGACGATCACGATCGCATAGCGCTGCCGCAGCTGCTCGATCAGCATCTCGATCCGCTCGGTCGCAATCGGATCGATCGCCGAGCAGGGCTCGTCCATCAGCAGAACATCGGGGCTGACCGCGATCGCGCGCGCGATGCACAGGCGCTGCTGCTGCCCGCCCGAGAGCGAGGTGCCAGGCTCCCGCAGCCGGTCCTTCACCTCATCCCACAGCGCGGCGTCGCGCAGGGACCTCTCCACCAGGGCATCGAGCTCCGCGCGCGAAGAGGTGAGCCCATGGATGCGCGGGCCATAGGCGACATTGTCGTAGATCGACTTCGGAAAGGGGTTGGGCTTCTGCGCGACCATGCCGACGCGCGCGCGCAGCAGCACCACATCCATCTCCGGGGCGTAGATGTCCTGGCCCTCCAGGCGGATATCGCCCTCCACCCGCGCGCCCTCGACGATGTCGTTCATGCGGTTGAGGCAGCGCAGGAAGGTCGATTTGCCGCAGCCCGAAGGCCCGATCAGCGCCAGCACCTCGCCGCGGCGGATGTCGAGAGACACATCGCGCAGCGCCTGTTTCTGGCCGTAGTAGACATTGACGCCCCGTGCCTGCATCAGCGGTGGCGCAACCGCCTGTTCGGCGGAGGTTGCAGGAAGGTGCATGTCCATCGTGCTCACCATCGGCGTTCTACTCGGCGACGCATCAGGATGGCGGCGGCATTCATGCTCAGCATGAAGGCAAGCAGCACCATGATGCCGGCTGCCGTCTTCTCCACGAAGCCGCGCTCGGCTCCGCTCGCCCACATGTAAATCTGCACCGGCAGCACCGTCGCCGGGGAGAGGATGTCGCGCGGGATGTCGACGATGAAGGCCACCATGCCGATCATCAAAAGCGGTGCCGTCTCGCCCAGGGCATTGGCGAGTGCGAGAATGGTCCCGGTCAGGATGCCCGGCATCGCCAGCGGCAGCACATGATGCGTCACCACCTGCATGCGCGAGGCGCCGAGGGAAAGTGCGGCCTCGCGCACGGAAGGCGGCACCGCGCGTAGCGCCGCCCGGGCGGCGATGATGATGATGGGCAGGCTGAGCAAAGCCAGCACCGCGCCCCCCACCAGCGGGGCCGATCGCGGCATGCCGAAGGCGTTGAGAAACACGGCCAGGCCGAGCAGCCCGAAGACGATCGAGGGGACGGCGGCCAGGTTGGCGATATTGACCTCGATCAGTGCCGTGAAGCGGTTGCGCGGGGCGAACTCCTCGAGATAGACCGCCGCCGCCACCCCGACCGGAAGGGCGAGGGCCAGGCAGACGAGCAGCGTCAGCAGCGAGCCCACCAGGCCGCCCAGCACGCCGACGCGCTCCGGGTCGCGGGAGTCGCCCGCGGTGAAGAAGCGGCTGTTCCAGCGCAGGGCAAGGTCCCCCTCCCGCGACAGCCGCTCGAGCCACTCCAGCTGCCGTTCGGACAGGCGGACCCCCGCGCCCTCCTTGATCTGCTGCGCCACACGCGAGAGGCCGGTCTTGACCGCCATGTCGACATCCGTCCCGGCGAGCAGCCACAGGCGCTGGCGCGTGCCGATGAGCGAGGGATCGGCGGTCACCATGCGGCGCAGATCCTCCTCCGCCCCGCTGGAGAGCAGCGCATGCAGCCGCCGGCGGTCGGCGCGCGATGTCACCTCGGGGAAGCGCGCCTCGAGCGCTGCCCGCAGCATGCCGCCATAATCGCCCGCCTGCGGGCGGGTCGGATCGACATGGCGGGTGGAAATCTCGACCTCCAGCCGCAGATGGGTCTGCCAGAAGGCCGAGAGCCCGCTCCAGACCAGGCTGGCGAGCAGGACGATGAGGGCGAGCGCGCACAAGGAGAGCGCAGCCAAGCCGTAGAGGCGAAAACGCATCTCGGCCCGGTGGCGGCCGCGCCGGCGCGCCGCGATCCGCGGCGAGAGGTGGGGCGAGAGCGGAACCCCGGCCGGCCTGGCCGCGGGCGGTGTCAGGGCGGCGGCGTCAGTCATAGCGCTCGCGGTAGCGCCGCGCGAGGTGCAGCGCGATCAGGTTGAGGGTCAGCGTGGCGAAGAAGAGCACAAGGCCCAGCGCAAAGGCCGAGAGCGTCTTGGCGCTGTCGAACTCCTGATCGCCCACCAGCAGCATCGCGATGTGGACCGTCACGGTGGTGACCGCATCGAGCGGGTTGATCGTGATGTTCGCAGCGAGCCCCGCCGCCATGACCACGATCATCGTCTCCCCCAACGCGCGGGAGAAGGCGAGGATGACCGCGGCCACGATCCCGGGCAGCGCCGCCGGAAGCACCACGCGCGTGATCGTCTCGGCCTGGGTGGCGCCGAGCGAGAGGCTGCCCTCGCGCAGACTCATCGGCACCGCCCGGATGACGTCATCGGAGAGGGAGGAGACGTTCGGGATGATCATCACCCCCATGACGAGACCGGCCGCCAAGGCGCTTTGCGCCGCTACTTCCAGACCGAGCGCCGTGCCGATGTCCCGCACCACGGGCGCGACGATCAGCATCGCGAAGAAGCCGTAGACCACCGAGGGAATGCCGGCCAGGATCTCGAGCGCGGGTTTGGCGATGTCGCGCACCCGTGCCGGGGCGTATTCCGACATCCACACGGCCGCCATCAG
Organism: Rhodovarius sp.; assembly: GCA_025057055.1. Classification (GTDB taxonomy): domain Bacteria; phylum Pseudomonadota; class Alphaproteobacteria; order Acetobacterales; family Acetobacteraceae; genus Rhodovarius. The sequence continues at coordinate 9,113 of JANWYF010000067.1, read as the reverse complement.
GCCGAGCGGCACGCAGGTCAGCATGGCCACCACGCCGATCAGCAGCGTGCCGGCGAAGAGCGGCACGGCCCCGAAGGCTCCCGAGGCGCCGACCTGCTCGGCGCGGATCGCCGTCTGCGGGCTCCAGGTGAGGCCGAAAAAGAACTCGCCAGCAGGCACACGCGCAAAGAAGCGCAGCGATTCCGTGATCAGCGACAGCACGATGCCGACCGTGGTCAGGATCGCCACCACCGAACAGAGCAGCAGGACCAAGAGCACCAGACGTTCCACGGCGTGGCGGGCGCGCAGCCGGGGGGAGAGCTGCGCCGCCGCGAAGGCCAGGCCGCCGACGGCGGCCGACAACGCAAGCCCCCAGCCTGCCATGCGCGCCAGCCCCCGCAGCCGCAGATACTCCCCCACCGCCGCCAGCACTTCGGGGGAGGCTCCCTGCGCGGGCGCCAGTCCATACGCGATGTTGCGGATGTGGGTCAGCTCAAGCGCGAGCCGATCGGCCGGCAGGGCGGCCAGAGTGGGCGGCAGCTGGGCCAGCAGGATCTGCCGGACCAGCCAATCCTGCGTCGCCGCCCACAGCACGAGCAGAAGAAGGCTCGGGAGCCCGGTCCAGAGCGCCACATACCACCCGTAATAGACGGGCAGCGCCGGCAGACGTTGCCCCGCCGCGCGGGCACGACGCGCAAAGCGCGCCCCCGACCAGTGGCCGAGGGCAGCCAGAGCAAGGATGGCAAGGACCAGCAGCGCAGCGGACATCGGCATGATCGGGGGGCGGGATGGGCCTGCGCACCCCGCCCCGGCTGGCCCGGTTCAGGTGCCCGGGCGTCCCATCGGCCGCAGGCTGGCCGCGGCGGCCCGTGCAGCCTCCCGCGCCGCCGGCGCAAGCACGATCAGGCCGCGGGTCTGCAGATAGCCGGTCTCCGACATCGCGCGCTCCGAGGTATACTCCTGCAAGAACTCGCGCAGGCCCGGGATCACGCCGACATGCGCGTTCTTGAGGTAGATGAACATGGAGCGCGAGACAGGATAACGCCCGCTCTGGATGTTCTCGTAGGTCGGCTCGACGCCATCGATCGGCTTGCCCTCGAGCCGGTCGGTGTTCTGGTCGAGGTAGGAGAAGCCGAAGACGCCGATCAGCCCGTGCCGTTCGGTGGCCAGCCGCTGGACGATGAGGTTGTCGTTCTCACCGCCCTCGATGAAGCGCCCATCCTCGCGGATCGACTGGCAGCGGGTCTGGCGTTCGCGCGCATCGGTGATCGCGCGCACCTCCGGCACATTGGCGCAGCCGCCGGAGAGCATCAGCTCATTGAAGGAATCCCGGGTCCCGGAGGTGGGCGGCGGCCCGATGATCTCGATGGCCTGGGCGGGCAAGGAGGGGTCGATCTGGTTCCAGTGCGTGTAGGGATTGCGCACCCACTGGCCGTTGATCGGCACCTCGCGCGCCAGCGCGCGCCACATCTGCTCCCGCGTCAGGCCGAAACGGGGCCCGCCGCGCCGCACCGCGACCACGATGCCATCGAAGCCGATCGGGATCTCGGTGATCTCGGTCACGCCGTTGCGCTGGCAGCTGTCGAACTCGGCCGGCGTCATGCGACGGGAGGCGTTGGCGATGTCCGGATGCTGCGGGCCGATGCCCGCGCAAAAGAGGCGGATGCCACCGCCGGTGCCGGTGCTCTCCACCACCGGGGTGCGGAAGGGGGTGCTGCGGCCGAACTGTTCGGCCACCGCGGTGGTGAAGGGAAAGACCGTGGAGCTCCCGACGATGCGGATCTGATCCCGGGCCTGGGCGTGAGCCTCGAGCGAGAGCATGAGCAGCGCACCGGCAGCCACAAGCGCGGCCAGAGCGCGGCGGGGGGTCGCGCACCTCATTCGTTCTCTCCCTCTCCATGGAACCGGCCCGGCGCGGCCGGCATGATCGGGCCGGAAAGTGCCAATGGGGGCCGCGGCGAAAAACGGCGAATCGATGAAAGTTACGTGACACCCGCAGCGCCTCGCGGGGGCCGGCACCCGCCTGGCAGCGGTGGGGGCGCGATTTGCCGCCCGCGCGCCGAAGGTCTTAGCATGGCCAGACAGACAGGAAGGATGCGTCCATGATCCCTCGCGACCGGCTGCCCTATTCCGCCATCGTCGATCGGCCCCCGCTGCGGCTGCCGGGCGGCGCCAAGGTCGCGGTCTGGACCATCGTCAACCTCGAGGTCTGGGACATCTCCCGCCCCATGGCGCGACAGGTGCTGCCCCCGCCCATGGGTCAGACCCGGCTGCCCGATGTGGTGAACTGGAGCTGGCACGAATACGGCATGCGGGTCGGGGTCTGGCGCTTCTTCAGGCTGTTCGAACGCCACCGGATCCGGCCCACCCTCGCGATCAACGCCCGGGTCTGCGACGACTATGAGCGGGTGGCCGCCGAAGCCCGTGACCGAGGCTGGGAGTTCATGGGCCATGTCTGGGAGCAGATGCCGATCCACATCGTCGAGGATCAGGCAGGCATGATCCAACGCAGCCTCGACAGGCTGGAGGCCTTCACCGGCAGCCGGCCGCTCGGCTGGCTGGGCCCGGGCCTGACCCAGACTGAGGAGACGCCCGATCTGCTGCGCGCGGCGGGCATCCGCTACATCGGGGATTGGCTGCACGACGACGAGCCGACCGAGATCACCACCCGCCACGGGCCGCTCGTGACCCTGCCGTATACGGCGGAGCTCAACGACATACCGGCCCAGATCCTGCAGCAGCACGAATCGCCCTACTGGACCCGACGCTGCCTCGATACGCTTGCTTGCTACCTCGCGGAGGGGGCGGAACGGCCCAAGATCATGGCGATTGCGATCCACCCCTACATCTCGGGCGTCCCGCACCGCATCCGCTACCTCGAGGAGGTCTATGACCGCTTGGCCGAGACCCCGGGGGTCATCCACCTCACGGGGGCCGAGCTCTATCACTGGTATCTGAGCCAGAAGGGGGGCGCTGCGGGCGTCTGAACCGGCGGCCTGCACTGCCACCTGGGCCGCGCGGCCCCTGCTGCCGCCGCCCCCAGAGCCCGCCCCGGCTGCTGCCCCTCCTAGTGGGCGGGGAAGTTGAGCTCGATGGTCACGCCGTTCGGATCCTCGAGGAAGATCTGATCGAGCGCCATACCGGGCACGCGCCGTTCACGGAAAGGAATGCCGCTGTCGCGGAAGCGCTGGCGCATCCCCTCGATGTCGCTGCAGAGGAAGGCGATGTGGTCGATGCGGCCGGTCCCCTCGGCCTCTGCCCCGCTGCGTTCGCCGAGGTAGCCGATCAGCCCCGAACTGTCGTTGGGATCCACGCCGACCACATGCACCACGGCAATGCCGTTGTGATACAGCCAGACTCCGGGAAAGGGAAAATTGGGGCGCGGGCCCACGGTGAGGCCGAGCGCCTCCGTATAGAACTTCTCCGTCGCCGCCAGATCGGCGGTGCGAATGGAGAAATGATCCAGCCTCTGGATGCTCATCTGCTTCCTCCCGCCTCGGTGGCCGCCGCGGCGGCGGCCTTGCTTGGCCAGTAAGCGGCCAGCGTGGCAGCATCCTTGCTGCCCCAGCTCTCCGCCGCGGCGCGATCGTAGATCTCGAGCGCGCGCGCGGTCAGCGGCAGCTCCGCCCCCCGCGCCCTGGCCTCCTCCAGCATGGTGCGCAGATCCTTGCGCACCAGATCGACATCGAAGGTCACCGGCCCGGGCTCCCCGCCCGCCAGCGCGAGCGCAATCGAGGGGCCGCGCGTGCGCAGCACATTCGGCCCGCCCGAACTGTCGGCGAAGAGATCGACCAGCCAGGCCGGATCACGGCCGAGGTGGCGGCAGAGCGTCATCGCCTCGCCGAAGGCTTGATAGAACAGCAGCAGCGGCAGATTGATCGCGAGCTTCATCGCCGCCCCCGCCCCCACCGGCCCGGCATGCTCGATGCGGCGGCAGAGATCCTCGAGCACCGGCCGCACCGCCGCGATGTCGCTCTCCTCTCCGCCGAGCAGGCCGATCAGTCGCCCCTGGCGCGCGGGTCCCGTCGTCCCGCCCACCGGGCATTCGACGAAGCCGCCGCCGGCCGCGCGCACCCGCTGCCCGAGTTCGATCTGCACCTGCGGACGGACCGTGCTCATCTCGACCACGGTGCGGCCGGACAGATCGGCCGATAGAATGCCCTGCTCCCCGCCGTAGACCGCCTCGATCGCCGCCGGGTCGGTGAGGATGGAGAGCACCACCTCGCTTCCCTCAGCCAGGGCGCGTGGGGTCTCCGCCCGCCTCGCCCCGAGGGCCAGCAGGGGTTCCACCTTCTCCGGCGAGCGGTTCCAGGCCGTCACCTCGTGCCCCTTCTCGAGGAGGCGTTCGGCCATCGCGCGCCCCATGCGCCCGATGCCTGCGATGCCGATCCGCGCCATGGCTCTTTCCAGCTTCCTCCCGTCGTGCATGCTGACAGCGCGACCACTATGCGCCGGTGCGGCGGCGCGCGCCAGGGTACCCGACGCCGCTTCGCACCCCGCTGCGGTCGCATGCAAGCCAAGAGGGGGAAACAGGTGGCACAGGCAGGAGAGCGCATCGTCGGCGTGGTCGGGCTCGGCATCATGGGCGGGGCGATCGCCAGGCATCTGGCCGCGGCAGGCTGGCGCACGCTCGGCTTTGATATCGCCCCGGCGGCGCGGGAAGCGGCAGCACGGGCGGGCGTGCTGGTCCATGACAGCCTCGCGACCCTGGCGGCCGAGGCGCCGATCCTGCTCACCAGCCTGCCCCATCCCGCCGCCCTGGCCGAGACGGCAGAGCGCATCGCCGCCTGCCGAGACGGGCGGCGCCGCGTCCTCGTCGAATGCTCGACCTTCGCGCTTGCCGACAAGGAGGCGGCCCGGAAGATCCTGGCTGCCGCCGGCCATGTCCTGCTCGACTGCCCGATCAGCGGCACCGGCGCTCAGGCGCAGGCCAAGGACGTGGTGGTCTATGCCAGCGGCGAGCGCGCGGAGATCGCGCGGCTCGATCCGCTCTTCTCTGCCTTCGCACGGGAATGGCACGATGTCGGCGCCTTCGGCAACGGCAGCCGGATGAAGTTCGTCGCCAATCTGCTGGTGGCGATCCACAACGTCGCCGCGGCCGAGGCGATGGTGCTCGCCCGCAAGGCCGGGCTCGATCCGGAACAGACGGTGCGCCTGATCGGGGCGGGGGCGGGGGGATCACGGGTCTTCTCCCTGCGCGCACCGATGATGGCGGCCCGCAGCTACTCCCCGCCCACCATGCGCGTCAGCACCTGGGCCAAGGACATGGCGATCATCGACCGCTTCCTGCGCGACCTCGGCGTCGTCTCGCCGCTGTTCGATGCCACCCAGCCCATCTACGCGGCAGCCCTCGCGCAAGGACACGGCGAGGAGGATACGGCGGCGGTGCATGCGGTGCTCGAGCGCGCAAGCGGCCTCGGCGACGACGCCGCAACGCCCACGCCACGTGCTTGACAGCCCCTCACCGCACGGCCAAGGACATGCTGCTGCGCCCGACGCAGCGGGAGGATGGATGGCGGTAGCGCTGCGGCGGCGCTGCCATATTGGCAGCGGCATCGCGCCGGCCGCGACCCAGCGTCAGGAAAGGAAATCCCTGCATGAGCGAGGTGTGGAACCACTACGGGCCGACCGCAGCACGCCCTGCCGGCACGCCGGGGCGTCTGGCGCGCCGCGCCGCCGTGACCATCGACGTGCACTGCCACGTCGCGGTGCCGGCGGCGCAGAACCTGGTGGCGCCGCACCTTGATGTCGGGCGCATCCCGCTGGTCCGCTTCGCCACCGAGGAGACGCGCGCCCTCAACCGCAAGCAGGATCAGGACCGCGCCCTGCATTTCGTCTCCCACGACCAGCGCCTCGCCGACATGGATGCGGCCGGCATCGACGTCCAGATCGTCTCTCCCCCGCCGGGACAGTGCTATGTCGGCCTGCCGGCAGAGGTCGCCGTGCCCGCGGTCCGCATGGTCAATGACGGCCTGGCCGAGTTCGTGGCGCGACGGCCTGATCGCTTCCGCGCCCTCGGCACGGTGGCGATGGAATATCCCGACGCGGCGGTGGCCGAACTCGAACGCTGCATGGGAAGCCTCGGGATGAAGGGGGTCGAGATCCTGACCCACATCGAGGGGCGGGAACTCTCCGACCCGCTCTTCGCGCCCTTCTGGGCCGCGGCTGAACGTCTCGGGGCGGTGGTGATGATCCACCCCAACGGGTTCAGCGACGGTGCCCGCCTCTCGCGCTACTACTTCAGCAACGTCATCGGCAATCCGCTCGAGACCACGATCGCGCTGCACTACCTGATCTTCGATGGGGTGCTGGAGCGGCATCCGAACCTCAAGATCCTGGCCGTGCATGGGGGCGGCTATCTGGGCGCCTATCCCGGCCGCATCGACCATGCCTGGGGCGCGCGCAGCGACTGCCGCGGGCAGCTGCCGCATCCGCCCACCAGCTACTTCTCGCGCATCTACGTCGACTCGGTGGTCTTCACTCCGGGCCAGCTCGCGCAGCTGGTCGAAACCTTCGGCGTGGGGCATGTGCTGATGGGCACCGACTACCCCTTCGACATGGCGGAAGCCGATCCGATCGGCCACATCGCATCGGTGCCCGGCTTCGACCAGGCGACGCGGGCTGCGATCGAAGGCGACAACGCGGCGCGGCTCTTCGGCATTACGCGCTAAGCCGGCCCGAGGCAGAGGGGAGGCCACCGCCCTCCCCTCGCCTCGCCTCGCTAGCGCGCCAGGAAGTCGAGGGTTGCCGTCTCGGCCAGCAGATGGGCGGGATTACGCGCGGCCGCCCTGGCGGCGGGATCGGGCTGGCCCACGCCGGCGGCATCGATGCAGGCGCCCAGCGCCTGGCCCTGCCGGACTGCCCGCAGGCCCTGGGGGTGCCGTTCGGCGTGATAGGCGGAGAGCGCCTGCGGCAGATCCGCGGCCTGTTCGAGCGCACGCGCCAGAGCCAGCGCATCGAGCGCAGCCTTGCTCACCCCCGCCCCGACATGGGGGCGGGCGATAAAGGCCGCATCGCCGAGGAAGGCGACGGCACCGACGGCCATGCGCGGCACCGCCAGGTCATAGATCGGCTGCAGGAAGGGCCGAGGGCAGAGCGCGATCAGCTCGGCGAAGGGCCAGGGCAGCAGGCGCTCCGCATCGGCCCGCAGCTCCTCGATCACGGCGGGCGAGATCTCGGGCGGCGGAATGCTCAGGCTGTGGCGCCGGCCCGAGATGCCGGTCAGCAGCCGCGGCAGCTCGGTCTCCGCCGCCACGGGGCGGTACCAGACGAAGTTGTAGCGCCGCCGCCCGGGGGTCAGATCGTCCTGCTCACCGGCCGCCGGGTAGCCCAGGATCTGCTCGCCCGGCGGCAGGTAGAAGGTCATGTCCTCGAACAGCGCGGCATGCAGGGCCGGACGCATCGCTGCCTCGGGCACAAGGCCGCGCCAGCCGACATAGCCGACATAGGCCGGAGCGACCTCGGGCAACAGCAGGCTGCGCACAGTGGAACGGAAGCCATCCGCCGCGACCAGGAGCTCTGCCTCCTCCGTGCTGCCGTCGGCGAAATGGGCGCGCACCGGCCCCTCCGGCCGCTCGATCGCAACCAGGCTGCGCCCGCGCGCATAGAGCGCGTCAGGGAAGGCACGCCGCAGCAGGCGGAACAGCCGGTCCCAGGAGGTGGTGACCTGCGGCCGCGCCACCGTCAGCACCGTCTCTCCCGCCCGATTGATCAGGCGGCGCGCGGCCACCGGCACGCCCAGCGCGTCGGCCGGAGCGATGCCGCAGGCCGCAAGCGTCGCCGAGAGCTCGGGATGCGTGACGATGCCGGCGCCACGCCCGACCAGCTCTTCCTCCGCGCGTTCGCAGATCATGACCCGCCAGCCCGCGCGCAGCAGCAGCAGCCCGGCGCAGAGGCCGCCCATCGATCCGCCGATGATCAGCGCCCGACCCGGCTTCATGTTGCATACCGCTCCCGCGGGCGGGTCAAGCGCGCTCGCGCCATGGGGTGCGGCGCCACAGCGCCTCGTAGCGCGCCTGGCGTTCGCGGATCTCCTCCGCCCATTGCTCCCCGGGGATGAAGCGCATCTCGGTATAGAGCGCCTCCATATGGCGGATGAACTCCGGATCGCGCGCGATCACCGCCGTCTCCTCGCGCAGGCGCTGCAGGATGGCCGGCGGCACCCCGGCGGGGGCGACGATCCCGCGTTCCGACGCCATCTCCACCTGCAGGCCGTATTCGCGGTAGGTCGGCACATCCTGCGCGAAACGGGAACGGCGTTCGCCGGAATGGACCAGCATGCGCATCCCCTCCGGCGCCGCCGCCACCTCGCCGACATTGAGGCCGCAGACCTCGATGTGCCGGCCGAGCAGCGCGGTGCGGATCTGCGCGGTGCCGGGGAAGCTGACATGGGTCATGCGGATGCCCGTCTCCTCCTGCAGCAGCACGAGCTGCAGGTGATCGTCCGACCCCACCCCGGGCGAGCCGTAGTTGAGCGCATCCGGCGCGCGACGCGCGCGTTCCAGCAGATCCGGCAGGTCACGGATCGGGCTGTCGGCGCGCACGATGATCGCGTTGGGGTCGGTCGCGATCAGCGCGATGGGCGCGAATTGATCGACCCGATACTGCGCGCTGCGCTCGATCGGGATCGTGATCATGTGCGGCATGGTCGAGGCGAGCAGCGTATGCCCGTCCGGCCGGGCCCGCGCGACCGAGGCGAAGCCGACCTCCCCGCCCGCGCCGGGACGATTGACCACCACCACCGGGCTGCCGAGCCGCGCCTCGAGAAAGCGGGCATAGGCGCGCGCCATGATGTCGGTGCCGCCGCCGGCGGTGAAGGCGACCACCACCTCGATCGGCCGCTCCGGCCAACGCGGCTGCGCAAGGGCGGGTGTGGCGAGCAGCCCGCCCGCCAGACCGCCGAGCAGGGGCCGGCGGCCAAGCCGCTGGCCGGTGCCCATCCTGCCTGCCTTGGTCATGTTCTTCCTCCCATCCCTCGCCCCTTGTCTTGCCCCTCACCTGCCGCGCCGGGGCCCGCGCGGCGGGTATGGGCCCCTCTCACAAGGAGAGCACGGCGCCGATCAGCTCTGCCACCGCCTTGGCCGAGAGGCCGCCGGCTGTGACGAAGGCAAGCCCGGGCTGCGTGATCCCCTCCG
>JANWYF010000052.1 GCA_025057055.1 Rhodovarius sp. | reverse complement strand
CCGCAGCCGATCACGAAGCCCGCGCTCCGCACGTATGCGCCTGTCCTCGGCGGCCGGGTCGTCGTCCGTGATTTTTTGGATTTCCTCCAGATAGGCCGGATCCGTCAGCCGGGCCTTGACTAAGGCTGCCCGGAACTCCGGCGTTTTCTCGTCCTGCGGCTCGTTCTCCGGATCGGGGAGGGCCTTGAAGCGGAAGCGGCCGTCGTTGCAGAGGTGCTCGAGCACCAAGTCGGGCACCTCGTCCACGATGCGGATGATGCTTCTCCGCCTGGAATGGGGGAAATGGAGAAGCGGATTGCGCCTGCCGCGATCCAGCAGACGGCGGCGCAGGTCTTCAAATACGTAGTGTTCTACACCAAGCGGGTTTGCAGGCACCTCAAAAGGCTATTGGCCGAACTCGCTCCCTTCAAGTCGGCATCCATGCGGTGCTGACGCGGCGGGCGCTGAAGCACCCGGATTTGGGACCCCGCCGCCGGGGCCCCTCCGACGCTCCCGCCCCCAGGCTGAAGCGCGCCGGGCCAGGGCAGCGATGCCCGCCGCCGGCAGGAGCAGCGTCAGCCTCCTGCTGCCGGCCATGGCCCGTCGTGATGAGGGGTGCCTCACATCGCCGGCCGGCCCTGGCCCGAACAGGAGCGCCTCACATCGCCGGCCGGCGCTGGCCCGAACAGGAGCGCCTCGCATCGCCAGCCGGCCCCGGCCCGATCGCCGCCTCGCGCCCGCCTGCAGCGGGGGCGGACCGGCCACGCATGCCGACCATGGCGGAGGCCACGGCGGGCGGCCCCTCTTGGGGGATGGCGGACAGGGTGGGATTCGAACCCACGATACGGCTCATCACCGTATACGCACTTTCCAGGCGCGCGCCTTCGACCGCTCGGCCACCTGTCCCCAAGGCCCGGCTGCATAGCCCCCGCACCCGTGGCAGGCAAGGCGCCAAGCGGCCTGTAAGCCGGGTTCTGTCCAGCGGCCTGACGGCCGCCTGGATGACCATTCCTCTGGGGCGCGTCTTGCGGCGCGCCTCATGCGGCCAACCCGGGCGGCGGGGCGGAAGGACCCCTGCGCCTGATGGCGCTGCCGCCCCTATTCGGCCTTGCTCCCGGTGGGGTTTACCCTGCCGCTTCGGTTGCCCGTCGCGCGGTGCGCTCTTACCGCACCCTTTCACCCTTGCCTGCGTCGCGGCGCAGGCGGTCTGCTCTCTGTGGCACTTTCCCTAGGGCGGTTGCCCGCCCCGCCGGCCGTTAGCCGGCACCGCCCTTCCGTGGAGCCCGGACTTTCCTCCAGCCCGCGGGCCTGCCGCGGGCCAGCGGTCATCCAGCCGCTTGGCGCGCTCTAGATGCGCCGGCAGCCCGGGCGGGGTCAAGCATCCATCAAGGCTGCCAGCGCGGCCATCCGGGCGCGGGTCGTGGCATCGGCGATGCCATCCACCTTCTCCGGCCGCCAGTGCCGCTGGAAGGCCGCCACCAGTACCGGCAGGGGCAGATCCGGACGATAGCCGATGCGGCGGAGCAGGCTCGGCACCTCCTCCTCCGGCGGCGGGGCAGGCAGCGGCGGTTCCGGCCAGATGCCGATGCCGGCGCGGGCCAGCCCTGCCCAGTCGAACAGCTCGCCCGGGTCCTGCTTGCGGTCCGGTGCGACATCGCTGTGGCCCAGCACATGCCGCGGCGGGATCGGATGCCGCGCCAGGATGTCGAGGCAGAGCTCCGCCACCGCCGCCATCTGCAGCGCGCCGAAGGGGCGGTAGCCGAAGGCATGACCGGGGTTGACGACCTCGATCCCGATGCTGCGGGCATTGAGGTCCGACCACCCCCGCCAGTGCGAGACGCCGGCATGCCAGGCACGCCGCTCTTCCGGCACGAGGGCGAAGATCGATCCGTCCTCCTCGACCACATAGTGGGCCGAAACGCGCGAGGCCGGATCGCGCAGCCGGGCCAGCGCCGCTGCACCGCTTGCCATGCCGGTGTAGTGCAGGATCAGCATGTCGATCGGCGCGCCGGGGGGGCGCGCGTCGTGGTTCGGGCTCGGGGCGGGGATTGTCTTCACAGGCCGCGCTCGCGCTTGATGCGGTCCCAGGCGGCGTTGATCTCGGCGACGCGCAGGGCGGCCCGGCGCGTCTCCTCAGGCCCCGCCCCACGCGCCTGCAGCGCATCGGGGTGCAGCTCGCGCATCAGCCGCCGCCAAGCGGCGCGCACCTCTTCATCGGTCGCCTCGCGATGAAGCCCGAGCACGGCATAGGGATCGGGCGCCTCGGCGGCCATCGTCGCGGTCTGCCCGTCGCGCGCGCGCTTCCAGGCCGCCGCATCGAGGCGAAAGCCCATCTGCACCCGCTGCAGGAAGGCCACTTCGCCCCGGGTCAGTGGGCCGTCGGCGCGCGCGATGGCAAACAGGGCCCTCAGCACATCCTCAAGCACCTGGGGCTGATCGGCGAAGGCTTCCCCGAGACGGTCGGCGAAGGGTTCGAAACCCTCGGGGCTTTCGCGTGCGCTGTCGAACAGGCGTCCGACCTCGCGCAGATTCTCGGGCGGGATGCGGAAGGCCTGCTTGAAGGCGTTGATCTCCTCGCGCTTGACCGGCCCGTCGCATTTCGCGAGCTTGGCGGCGAGCACCACCACCCCTACCGCGAAGAGCTGTTCGCGGCTTGCGAAACGCGCCGCGAGGCCGGCTGCCCCCTTGCCCATGCTCAGGCCGCCGCGATCGGCCACATGTCCGGCTGCGGCGCCGATCAGGGCGCCAAGCGGCCCGCCGGCCAGAAACCCCGTCAGCCCGCCGATGATCTTGCCCCAGATCGCCACACCCTGCTCCCTTGCGCGGGCGCTGGATAGCACGGGCCGCAGCCGGGCGCGCCCCCGCGCTCTTGCCAGGGCCGGCGGGCGTTGCCACACCTTGGCCATGCGCGCCGCCCCCCCGTCATGAGGAAGTTCCTGCTGCGGCGGCTGCTGCCGGCGGCGCTGTTCGTCCTGGCCCTGGCCGCCGCCTTGTTGCTGCTGCTGCCGGCCCGCATCGACTGGGATGCCTATCGCGGCGCGCTGGCCGATCACGCGGGGCAGCGCCTGGGGCGTGCGGTCGCGCTCGAGGGGGCGTTGCGGCTCAGTGTCCTGCCTGCCCCCGTGCTCGAGGCCGACGGGGTGCGGCTCGGCCCTGCCACCGATCAGGTCGCGCTCTCGGCCCGCGCGCTGCGCCTGCGCCTTGATCCCTGGCGGCTGCTGGTCGGGCGCGTCGTGGTGCGGGAGGTCGCTCTGGTCGGCGCCGACATCCAGCTGCCCTGGCCGCCGGCGCGGCTGCCCGGCCTGCCGCCCTTCGGCCAGATCACGGCCCTCGATGCGCGGCTTGAGAATTCGCGCATCAGAGTCGGCGCGGTGCGGATCGAGGGGGTGCAGGCACGCCTACTGGCCACCGGCCCGGCCGAGGTCTTGCGCGCCGAAGGCCGCTTCGACTGGGGCGGGCAGACCATCCGCTTCGCCGCCACGCTCGGGCGGGCCGGCGATGACGGCCTGGCTCCGCTCGACCTCACGATCGAGGCGGCAGGGGCGCGGCTGTCCGCCCGCGGCGTGCTGCTGGCCGATGGCGGCTTCGAAGGGCGGGTGGAAGGCCAGGGCCCCGACCTCTCCGCCCTGCTGCCGGGGCCGGCCGGCCGCTTCAGCGCGCGCGGCGTCTTGACCGCCACGGCCGATGCGGTCGCGCTGGAGGCGCTGGCGCTCGAGGTCGCAGGCCAGGGCGGCCGCGGCAGCCTGATCCTGCGCCTCGCCCCCAGGCTGCGGCTCGATGCCGCCTGGGCGGCCGAGCGGCTGGACCTGGATGCCTGGGCGGCCGCGCTGCGCGCCTCGGCTGCCGCGCCGCTGGCCTTCACCCTGACGCTGGAGGCGCAGCAGGCGGGCTTTCTCGGCCTCGATCTCTCCGATCTGCGCCTGGCTCTGCAGGCCGCGGAGGGGCGGATCACCCTCACCCAGGGCTATGCCCGGTTGGGGGCGGAGGCGCGTCTTGCCCTGACCGGCGCGGGGGAGGGGGCGGCGAGCGAATGGGCGCTGCGCCTCGATGCCGGCGATGGCCCAGCGGCCCTCGCACGCTTCGCCCCGCTCGGCTTCGCGCCGCCGCCGGGGGCGGTGCCGGAGGGGCCGCTGTCGGCCACGCTCCGGCTGGCCCTCGACCCGCGTCAGGCGGTGCTGCAGGATCTCGTGCTGCGCGCGGGGCCGCTCAGGCTGAGCGGCACGGCGACGATCCGCCACGGCCCACGGCCCTTCATCGGCCTCGGGCTCGAGGCCACTCAGCTTGTCCTCGATCCGTGGCTGGCGCTGCTGCCCAGCCTCGGCCCCGCGGCGGTGGATGTGCGTCTGGTCGCTTCCAGCGCGCTGCTGGCCGGGCGGCAGCTGACCGATCTCGCCCTGGATGCGGCGATCGAGGGCGGGCGGATCAATCTGCGCCGCGCCATCGCCCGCTACGGCGGGGCCGATCTCCTGCTCACCGGCCAGGCCCAGCTGCAGCCGCCGCGCCTGCAGGAGGTGAGCCTGCAGGCCGAGGGCGGGCGGGTCGGGGAGGTGCTGGCGAGCCTCGGCCTCTCTGCCCCGGCCGAGTTCGCGGCCCTGCCGCTGCGCCTGCGCCTCTCCGCCTCGGGCCCGCCGGCCCAGCTCGCGCTCAGGGCCGAGGCCGAGGCCGAGGATCTGCGGCTCGAGGCCGGGCTGACGCTGGATCTGCCCGCGGGACTGGCGCAGGGCCCGGTGACGCTGCGTCATCCCGGGGCGGTGCGGCTGCTCGCCCCGCTCCTGCCGCCGGGCTTTGCCGATTGGCTGGGGCCTGGCTCACTCTCGGCGATTGCGCAGCTCGCCTGGCGGCCGGGGCAGATCGGCGTGGACAATCTCGAGCTGGTGCTGGGCGGCACCCGCCTGCGCGGCCCGCTGCAGTGGCGGGCCGAGGGGGGCGGGGGGCGCCTGTCGGGCCAGCTCGCGGTCGAACGCCTCCCGCTGCCGCCGGCGGCCGCTGCCATGGCGCTAGCTGCCCTGCCGCGCGGGCTGGCGCTCGATCTCGCCTTGCAGATCGGGGCCATGCCGCTTCCCGGCCTGCCCGAAGCGCAGCAGCTGGCCCTGCGCCTGGAAGGCCGGGCAGAGCGGCTGCTCCTCGACCTGGCCGAGGCGCGCCTCGGGGGCGGCAGCCTGCGTGCGCGGCTGGAACGGCAAGCCGGCGCCGGCATTCCGGACTGGCGCGCCGAGGCGGAGTTCAGCGGCATTCGCCTCGCCGGGCCGGTGGCGCAGCTTCCGGTCGAGCTGGTCGAAGCGACCATCGGCGGACGGCTGCTGCTGGCCGCGCGCGGCCTCTCGCCGGAGGCGTGGCTGGCCACGCTGGAGGGCGAGGCGGAGGCGATCCTCGCCGAGGGGCAACTCGCCGGCATCGATCTGGCCGCGCTGCGCCGGGCGGCGGTGCTGGCCGATCTGCAGGCGGCGCGGGAGGGGATGCTGGCCGCGCTCTCCGCTGGCACCACGGCCTTCTCCCGCCTGCTTCTGCCGATCCGCCTCTCCTTCGGCCAGCTGCGCCTCGCCCCCGGGGCTAGGCTCGAGGGGCCGGAGGGGGAGATGGCGCTCTCCGGCCTGCTCGACCCGCGCCGGGAATGGCTGGATGCGACCCTCACCATCCCGCTGCCCCAGGGTCCGCCGGTGGCGCTGCGGCTGCGCGGGGCGCTGGATGACGTGCAGGCCCTGCCGGCGATCGGGGCGCATATGCGCTGGCGCAGCGAGGCTGGCCCCTCCCCGTGACGACGCGACCGCCGCCCAAGCCGCTTCGCCAGCTGGGGGGTGCTCGCGGATGGCCAGACCCTCGCCGGCCCAGGGGAGGCCTGCTCAGCGCAGCCCGCCGCTCGGCCTTGTCCCTGCTCTCGGCCGCGGGCTGGCCAGGTGGCGCTGGCCTGACGGTGCCGCTAGAGCAGAGCCATGACCGATCGGGAGCTGATGGCGCGGGCGATCGCCCTCTCGCTCGAGAGCGTGGCCCAAGGCGGCGGGCCGTTCGGGGCCGTGGTGGCGCGGGAGGGCCGGATCCTGGGCGAGGGACAGAATGCCGTGGTGCCGGGACGCGATCCGACCGCCCATGCCGAGGTGATGGCGATCCGCGATGCCTGCGCAAGGCTGGGCACGCATCTGCTGACCGGCGCCATCCTGTATACGAGCTGCGAGCCCTGTCCGATGTGCCTAGCCGCCGCCTGGTGGGCGCGCTGCGCCGGCATCGTCTACGGCAATGACCGCAGCGACGCCGCGGCGATCGGTTTCGACGATGCCGCCCTCTATGAGGAGATCGCCCGCCCGCTCGCCGCCCGGCGGCTGCCGCTGCGCCGCCTGATGGCGGAGGAGGCGCGTGCCGCCTTCCGCGCCTGGGCAGCCAAGCCGGACAAGGTGCCCTACTGACGGCACGCGGCGCGCACCGGTCCGGGCTGCTGCGAACGGGGCGCCGTGCCCTGACCCTGGTCCGAGGCCGCGCCCTGTGCCATGAGCGGCGCGACCGGAGGCAGCCATGGATCATCCCCTGAACACCCTCCCGCATGCCGAGATCCGCGAGGAGGTGCGCAAGCTCTGCGCCCGCTTCCCGGGCGAATATTGGCGCGCGCTGGATGCCCGCCGCGGCTATCCGACCGAGTTCGTGCGCGCCCTGACCGAGGCCGGCTACCTCGCCGCCCTGATCCCCGAGGAATACGGCGGTGCGGGGCTGCCGCTGTCGGCCGCGGCGGCGATCCTGGAGACGATCCACGCCGAAGGCTGCAACGGCGCGGCCTGCCATGCCCAGATGTACATCATGGGCACCATCCTGCGGCACGGATCGCCCGAACAGAAGGCGCGCTACCTCCCGCGCATCGCCGCCGGGGAGCTCAGGCTGCAGGCCTTCGGCGTGACCGAGCCCACAAGCGGCACCGACACCACCGCGCTGCGCACCTTCGCCCGGCGCGAGGGGGATCGCTACATCGTCAACGGCCAGAAGATCTGGACCAGCCGCGCCGAGCATTCCGACCTGATGCTGCTGCTCGCCCGCACCACCCCGCGCGAGCAGGTGGCAAAGAAGACCGATGGGCTGTCCGTCTTCATCGTCGATATGCGCGAGGCCAAGGGCCTGACCATCCGGCCGATCCGGACGATGATGAACCACAACAGCTGCGAGGTCTTCTTCGAGAACGTCGAGGTGCCGGCCGAGAACCTGATCGGCGAGGAGGGCAAGGGCTTCCGCTACATCCTTGACGGGATGAATGCCGAGAGGCTGCTGATCGCTGCCGAGTCGATCGGCGATGCGAAATGGTTCACCGCCAAATCCGTCGCCTACAGCAAGGAGCGCGTGCTCTTCGGCAAGCCGATCGGGGCCAACCAGGGCGTGCAGTTCCCGATCGCGCGCGCCTATGCCCAGATGCGCGCGGCCGAGGCGCTGCTGCACAAGGGCCTCGAGAAGTTCGAGGCCGGCCTGCCCTGCGGGGAGGAGGCGAACATGTCCAAGCTGCTCGCCGCCGATGCCGCCTGGGCGGCGGCCGAGGCCTGCATCCAGACCCATGGCGGCTTCGGCTTCGCCGAGGAATACGACATCGAGCGCAAGTTCCGCGAGGCACGCCTCTACCAGGTGGCCCCGATCAGCACCAACCTCATCCTCGCCTATATCGGCGAGCATGTGCTCGGGATGCCGCGGAGCTACTGAGCCAAGCCGATGACCTGGGTCGACGGCGTGCTGCTAGGGGTGGTCGCGCTCTCTGGCCTGCTCTCCTTCTGGCGCGGCTTCGTGCGCGAGGTGCTGGGGATTGCCGCCTGGGCCGGTGCGATCGTCGCGGGCTTTCTCGCGCTGCCCTACACGCGGCCGACCTTCGCCGCGCTCACCGACCAGGAATGGCTGGCCGATGGGCTGGCGGTCGGATCGGTCTTCCTCGCGGTCGTGGTGGTGCTGACCTTCATCGTGCACGCCATCGCGGTGCGGGTGGAGGAGAGTGCGCTCGGCGGGCTCGACCGTTCGCTCGGCGCGCTGTTCGGGCTGGCGCGCGGGGCCTTCCTGGTGGTCCTGGCCTATATCCTGGGCGGGATGGTCCTGCCGGTGGCCGAACGCTGGCCCGAGGCACTGCGCGAGGCACGCGCCCTTCCCTATGTGGTGGAGGGGGCGCAACGCCTGGTGGTTCTGCTGCCCGAAGCCTATCGGCCGCGAGTGGCCCTCCCGCCGGAGCGGCCCGAGCCCACCCAGGAGGAGCTGATGCGCCCTCGCATCGCCCCCCGCCCCTGAGGGGTGGAGGCTCAGCGGATCAGCCAGGCGGCGGTCCGGCTGCGGCTTAGCCGCGACGACCGAGGAGACGCTTCAGCCAGCCAAACAGGCTGCCGCGCCCGATCAGGCGCTGATGGCTGGCATGCGGCCGGCGCGCCGGCGGCAGCAGCGCCGAAGCCAAGCTGTGCCGGCGTGCATCCCGCGCCTCGATCAGCCTTGCCTCGAGCGCAAGCACCTGGCGCAGCGCCTCCGGCAGGTCCTGGGCGGAGAGGCTGGCCACCGCTTCCTCCGCCGCCTCCCAGTCCTCGGCCCGGCGCAGGGCGTCGATCACCTTAAGCGACTGTTCGGGATCGAGCCGCGGGCCGCTGCGCCAGAGGGCGACCGCCTCCCGCCGCCAGGCGCGGGCGAGGTCGGGGCGATGGAGATCATCGGCGGTCCAGGCCGCCTGCAGCATCGCCTCCGCCGCATCGTGCAGCTTGCCCGTCTCCTCAAGCAGGTGTGCCCAGGCCAGGAAGCGGCGGGAGAGGGCGGGGATCGTCGCATCGTTGACCAGGGCCCGGAAGGGGGCGGCGCCGACCACCCGGGCG
>JANWYF010000046.1 GCA_025057055.1 Rhodovarius sp. | reverse complement strand
GCTCCAGGATGCGGCGCAGCCACTCCTCGGGCAGGGCGGGGTGATCCTCCCACTCCGGCGGGCCGAGGCCCTTGAAGACCTGGGCGAAGACCCGGTCGAAACGGTCGAGGTGGCGTTCGTCCTTGACCAGGGCGGCGCGGGCCAGGAAGTAGAAGTCCTCGACCGAATATTCCGCCACCCGGGCGCGCATCGCGGCGACCAGCGCCAGCCACTCGGTCAGGCCGACCGGCAGCCCGGCCTCGCGCAGGGCAAGGATGAAGGGCGCGAACATCGGATCGCAGCATAGGCCCTGCCGCCCGGGGCGGAAACGCCGATCGCATCAGGCAGGCGCGCACCACGGCGAGGGGGCTGAAGGAGAGGCGCTGCGGGGCTGAGGGCTGGGCGATCCGGGGCCCTGTGCTGCCGGGCGGGCGGGGATGGCGGCGGCTGCTCCACCGCCTGCCGCTGCTGCCCCGGCATGGCCGGGGCGCGGGGCCGATGGTCCGATGGTGCCTGGGCGCGCGCGCAGAGCCCTCCCGCCTGGGGGGCTGACCTCCCAGCCCATGCCGTGCCGATCCCGGGCAGATCATTCCGCCCGTGACGGCGCCATCCTGCGACTGCCCGGGGCGGTGGCCCGATCAGGCCCTGGCCACCGCCTCGGCCAGGGCCTTGCCGACATCGACCGTGCTGGCCTGGCCGCCCATATCCCGCGTGCGCGGGCCGCCCTCGGCGAGCAGAGCCTCGATCGCGCGGAGGATCGCCGCCGCCGCCTCCCGCTCGCCCAGATGCTCAAGCATCATGGCACCGGACCAGATCTGCCCGATCGGGTTGCAGATGCCCTTGCCTGCGATGTCGGGGGCGGAGCCGTGCACCGGCTCGAACATAGACGGGTAGGTCCTCTCCGGATTGATGTTGGCCGAAGGGGCGATGCCGATCGAACCGGCCACCGCGGGGCCGAGGTCGGAGAGGATATCCCCGAACAGGTTCGACCCCACCACCACATCGAACCAGTCCGGGTGCTGGACGAAATGGGCGCAGAGGATGTCGATGTGGTACTGGTCCGTGCGCACCTCCGGATATTCCTTGGCGATTGCGGCGAAGCGCTCGTCCCAATAGGGCATGGTGAAGGTGATGCCGTTGGACTTGGTGGCGCTGGTCAGCTTGCGCCGCGGCCGGCTCTTCGCCAGTTCGAAGGCGTAGCGCAGGATCCGGTCGACCCCGATGCGGGTCATGATGGTCTGCTGGGAGACGAACTCCCGCTCCGTCCCCTCGAACATGCGCCCGCCGACGCTGCTGTATTCGCCCTCGGTGTTCTCACGCACGACGTAGAAGTCGATCTCGGCCGGGGTGCGATCGGCGAGCGGGCTCTTCACGCCGGGCAGCAGGCGGCAGGGGCGCAGGTTCACGTATTGGTCGAAATGGCGGCGGATCGGGATCAGCAGACCCCAGAGGGAGATATGATCCGGCACCCCCGGCCAGCCCACCGCGCCCAGGAAGATGCTGTCGCAATCGCGCAGCCGGTCGAGACCGTCGGCGGGCATCATCCGACCGGTCTTGAGGTAGGTATCGCAGGACCAGTCATATTCGGTCAGCGCGAGTTCGAAGCCGAAGCGACGTGCGGCGGCGTCGAGCACGCGCAAGCCTTCGGGCACCGTCTCCTTGCCGATGCCATCGCCCGGAATGACGGCGATGCGATAACGCCTGGACATCTGCGCGGTCCTCCTTCCCTTGCCCTCCGGCCGACTCTCCGGCCCCGGCCGGTGGCGGCTGCCTCGCATGCCAGGCCCGGCTTGGGGAGAGGGGGGAGGGTTCAGCGCCCCTCGCGCCGGCGCCACTCCTCCGGCGGGTCGAAGGGGCCCTGCCACATCCCCGGGCCCTGACGCCGTGCCTCCTCCTCCTCCGGCCGGTAGCGGTCGGAGTAGCGGCTGTAGGCAAGCGCCCAGCCCTCGCGCACCAGCCAGGCCTGGATGTCCTCGCCGTCCGCCTC
>JANWYF010000036.1 GCA_025057055.1 Rhodovarius sp. | reverse complement strand
CGCCTCATCCGGGCCAGGCTGGACAGGCACGAAGGGCTTGGTTATGCAGCCCGGGGTCGCCCAGGTAGCTCAGTTGGTAGAGCATGCGACTGAAAATCGCAGTGTCGGTGGTTCGATTCCGCCCCTGGGCACCATGATGAGAGGGCGCGCTGACCCCTTCCTCGTCTGACGCTTTCGTCTGCTCCCCCGCTCCGACTGGGCCTCTGCCGGCAGGCCGCGGCCTGCCCCGTCGGGCCGCTGCAAGATAGCGGGTGGCAGCCGGCAGATCCCGGGAGAGGGGAGTGCGCGCGGGCCGACCCGGCTTCGCCCCCCACCCTCCATGAGCGCCGCCGCCCCCCGCTGCGCCGGGCATCCGGCCCCCGCGACAGCGCAGCCCGCCCCTGCTAGCCCCCGTCCATGCTGCCGCTCATCCGCCTGCTGCCCGGCCGCGACCGGCGCGTCAAATCCGGCCACCCTTGGGCCTTCTCCAACGAGATCGCGATGTCCCCGGCCCTGCGCGCCTTCCCGCCCGGCCCCGTCCGGCTGGAAGGGGATGACGGCGTGCGCCACGGCGTCTGGCACTTCAACCCGCACAGCCTGATCGCAGCCCGCCTGCTCGACCGCAACCCGGAGGCGGTGATCGACGCCGCCTGGTTCCGCGCCCGCCTGGCCGAAGCCTTGGCCCTGCGCCAGCGCCTGCTCCCCTCGCCGCACTATCGGCTGGTCCATGCCGAGGCCGACGGGCTGCCCGGCCTGGTCATCGACCGGCATGGCGATGCCATCGCCCTGCAGGCCAACACCGCCGCGATGGAGGCGGCCACGCCGCTGATCCTGGATGCCGTGCGCGAACTGCTCGGCCCCCGCGTCGTCGTCGCGCGCAATGATGCGGCGGTGCGCCGGCTCGAGGGCCTGCCCGAGGAGGTGCGGCTGCTGCATGGTCAGGAGGCGACCGCCACCATCGAGGAGGGCGGCCTTCTCTTCCGCATCGACCTGCTTTCCGGGCAGAAGACCGGCTGGTTCCATGACCAGCGCGAGAACCGCGCGCGCATCGCCTCCCTCGCCCGAGGTGCGCGGCTGCTCGATGCCTTCTGCCATACCGGCGGCTTCGGGCTGAGGGCGGCGGCGGCAGGGGCGGCGCAGGTCATCCTGCTCGATCGCAGCGAGGCAGCGCTGGCAGTGGCGATGGAGACGGCACGCGCCCATGGCCTGCGCCAGGTCGTCCCCGAACGGGCCGAGGCGCTGGCCTGGCTCGAGGCGGCCGCCGCACGCGGGGAGCGCTTCGACATCGTGGTGGCCGACCCGCCCGCCTTCGCCAAGGCGCGCAAGGATGTGCCGGCCGCACTCCGCGCCTATGCCAGGCTCGCGCGGCTGGCCGCCCGGCTGGTCGCGCCGGGCGGGCTGCTCTTCCTCGCCTCCTGTTCGCACCATGTCGGCCCCGCCGATTTCGCCGCCGCGGTGGCGGAGGGGCTGTGGCGCGCGCGGCGGGAAGCGAGGCTGCTCTGGTCGGGCGGGGCCGGGCCGGACCACCCGGTGCATCCCATGCTGCCCGAGACCGCCTACCTCAAGGCGCAGCTTCTGGCGCTGCGCTAGCGCCTCTCCAGCTCGCCCAAACCCGCCGCGATGGCATCGCGGATGACGGTCCCGCTTCCGGCCGCCTGGGCCTTGCGTCGGCCCCCGGCGGGCGGCTTGGGCGTGCCGGGTCAGGCCAGCCGCAGCCGCGCCGGCGGCAGGCCCTCGAACTCGACTTCCACGCTGCAGGGGCCTTCGAGCCAGATCGGCGCTGTCACGCTGCCGAGCCAGACCACCTG
>JANWYF010000027.1 GCA_025057055.1 Rhodovarius sp. | reverse complement strand
GAGCATGAGGGGGAGAAGGTGGAGGTGCGGCGCGGCCGCTTCGGCCTCTTCGTGATCGCCGGCAAGCGGGTGGCCAATCTGCCGCGCGGGACCGAGATCGAGAGCGTGACCCTGGAAGAGGCCGTGAAGCTCCTGGCCGAGAAGGGCAAGGAGCTCGCACCCGCCAAGGGGAAGGGCAAGGCGGTGGGGAAATCTGCCTCCCGCAGTGTTCGCGCCAAGGCCGGCGCGGTCCCGGAAACACCGGCCGAGCCGAAAGCAAAGCCCCAGGCGGCGGCCACGGTGAAGGCCCGGACCGCCGCCAGCAGCCGGGGAGCTGCGAAGACTCCCGCTAGCACGGCGAAGACCGGCAGCGCGCGCGCCGGCAGCAGCGGCAAAGGCGCGGCGGCCGAGGCCAGGACGAGCAAGGCCGGGAAGGTCAAGCGCGCGGCCGCCAGCGCCAAGCGCGGCGCCCGCGGCTCGGCGCGACGGGCGTGAAGCGCCCGCGCGGCAAGGCGAAGCGGGCGGCGGCCCCTGCGCCGCTGCCCTCGGTCGAGGAGCTGCGCCGCTTCCTCTCCGCCGCCCCCGGCCGGGTGGCCAGGCGCGACATCGCGCGGCACTTCAACCTCTCGCGCGAGCAGCGCCCGGCGCTGCGCCAATTGCTGCAGGCGCTGCGGGCGGAGGGGCATCTCGAGCCCGCGGGCCGGCGCGGTGTGGCGCTGCCGCTGCAGCACCGCGCGAACCTGCCCGAGATGGCGGTGGTGGAGATCATCGCCGTCACCGAGGATGGCGAGATCCTGGCCCGCCCGGTCACCTGGCAGGGGCCGGAGCGGCCGCCCAGCATCGTCATGCGCCCGGAACCCCCGGGCCGGCCGGCGCTCGCCCCGGGCGAGAGGGTGCTCGCGCGGCTGCGCCATCTCGGCCGCGACCGCTATGAGGGGCGAAGCTACAAGCGCCTGGGCCGGCAGGAGGTGGCGCCGATCATCGGCGTGGTCCGCCACGGCCGGGTGCTGCCCACCGACCGGCGGCAGAAGGGGGAATGGCAGATCCTGGCCGGGGAGGCGGAGGAGGGCGATATCGTCCTCGCGGCACCGGTGTCACAGCTGGGCCGCCCCCTGGGCCCGAGGCCCCTGCGCGTGCTCGAGAGGCTCGGGCGGATCGGGGAGGCGCGCGCGATCTCCCTGATCGCGATCGCCAGCCATGGCATTCCCGATCGCTTCCCGCCCGAGGCCGAGGCCCAGGCCAAGCGGGCCCGCGCCATCTCGCCAACGGGGCGGGAGGATCTGCGCGCCCTGCCGCTCGTCACCATCGACGGCGAAGATGCGCGCGATTTCGACGACGCTGTCTATGCCGAAGCCGAAGGCGAGGGCTGGCGCGTGGTGGTCGCGATCGCCGATGTGGCGCATTACGTCCGCCCCGGGACCGCGCTGGACCGCGAGGCGCGGCGGCGCGGCAACAGCGTCTATTTCCCGGACCGCGTGGTGCCCATGCTGCCCGAGGCGCTCTCCAACGGCTGGTGCAGCCTGCGCCCGGGGGAAGATCGCGGCTGCCTCTTCGTCGAGATGCGCTTCGATGCCGCCGGCAACAAGCTGAGCCACCGCTTCGGCCGCGGCATCATGCGCAGCGCCGCGCGCCTCACCTACGAGGAGGTGCAGGCCGCAGCCGAGAGCGGGCGCGATCTGCCCGGGCTGCCGACGGGGCGTCTCGGAGAGCTCTACGGGGCCTTCCGCGCCCTGGCCGCGGCGCGACAGAGGCGCGGCAGCCTGGAGCTCGACCTGCCGGAGAGGCGCGTGGTGCTGGGGCCCGATGGCCGGGTGGTGAGCGTCGCACCGCGACCGAGGCTCGATTCGCACCGGCTGATCGAGGAGTTCATGGTGGCGGCGAATGTCTGCGCCGCGGAAGAGCTCGAGCGGCTCTCCCAGCCCTGCATGTACCGGGTCCATGACAGCCCCTCGGAGGAGAAGCTGGCCGGCCTGCGTCAGTTCCTGGCGCGCTACGGCATTCGCCTGCCATCGGGCCGGGGGATCCGCCCGGGCCAGCTGGCGCAGGCGCTGCGCCGCCTGGAGGGGCATCCGGAGCAGCGGCTGATCCATGAGACGCTGCTGCGGGCGCAGGCCCAGGCCGCCTATTCGCCGGACAATATGGGCCATTTCGGCCTGGCGCTGCCGCGTTACGCCCATTTCACCAGCCCGATCCGGCGCTATGCCGACCTGCTGGTGCACCGTGCCCTGATCCGCGGCCTGCGGCTCGGGCGGGACGGGTTGACCGAGGCCGAGGCGGCCGAGTTCCCGGCGATCGCCGAGCACATCACCATGACCGAACGGAGGGCCGTGCAGGCCGAACGCGATGCGCTGGACCGTTATCTCGCGGCCTTCATGGCCGAACGGGTGGGGGAGGTGTTCGCCGCCCGGATCAGCGGGGTCACCCGCTTCGGGCTCTTCGCCACGCTGGAGGAGACTGGTGCCTCCGGCCTCCTCTCCTTTTCTGGCCTGCCCGATGACCGATGGGAGGTGGAGGAGAGCCCCCCTCGCCTGCGGGGGCGCCGCACCGGCCTGGTCTTCGCCCTGGGCGATGAGCTGGAGGTCGTCCTCCAGCGGGCCGATCCGCTGACCGGCAGCCTGCAGTTCGCCCTGGCGGGCGGGGTGGGGCGCATGCCCGGGCGCGGGCGCAGGGCAGGGGTGCGGCCCGGCACTTGACCCCTGGGGCGGGGCCAGGGCAGGGGTGCGAGGCGGCACTTGACCCCAGGCGCGGGGGTGGTGTTCAACCCTCGGCTCGTTGACCGCCCGAACGCCAACGCCGGAACCTCAACGCCCGAACGTCAAGGACAGATCGGACCTTCGCCATGGCCAAGTCGAACACGATTCAGATCAAGCTCGTCTCCACCGCCGATACCGGGCACTTCTACGTCACGAAGAAGAATGCCCGCACAGCTACCGGCAAGCTCGAGCTGCGCAAATACGATCCGGTGGTGCGCAAGCACGTCCTCTACCGCGAGGCCAAGATCAAGTAGCCTCTGGCCGGTCTGCTGCCGGCGGAGCTGCTGCGGGAGGGGGGATCGGCGGGGCCAGCCGCACGCAGTTCCGCCCCGCCTTCTTGGCTGCGTAGAGCGCCAGGTCGGCCGCTTCGATCAGGCGGTCGGCGTCGCTGCCGGCCGGCCCCGCCGCGGCCCCGATGCTGCAGGTGCAGGGCAGGGAGAGGCCATCGACCGTGATCGGCGTCGCCCGCACCGCCTGGAGCAGGCGTTCGGCAACCGGCAGACAGTCCTGCGCGGTCGGGGCGCCGGCGAGAACGACCAGGAACTCCTCCCCGCCCCAGCGTGCCAGCGCATCGGCGGCGCGCAGGCGATCCCGCAGCCGCGCCGCCACTTCGCAGAGCGCGGCATCGCCCATGGCATGGCCGTGGGCATCGTTGATCGCCTTGAAATGATCGAGGTCGATCATCAGCACGCCCGCCGGTCCCTGGCGCAGCTGCGCCTCCAGGTGATGGCGGATGTAGCGGCGGTTGCGCAGCCCAGTCAGCGGGTCGGTCACCGCCAGGGTCAGGCCGCGGTCGAGATCGGCGCGCAGCTGCTCCTGGTAGCGTTTGCGGCGGATCTGGTTGCGCGCGCGGGCCCGCAGCTCGTGCGGGTCGATCGGGGTCTGCACATGGTCGGTGGCCCCGATGTCGAAGCCGCGCAGCACCCACTCCCGCGCGGCCGGTCCGGCGGCGAGCAGGATCGGCAGGTCGCGCGTGGGCAGGGCAGCGCGCAGGCGGGAGATCAGGCGGAGCACCTCCTCCTCTGCTGCCCGATCGAGGCTGAGGACGGCGAGGTCCGGCGGGGCCGAGGTGATGGCCCGGAACGCTTCCTCGGGCGTGGCGTGGACCTCGGTGAGCATCCCTTCGGCCTGCAGGGCAGCTTGCATCGCCGCCACCACCTCGGCCGGGCCGAGCAGGGCAGCGCGCGCCCCGGCGAGCGAATCCTCCGGGCCGGGCAGCGGCTCGAGGCCCAGCTCCCGCGCTGTTTCGGCCCTGAGGCGCCAAGCATCCAGCACCTGCTTGGTGCGCATCAGGGCCCGGATGCGGGCGAAGAGCGTGGCATCGTCGACCGGCTTGGAGAGGAAATCATCCGCCCCCGCCTCGAGCCCCCGGATCCGCTCCGCCTGTTCGGTCAGGGCGGTGACCATGACCACCGGAATATGCGCGAGCTGGGGGTCGGCCTTGAGGCGGCGGCATGTCTCGTAGCCGTCCATGCCCGGCATCATGACATCCAGAAGAATAATGTCGGGCAGCCACGTGGCGGCCAGGCGGAGGGCTTCCGCACCGCTCTCGGCCAAAGCTACTTCGTAATATTCGCCTTGCAGCTTCGCCTCGAGCAGGCGGAGATTGGCGGCGATGTCGTCCACCACCAGGATGCGCGCGGTCATGCGCGCAGCCTCCGCTGGAGCAACGCATGTCGGGCATCATCATCGGCAAGGACCGCGAACACCGCTCGATCAGCAATGCCGGGCTCTTCTTCCGCCGCTGGCTGGCCAACCCCCTGCAGATGGGCAGCATCATCCCCTCCTCCCCCACCTTCTGCCGCCTGATCGCGGAGCGGGTGGAGCGCGACCCGCACGAGGTGGTGGTGGAGCTCGGCGCAGGGACCGGGGTCGTCTCCCGCGCCCTGCTGGCTGCCGGCATCCCGGCCGACAAGCTGCTGCTGGTCGAGATCGTGCCGGACATGGCCGAACATCTCCGCCGGATGCTGCCGGGGGTGCGCGTTGTCTGCGGCGATGCCTTCGAACTGCCCAAAGTGCTGGCCGAGGCCGGCAACCCGCCGGTGGGCGATGTGGTTTGCGGCATTCCGCTCGTTATGCTGCCGGCCGAACAGCAGCGGCGCATCGTCTCGGCCATGCTGGAGGCGAGCCCGCGCCGGGGCTTCCTGCACCTCTCCTATTGCATCACCTCGCCGCTGCCCAAGCGGCGACTCGGCCTGACCGGGGGTCGCCTCGCTTACACTTGGCGCAACTTTCCGCCAGGCGGCGTCTGGCGCTACGCCCCCGCGCGCAGCTAGGCCGGCGCGCCCGTCGGCGTCGGGGCGCAGCCTGCTCAGGGGCGGGCCGGGTTCCAGATCGCGTCGCACGCCGCCAGCCTAGAGCAGAACGCCCGCTTCTCAAGCCGGCGAGGCAAGGGGCGGCGGCGGGCGGCTGCGCGGCTGCCCCTCTGCCGCCCCGGGCCGTTCCGGCGCTGCGCCAGGCGGGCTTTACGGCGCCCGGCCTGCGGTGTAAGTGCCGCGGCCTGTCGCGCCGGTGCCCTGGACAGCCCGGCCGGCCACGCGCGTCCCCGCCGCATGGTGCGGTGCCGGCCCCGGCGGGCCGGATCCCGGCTCCCGGCCGGGCAGGGGGGACGCCCCCCGGATCAGGAGGGCCCAATGTCCAAGCTCAAGACCAAATCCAGCGCCAAGAAGCGCTTCAAGCTGACGGCCACCGGCAAGGTGCTGGCCGGGCCGGGGCGCAAGCGCCACAACCTCTCGCAGCGTACCCAGAAGGCCAAGCGGCAGAACCGCGGCACCCAGGTCCTCTGCCCCATGGATGCGAGGACCGTGAAGCAGTGGCTGCCCTACGGGCTGCCCCGCTAGGCAGGGAGGCTTCGGAACATGGCACGCGTTAAGCGCGGCGTGGCCGCCCACGCTCGGCACAAGAAGGTCCTCAAGCTCGCCAAGGGCTATGTCGGGCGGTCGAGCAAGACTTTCCGCCCCGCGCTGGAGCGGCTCGAGAAGGCGCTGCAATACGCCTACCGCGACCGGCGCAACCGCAAGCGGGATTTCCGGGCCCTGTGGATCCAGCGCATCAACGCAGCGGTGCGCGAGCACGGCATGACATATTCGACCTTCATCGCCGCGGTGAAGGCGGCCGGCGTCGAGCTCGACCGGAAGGTGATGGCGGCGCTGGCGATGGAAGAGCCGGCGGCCTTCGCCGCCCTGGTGGAAAAGGCCAAGGCGGCCCGCGGCTGAGACCCCGGCCCTGACGGGCGGTGGGGCCGCCCTTGGCCTTCCGAGGGCGGCTGCCACCGTTCGGCGATCCTCCGGATTGCGGACATGACCGACGACCTCGCGGCGCTGGCCGCCGCCACCGAGGCCGAGATCGCCGCCGCTGCCGACTTGCGCGCCCTCGATGCGGTGCGGGTGGCGGCGCTCGGCCGCTCTGGCAGCCTCACCCGGCTGCTCAAGGAGCTCGGCACCCTGCCGCCGGAACAGCGGCGCGAGCGGGGGGCCGCGCTGAACGCCCTGAAGCAGAGGCTGGAGGCGGCGCTCGAAGCCCGCCGCGCGGTGCTCGAGGAGGCCGCTCTGGCGGCGCGCCTAGCCGCCGAGCGGCAGGACATGTCGCTGCCGCCCCCGCCCGCGCCCGTCGGCGCCATCCACCCGATCAACCGCACCATGGAGGAGCTGACCGCCATCTTCGGCGCCATGGGCTTTCGGGTGGTGGAGGGGCCGGACATCGAGGGCGATTGGTTCAATTTCGGCGCCCTCAACATTCCCGAACACCACCCGGCACGGCAAGAGCAGGACACCTTCTACCTGCCCGGGCAGGGGCCGGATGGGCGGCCGCTCCTGCTGCGCACCCAGACGAGCCCGCTGCAGATCCGCACCATGCTGCGCGAGGCGCCGCCGCTGCGCATCATCGCCCCCGGCCGGACCTATCGCGCCGATCATGACGCCACCCACTCCCCGATGTTCCACCAGGTGGAGGGGCTGGTGATCGATCGCGGCATCACGCTCGGCCACCTCAAGGGCTGTCTCATCGATTTCCTGCGCGCCTTCTTCGGGATCGCGGATCTGCCGGTGCGCTTCCGCGCCAGCCACTTCCCCTTCACCGAACCCTCGATGGAGGTCGATATCGGCTGGAACCGCCAGACCGGACAGCTCGGCGCCGGCGAGGATTGGCTCGAGATCCTGGGCAGCGGCATGGTCCACCCGCGCGTCTTCGCCAATTGCGGGCTCGATCCGCGCGAATGGCAGGGCTTCGCTTTCGGGATGGGGATCGAGCGCATCACCATGCTCAAGCACGGCATGACCGACCTTCGCCCCTTCTTCGAGGGCGACCTCCGCTGGCTGCGCCACTACGGCAGCAGCCCCTTCGCCCCCGCCGCGCTGCATGAGGGGCTGTGATGAAGTTCACCCTCTCCTGGCTGCGCGAGCATCTGGACTTCACCGCCGATGCGAGGACGGTGGCGGAGGTGCTGACGCGCATCGGCATCGAGGTCGAGGGCGTCGAGGACCGCGCCGCCGCGCTCGCCCCGTTCCGCATCGCGCGGGTGATCGAGGCGGTGCAGCACCCCAACGCCGACCGGCTGCGCGCGCTGCGCGTCGATGTCGGCGATGGGCGGGAGCTGTCGGTCGTCTGCGGTGCACCCAATGCGCGCAGCGGCATGATCGGGGTCATCGCGCTGCCCGGCGCCTTCATCCCGGGCACCGGCATCACGCTCAAGGCCGGGGAGATCCGCGGCGTGAAGAGCGAGGCCATGATGCTCTCGGCGCGCGAGATGGGCCTGGGCGAGGATCACAGCGGCATCGTCGAACTGCCCGCGGATGCGCCGGTCGGGGCGCGCTATGTCGACTGGGCAGGGCTCGACGACCCGGTGATCGAGGTCAAGGTCACGCCCAACCGCGGGGATGCGCTGTCGGTGCGCGGGCTTGCACGCGATCTCGCCGCGGCGGGGATCGGCACCCTCAAGCCCTTGCCGCGGCCCGAGATCCGCGAAGCCTATCCAAGCCCGCTCTCCTGGCGGATCGAGGACCCGCGCGCCTGCATCTGGGTGCTCGGCCGGGCGATCCGGGGCCTGCGCAACGGCCCCTCTCCGCGCTGGCTGCAGCAGCGGCTGACCGCCATCGGCCTGCGCCCGATCAATGCGCTGGTCGATGTGACCAACTACTTCACCTTCGGCCTGGGCCGACCGCTGCATGTCTTCGACGTCGCCAAGGTCAAGGGCGATAGGCTGACGATGCGCATGGCGCGGCCCGGAGAGAGCCTGGCTGCGCTCAACAACAGGACCTACGCCCTGACCGAGGAGGATGGCGTGATCGCCGATGCGGCGGGGCCGGAGGCGCTGGGCGGCATCATCGGCGGCGAGCATTCCGGCTGCGATGAGACCACGACCGAATGCTTCATCGAATGCGCGGTCTTCGACCCGGTGCGGATTGCCCGCTCGGGCCGGCGGCATGGCATCATGACCGATGCCCGGGCGCGTTTCGAGCGCGGGGTGGACCCGGCCCTGCCGCCGCTCGCGCTTGATCTGGCCACCGCCATGATGATGGAGCTCTGCGGCGGGGAGGCGAGCAGCGTGGCCGCAGCTGGGCAGGAGCCGGCCTGGCGGCGGGAGGCGACGCTGCGCTTCGCTCGCGTGCGCGAGCTCGGCGGGATCGATCTGCCGGAGGAGGAGGTGGTGGGCCGCCTCTCGCGCCTTGGCTTCGAAATCCTGGCGCGGGATCGGGAACGCGTGGTGGTCTCTGTCCCGTCCTGGCGCAACGACATCGCGGCCGCGCCGCATCTCGATATGGCGCCGGGGCTTGATCCCGCCCGCGCCGCGCGTGCCGCCGAAGGCTGTGCGGCGGTGGAGGCGGAGACCGACCTGATCGAGGAGGTGCTGCGCCTGGGCGGGCTCGACGCGGTGCCGGCGGTCTCGCTGCCGCCGGTCGCGGCCGTTCCGCCGCCCGCGGTCACCCCGGCCCAGGCCCGTGCCGGCCTGGCCCGGCGCGTCCTGGCCGCGCGCGGATGCCTCGACAACGTGACCTACGGCTTCATCGATCACGCGACGGCAGCGCTCTTCGGCGGCGGGGATCCCGCGCTGCGGCTGGTCAACCCGATCGCTGCCGACCTTGACCACATGCGGCCGACCCCGCTCGCCTCCCTCGCGCTTGCGGCTGCGCGCAACGCAGCACGCGGCTTTCCCGACCTGGCGCTGGCCGAGGTCGGGGCCGGCTATATCGACACCACGCCGGAGGGGCAGCGCCTGATCGCCTGCGCGCTTCGCCTCGGTGCCACGCCGCCCCATTGGGCGGTCCGCTCGCGCCCGGTGGAGGCGCTCGATGCCAAGGGCGATGCCCAGGCCGTGCTGGAGGCGCTCGGGGTGGCGATGGCCGGGGTGATGGTGGCGGCCGAGGCACCGGCCTACTATCACCCGGGCCGCAGCGCGAGCTTCAAGTCCGGCCGGGTGGTGCTCGGCCATTTCGGGGAACTGCATCCTGCACTGTGCCAGCGCCTGGGGCTGCCTGCTGCGGCGGTGGCGATGGAGCTGTTCCTGGATGCGATCCCCGAACCGAAGCGCCGGCGTAAGGGCGCGCCCGATATGCCGCCCTTCCAGCCGGTGCGGCGCGACTTCGCCTTCTTGGTGGCGGAGGAGACCCCGGCCGATCAGCTGTTGCGCGCCGCCCGCGGGGCCGACCGCGGACTGATCGCCGATGTGGTGCTGTTCGACCGCTACAGCGGCCCGAACCTGCCGCCCGGGAAGGTGAGCCTGGCCATTCAGGTCACCTTCCAGCCGCGCGAGCGCACCCTGACCGATGCCGAGATCGAGGCCGCCTGCGCCAAGGTCGTGGCCGCCGTGACCAAGGCGACCGGGGCGGTGCTGCGCGGCTGACCGCCCCGGCCAGCCTGGCTAGAGCAGCGGATCGAGGCCGACGCCGAAGGCCGTGGCCTGCTGCAGGCCAGGCAGGGCCTCCTGGCTGCTCAACATGAAGTAGGCGACATCCGCGCGGCTGAACTGCCCCGCCTGCAGGGCGTTGGTGTAGAACTCCGCCCCGCCCGGATCGCTGCTGCGGCCGAGGATGTTCAGATACATCTGCTCGACGAAGTCGCGGTGGCCGAGGGCGCCGAAGCGGCCCTGGAACTCCGTGCTGTTGACCACCCCTGCGGTCATCGCGCGCTCGGTCAGGCCCGCCTCCATCGCATCGTGCCAGAAGCGCAGGCCGCCGAGTTCCGGATCGCGGCCGAGCAGCCGGTTGTAGGTCCAGGTGATCCAGCCCATCTCGTAGTCGGGCGTGATCACGCCGCGCGCGGCAAATCCGGTGGGATCGCCCGCCGCCTCGACCGAGCGGATGACGCCGTCGGCCACCGCCGCGCGCCCGGCTGCCGCGGTCGGCTGCGCATTCGCAACCCCCGTCCAGAAGGCCTGCTCCGCGCTGCTCGCGGCGCGGCCCAGCACGGTCTGATAGAGCCCCTGGATATAGGCCGAGAGGGAGACGCCGGCCTGGGCGGCCTGCCCCTCGGGCGAGAGCAGCATGAGCTGTGCGACGTTGCGCAGCGGCATGCCGGCCTCCAGCGCCTCGGTCCAGAAGGCCTGTCCGCGCGGATCGGCATCGCGCCCGAGCACGGCGCGGTAGAGCATGCCGACCTGGGGCCCGGGCAGGGCGGCGGCGAACTCCACCTTGCCGTCGACGAAGAGCAGGCGTTCGACGCCGGAGACGAAGGTCATCCCCTGCTGGGGCCCGAAGGCCCAGCCGAAGCCGTTGATCTGGCCCTGCGCGTTGAAGGTGAAGCCGCCATTGCCGCGGCCGATCCCCTCGAAGATCACCTGGTCGAAGCCCGCCCCGGCCCGGATGGTATCGCGCCCGAAGCTCGCCAGGATGGTGTCATGGCCGGAACTGCCCTCGATCAGGTCCGACCCCGGGGTGCCCGCGAGGCCGCTCGCCGGAGTCTGAAAGACCGCATCGCTGCGCAGGGCCAGGTTGATCACGCGCAAGTCACCCGCCGGACCGGTGTCGGGCAGACCAAAGGCGCGCGCTGCATCGGTGTGGAAGGCGCGCAGATATTCGGCGAGCGCATCCTGTTCCGACCCGCGCGCGGCGAAGGTGGCTTGGCCGGCCGGCAGATCGGCGCTGTTCAGCAGATCCACCCGGCTCCCCGGCAGGGCAAGGGCAGGGAAGGGGTAGGAATCCCCGCCATTGGCCAGGAAGTTGAGCGTGACCATCTTGATCGGGCGGTTCGGATCGCCGACCAGGGCGCCGTTCTGCACCAGCACATCGCGCACCGAGCCGTCCTCGTTGAGGATGGCGGCGTTGACGATGCGGCTGCCAGGTGTGGCGACGCTGACGCTGCTGCCGCTTCCGGTCAGGACTTGCGCCGTGCCCGCCGGATTCCAGGAGAAGGCGAGACCGCCCCACTGGCCGAACTGCCCCGGCGTGGCCGCCCCGCCGCTGGCGGCGACCGAATGCTCCAGGATCACCTTGAGCCCGGCTGCGGTCACCGACAGCACGGTCAGTGCATTGTTGAAGCGCAGCGAGTTCTCGATATCGAGCTGGCTGACGCCGCCTGCGGGCTTGCCGGCGGCAGGATTGGCCAGCGGCGGGAGTTCCGAGGGCACGGGCTGGCCGAAGACGGCACCGATCTCGGCCCGGATGCCGCCGCCGTTCTTGTGCGAGACGAGCACCGGCGCCTCGCCGCGGGCGGCGGCGAACTGATTGGCCACGAACAGATTGGCATCGGCCGAGAGGTTGCCGAGGTTCGTCTCCTCCGTCCGCACCTCTCCGCGACGGCCCTCCAGGAAGGTCTTGGTCAGGCCCTGGACATTGCCGTCCTTGGCGGTGATGACCGCGCCCACCGCATCGGTGATGGCGCGCACCTCCCCGCCGCGGGTGCCGGGGGCATAGGGGTTGGCGCTGCCCCAGAGGGCCGCGACATTGGCGTCGGTGGTCGCGATGGCGCCGCTGACGGCCGGATCGACCGCGCCGATGCCGAGCGGGCCGGCGCCATCCGGGTCGGGCACCAGCACGCCCTCCGCGTCAAAGGTCAGCACGAGCCGACCGACATAGGAGTATTCGCTGCCGGTGCTGACGATCGCGACCGGACGGCCGTCCAGCCCGGTGCGGAAGACCGGATAGGCCTCGCGCGCCACATCGCCCGGGCGCAGCATATCCGTCCCGTCGGCGAAGACGGCGTGGCTGCCGCCTGCGAGGATGACATCCACCCCGCGCAGCAGCGTCGCGAGCTGGAGCTCGAACTGATACTGCTGCAGGTGAGAGAGCAGGATGATCTTGTTGATCCCCTGCGCCGTCATCTGATCGATCAGCGGCTGCAGGATGGAGGCGAGCTCGGCCATGTTGTTGACGCCGCCATCGCCGGCCGGATCGGCGACGACGGTCGGGAAGGCCGAGGAGATGGCGTTGAGCACCTGGGTGGTGACACCCAGGATGCCGATCACCTCTCCGCCCTCGACGATGGTGGTCCAGGGGGAGATCTGCGCATCGGCGGCTTCGTTCGCCACCTCCTGGTTGCCGGCAAGGTCGGCGGGGCGGGAGGCGTAGGTCGAGGCCTCGCGCAGGGTGGTGGTGAACAGCGCCCGCAGATTGGGATCGGCGCTGAAGTCCAGATTGGCGGACAGATAGGGAAACTGCGCCCCGACGCCGGTCACCCGCGCCGCCGGCGTGGCGCCCGTGGTGTTGGCGGTGAAGTCGATGGCTGCGGCCAGCGCATTGGTGCCGAGGTCGAACTCGTGGTTGCCGAGCACGCTCGCCTGGATGCCGATCGCATTCAGCATCGCGATGTCGGCGGCGAAGAAGGTGGCGGAGGTGCCGTGCAGGCTGCTCAGTGCCGAGGCGGTGGTGCCGAGCTGCTGGGCGTAGAAGGCGCGCAGCACCGGCACCACCGAGGGGTCGGTGCCGGCCGCGCCGAAGGGCCCGGGGATGAAATTGTCGCCGGCCGAAAGCGTGATGGAGTTGGGGAGCAGATCCTCCAGCGCATCGACGATGGCGGCGAAGCGGTCGGCCCGGCCGGTC
Organism: Rhodovarius sp.; assembly: GCA_025057055.1. Taxonomy (GTDB): domain Bacteria; phylum Pseudomonadota; class Alphaproteobacteria; order Acetobacterales; family Acetobacteraceae; genus Rhodovarius. The sequence goes on along the minus strand of JANWYF010000027.1, from coordinate 21,213 downwards.
GCCAGCAGCCCGGCCTCGAAATCCGACCCGTGCAGGATCTGCAGCGTATAGGTCGCGGGGGGGGCGGACTGCAGCGCGAAGCTCGTGGTGGTGCCCGAGACCTCATTGGCCACGACGAGCCGCGGCGGGTTGGCTCCGCTGCCCGGGATGAAGATGGAGACTTCCGGCGCGACATCCCCCTCGCGCCGGATCAGCCCGGCAAAAGTGGGATTGGCCGGGTTGTCGAGGCGGAAGGCCATGGTCGCATTGGCGCGCTCCAGCCCCACGAAGACATGGAGCACGCCATCGATGGTGCCGAGGGTGATGTCCTCCGGCTCGGCGCCCTTGTTGTCGGAGCGCGTATCGTCATAGAGCGCGGGGAAGCGGCTGGCGAGGAGGGAGTCGATCCGCTGGCCGGAGTGGAAGACGGGGATCAGGGTGGTGGCAGCGCCGCTCCCCTGCACTTCCCAGACCGTGAAGCTGCGCGCGCCGAAGACCTCGAGCTGGTCGAGATCGCCGTCGCCATCCGTATCGCCCGACCAGCGGGTGACCGTCAGCCGGCCGAGATCGGCATCGCCCCGGCGCGGCTGGATGGCGGCGAGCAGGGCCGGATCCAGCGCCGGCATGCCGGCCGGCGGGGTGCTGCCGGTGGCCGGGACAAGCTGGCTGATCCGCACTTCCTCGACGAAGGCGCCGCCGTAGTCGCGCGCATCGCCCTCATTGGCGGTGACGAGGTAGAGCCTGCCATTGGCCTGGAAGGCGGCGATGCCGTCGGGCTGATAGAGGCCCATGATCGGCACCTGCCGGATGATCGGGCCGCCGTCCCGGTCGCTCGTGTCGATGCCGTTGCCCGACTGGTTGTGGCTCGCATAGCCGAGGGGGATGATCGTGCTCCAGCCGATCGGCCCCGCCCCGGGATCCAGGTTGAACACGCCGATCGCGTTGTTCTCCTGCAGGGTGACGAAGGCGGTGCGGCCATCGGGGCTGATCGCGATGTATTCGGGCTCCAGGTCCAGGCTGGGCAGGGCCTGGTTGGCCTGGGGGCTGCCCGGGATCGCATTCGACAGGCGCACGCCGGCCGCGCGGAGCGCTGCCGCCTGGGCGTCGAAGGCGCCGAAGCCGTAGAAGGTCGGTGTCCAGGTGGCGGTGTCGATGATTGCGAGGCCGCCCGGCGGATCGACCGTGTAGCCGGGGGCCGGTTCGCCTTCGATCGCCACCAGGAGGCGCGACCCGTCAACGGTGAAGGTGATCATGTCGGGCACCGCGCCGACCTCGGCGCTGGCCCGCCAGGTGGCTCCGGTTCCGGCCGCGTTGATGGTGAAGACGGCGACGAGACCGTTGCTGCCCGGCGTCGGCCCGTCGAAGGCGATGGCGAGGTCGTTGCCGAAGACCGCAACCGAGTTGGCGTTGCCGAGGCTGGCCGGCCCACCCCCGCCGGGCACCTGCACCGCAGTCCGCGGGATGCTGAAGGCAAGCGCGCCGGTGGCGGCGTTCAGGGCATCCACCCCCTGCGGGCCCGCCACGAAGATCAGGCCGCGCAGCGGATCGAAGGCCACCACCTCCGAACTGCCGGCCGCGCCGCCCGAGAGGGTCGTGTGGTTCACGCTGAAGAGGGGGGTGCCGATGATGCTTGCCGACATGCGCTCGCCTCGTCTTGCGGATGAGTGGCGCGGTTATGCGGAGGGCGAGCGCGGGTGATCTTGGGCCGATCGGTGAACGGGCGGTGAAGCTTTCATGAAGCGTTGAGGATCCCGCCGCCCCACCCCCGGCTTGCGCCGGGGCCGTCGCCCCGGCATGCCAGATCCGTGCAAGAGACTGCCCTCCGACCGCTCAACCGCCGCTGGTGGGCGGCGCTCTGTCTGCTTCCGGCCATCGCCGTCGCGCTGCGCGGGCTGGGCTTCTTCCCCTCCGTGATGGATTGGGACGAAAGCCTCTACATCCTCCAGGCGCGGGAATGGTTGCGCGGTGGCTGGCCGCTGATTGCCGTCTGGGACATGCATCCGCCCGGCGCTCCGGCCCTCTTCGCGCTGGCCATGGCCGTGCTGGGCGAGAGCATCGGCACGATCCGGCTGTTGGGCGCCCTGGCGGTGGCAGCCACCGGCTGGGGCCTGTTCTTCCTGCTGCGCGCGGCCGGGGCCCCGCCCGCCATCGGCTATGCTGCCGCACTTCTCTACGCCGCGCACAGCGTCCTGCTGGGCGGCATGCCGGTCAACACCGAGATCCTCTTCGCCCCCTTCGTGGTCTGGGCATTGGCTCTGGCGCTGCCCTGCGCGCTGCGCCCGGATCCGCCACCCTGCTGGGCAAGGCTCCTCGGCATGGGGGGGCTGATCGGCTGCGCCATGCTGATCAAGCCGGTCGTGCTGCCGGAGGGCTGCCTTGCCTTCCTCATGCTGGTCGGGCGGGCTCTGGTGCAACGGCGGCTGCCCTGGCTGCGGCTTGCCGGCTTTGCCGCGGCCTATGCGCTGCTCGCCGCCCTGCCGAGCTTGGCCTTTGGCCTCATCTATTGGGCGAAGGGAGAGGCGCGGCTGTTCCTGGAGAGCACCGTGCTCGCCCCGCTCACCTATGCCCAGGCGGGGCTCCCGCTCAGCCTGGGGCTGTGGCGCGTGCTCTCGGTCGCGCTCTCGCTGTTCTGGCTGGTTGCGCTCGCGGCCGCGGCGCTCTGGCTGCGCAAGGGGTCCTTGCTGCCGCTGTGGGGGCTTGCCTGGTTTGCGGTCGCCACCCTCGGCGTCATGCTGCCGGCGCAGTACTTCCACCACTATTTCCTGATGTGGCTGCCCTCGCTTGCCCTGCTCGCCGCGCTCGGTGCCGGCGCGCTGGCCGAGAGCCTGGGAACCCAGCGGCGGGCGGCCTTCCTTGCGCTGTTGATCGGGGCGATCGCGCTTGATGCCTGGCGCATCGATGCAGCGCCCCGCTTCTGGCGGGGGGCGGAAGCCTTCGGGCCCGACACCCCGGCCCGCATCGCCGAGCTGATCCGCGAGGAGATGCCCCCCGGCGAGCCGATCTTCGTCGCCAACTATCAGCCGATCATCTATTTCCTGGCCGAGGCCGCGATCCCGACCCGTTTTCCCTTCCCGCTGCATCTGACCGGGCGCTGGGCTAGGCTCGGCGGCATCGACATGGATGCCGAAATCGAGCGCGTGCTGGCGCTGCGTCCGCGCTTCATCGTCACGGACCGCGGCCATTGGGACCAGATGCGGCCGCAGGCGGCGCGCGCCATCACCGCCGCGCTGGAAGAGGCATACGAAATCGCCTACGTCTTCCAAGATCAGCGCGCGGCGATCGAGCTCTGGCGCCTGCGCAGCCCCGAGCCCGAGGGAGATTGAGATGTGGGACGATGTGCTCTTCGTCCTCTCCAAGCTCGCCTGGCTGCTGCTGCGGCCCAACCATCTGGCCCTGCTGCTGCTCGCGGTTGGCTTCATTCTGCTGCTGCTGCGCCGCCCGATCGGCCGCTGGGCCGCCGTGATCGGCCTCTCCTGGTTCCTGGCGGTGGCGCTCACTCCGCTGGCCGCCGTGCTGACCTGGCCGCTCGAGAACCGCTTCCCTCGCCCGGCGGCGGTGGAGCGCGTGGATGGGGTGATCGTGCTGGGCGGGGCGGTGGATCAGGAGCTCACCGCCGCGCGCGGCATCCCCTCCCTCAACGGTGCGGCGGAGCGGATGACCGAGGCGGTGGCGCTGGCCCGCCGCTTCCCACGCGCGCGCATCGTCTTCACCGGCGGATCGGCCAATCCCTTGGGCAGCAGCATGACTGAGGCCGATGTGGCACGCCAGCTCTTCACCGCGCTCGGGCTGCCGCCGGAACGCGTGATCTATGAGAATGCGGCGCGCAACACGCATGAGAACGCGACGCTCTCCTACGCCCTGGTCAACCCACGGCCGGGGGAGGTGTGGCTCCTGGTCACCTCGGCCTCTCACATGCCGCGGGCGGTCGGCGTTTTTCGTGCCGCGGGCTGGGCGGTGACGGCCTGGCCGGTGAACTACACGACCGGGACGACCTGGGCCTCGGCCTATGATCCGCCCTTCAGCCAGCGCCTTGGCATGGCGGAATGGGCGTTGCGCGAATATCTCGGCTTGTTCGCGTACTGGGTATTGGGGCGCAGCAGCGCTCTCTTCCCCGCGCCCTGACGTGGTCGGGCAGGGGCCGCCCGGCCGGACAGCCCGGCCGCCCGCGGGCCAGGCGGCGGGTGCGGCCTGCAGACTGGGCGGGGCGGTCTAGCGGCCGCGCATGGCCCGCACCAGCACCGCAATCGGCAGTAGCCCGGCCAGCACGATCAACAGCGCCGAGGTCGAGGCTTCGGCCAGACGCTCGTCGCTGGCCAGGGTATAGACCCGCACCGCCAGGGTGTCGAAGTCGAAGGGCCGGATGATCAAGGTGGCCGGCAGTTCCTTCATGGTATCGACGAAGACGAGCAGGCCGGCCGAGATCAGGCTGCCCTTCATCAGCGGCAGCTCGACCCGCCAGATCGCCCCCGCTGCCCCGGCGCCCAGGTTGCGCGCGGCATCGCGCATCGACGGCTTAAGCCGCGCCAGGCCCGATTCCACGGCCCCCAGGGCAACCCCCATGAACCGCACCAGATAGGCGAAGATCAGCGCCGCGATGGAGCCCGACAGCAGCAGCCCGGAGGAGATGCCGAAGCGCGCCCTCAGCCACTGGTCGAGGGCGTTGTCGAACAAGCCGAAGGGCACCAGCACGCCGACGGCGATCACGCTGCCCGGCAGCGCATAGCCGAGCGAGGCGAGGCGCGCCGCCCCGCGCGTGATCACACCCGGATGCAGCCGCACCCCCCAGGCGAGCAGGGCAGCGGCCATCACCGCCAGCAGCCCGGTCAGGGCCGAGAGCAGAAGGGAATGGGTGGCGAAGGGCAGGAAGCGGTGGGGGGCGAGTGGATCGCCCCCCTCCCACATCAGAAACAGCAGCACGCCGGCCGGAATGCCGAAGCCGAGCATGACCGGCATCAGGCAGGCAGCCGCCGCCAGCAGACCATGCAGCGGGCCGAGCTGCACCGGGCGGAAGGGCGGGTGGCGGGTGGTGGTGGGGTGGAAGAGCCGCCCGCCGCGCGCCGCGCGCTCCAGCAGCAGTAGGAGGGCGACGCAACCGAGCAGGGCCGCCGCCAGCTGGCTGGCCGCGCCGCGATCGCCCATGCCGAACCAGGTCTCGTAGATCCCGGTGGTGAAGGTGCGCACGCCGAAATGCTGCACCGTGCCGAAATCGGCCAGCACCTCCATCAGGGCGAGCGCCAGCCCCGCGGCCAGCGCCGGACGCGCCAGCGGCAGGGCGAGGTGCAGGAAGCCCCGTGCGCTGCCATAGCCCAGGGTGCGCGCAACCTCGATCAGGCAGGTGGATTGCTGCAGGAAGGCGGCGCGGCAGAGCAGATAGACATAGGGGTAGAGCACCATCGCGAGGACCAGCGCCGCCCCGGGCAGGGAGCGGATCTCCGGGAACCAGGCCATCTCGGCCCAGGTCAAGCCGGTGGCGGCGCGGATGGCCGACTGCACGGGCCCCGCTGCCTCGAGCAGCCAGACATAGGCGTAACCCGAGACATAGGCCGGCATGGCAAGCGGCAGCAGCAGCGCGACCTCGAGCAGGCGGTGGCCCGGAAAGCGGCAGGTGGAGACGAGCCAGGCGCTGACCACCCCGGCGCTGCCCGCCATCAGCGCGACCAGCAGTGCAAGCAGGAGGGAGTTGCCGAGCATCTCCGGCAGGGTGGTGCCGGCGATATGCGCCCAGACCGCCCCGGCCGGTACGGCCGCGGCGATCAGCACGGCCACCAGCGGGAGGGAGACGAGCAGGGCCAGAGCCAGCCCGAGCCAGCTCAGGCCCGGGAGGGACCGGGCGCGCATCGGTTGCGAAGGATTTTCATTTGCGCCCCGATAGACCAGAACCGCCGTCGGTGGAACCAGCCGGCGCAGGCCGGATCATTCCGCGGCGCCGCGGGCTGCCTTGCGCGCGGCCCATTCGGCGGCGCTGATGCGCGGCACCTCCACCCGGTCGGTGGTGCGGGCATACCAACCCCGGCCATGCATGCGCCCGACCAGGTCGAGGGCGGGGGTGTCGATATAGCAGCGCGCGGCATCGATCACCGCCGCATCGGCCACATGCATGGCGAGCACCTTGCCCAGCACGATGGTGTGGTGCCCGACGGGGATGAGCTGGAAGGTCTCGCATTCCAGCGCCACCGGGCTTTCGGCGATGCGCGGCGGCCGCACCTTGCTGGAGGGGGCGTGGGTCAGGCCGACCTCGGCGATCTCGTCGACCTCGGGCGGGAAATCGGCGGCGGTGGCCACCATCGACTCGATCAGCCGGAAGGGCACGAGGCAGACGGTGAACTGCCCGGTGGTGCGGATGTTGGCGAGCGTATCCTTCGCCTCGCCCCCGGCGGGACGCGGTCCGCAGCCGATCGCGACCACCGCCGGGTCATCGGTGAAGACATTGAAGAAGGAGTAGGGCGCGGCGTTCACCACCCCGGCCGCATCCTGGGAGACGACCCAGGCGATCGGCCGCGGCACCACGGTGGCGACCAGCAGCTTGTAGCGCTCCGCGGCCGACAGGCGTTCGAAATCGAAGAGCATGGCGGGTCCCTCTCCTCACCTCGGGTGCTGGGCGCCTTGTGGCCGCGAGGCGGGGTGCTGTCGAGGGGCGTTCACCGCCTTTTAGGCGCCGGGGGATAAGGCAGAGGCGGTTTCGGCTCTCTGCAGGACCCGCCACATGCAGTTCTTCCGTCATCTCCCGGTCGGCATCAAACTGGCCACCGCTTCCGCCGTCGCCCTTCTGCTTCTGGTCTCGGTGGTCCTCCTGGTGCGGACCCAGACCCATCTCTTGCGCAACGCCCAGCAGGAGCAGGCCGTGGCGATGGATGCACGCCTGGCCGCGGCCGAGGCCGTCCAGCAGCAGGTGGCAGCGAGCCTCGCCCTGCGCGGCATCCTGCTCGGCCAGGATGCAGCCAGCATCGGCGCCGAACAGCGCGCGCTGGAAGCTGCGGTCGGGCGCACCCGCAGCGAGATCGACCGGGCCCTGGCCGGTGCCGTACCCGAGGCCGCACGCCGAGCCCTTTCCGAGGCGCGCCAGGTGCTGGAGGTCTTCGCCGCCGCGGCGATGGAGATGGCCGCCTTGCGCTCCGAACTCGTCGAGGTGCGTGACCGCCGCCTCGCTCCCCGCCAGCCCGAGTTCGACCAAGCCTTCGAGGCGATCGCCGCCAATCTCGCCTTCTCCCTGCAGGGTGAGGCGCTCGAGAACGCGCGCGATGTGCTGATGACCTACGGCCAGGCGATGGGCGAGCTCAGGCTCGGCATCAACCGCTACCTCTCCGCCTTCGACCAGCAATCCCCGCAGCGGGTGCGGCGCGCCTCCTCCCAGGCGCAGGTGCATATCCGGCGGCTCGAGAGCGTGGTGCCGGAATCCTTGCGCAGCGACGTCCGTCGCCTGGCTACTGTGGCGCAGGACATCCAGGAGCAGGCGCAGACCCTGTTGCGGCTGGGCGATCAGATCGAGAGGTTGCGGCGCGAACGCACCATGCCCAGCCGGCAGCGGGTGATCGAGCTGATGGGGGTGGCTGACTCCGCCCTGGCCGCCGCCATGCGGGAGAAGGACGCGGCCGCCCACGCCGCCGCGGGCGCGATCGGGCAGGCGGTGCTGTTCGCCGGGGTCGGCGTCGCGCTGGTGCTACTGCTCGCCAATCTGCTGCTGACGCGCTCGATCAGCACGCCGCTGCGCCGTCTGGCCGGGGCGATGGGGGCCATCGCAGGGGGTGATGCCTCGATTGCGGTGCCAGATCGCAACCGCCGCGACGAGATCGGCCGCATCGCCGAGGCGCTCGATGAGCTGCGCGCCACCGTGGCGCGCGCCTTCGCCCAGGGCCAGATGATCGAGCAGATGTCGGTCGGCATCATGACTGCCGATCCGCACGATGATTTCCGCATCACCTACCTCAACCCCTACAGCCGCGAACTGCTCCAGAGCGTGCGCCAGCTGACGGGCATCGATCCGGAGGAGGTGCTGGGCCGGAGCATCGACATCTTCCATCGCGATCCGCAGCGGCTGCGTGCCCTGCTGTCCGATCCCACCCGGCTGCCGCATGCGGCGCGGATCCGGCTTGGCGATCAGGTGCTCGACCTCAAGGTCAGCGCGATCCGCGATGCGCAGGGCCGCTATGCCAGCGCGATGCTGATGTGGAACAACGTCACCGCCCAGGCGAGGCTCGCCGATGCCTTCGAGGCCGATGTCGGCGGCGTGGTGCGCACGCTGGCGCGCTCGGTCGAGGCGATGCGGGAGCGGCTCGAGACCGTGGCGGCGGCGGCCGAGGCGAGCGGGCGCGAGGCCGAGGCGGTGGCCGAGACCTCGGCCCGTGCCGGGCAGGATGTGCAGGCGGTGGCGGCCAGCGCCGAGGAGCTCGCCGCCTCGGTGGCCGAAATCACGCGCCAGGTGAGCGAGGGCGCCGAGGTCGCACGCGCCGCCGCTGCCGAGGCGCGGGCCACCGACCGCACCGTGCAAGGCCTGGTCGAGGCCGCACAGCGCATCGGCGATGTGGTGCGGCTGATCAGCGACATCGCCGGCCAGACCAATCTGCTGGCCCTCAACGCGACGATCGAGGCCGCCCGCGCCGGGGAGGCCGGCAAGGGCTTTGCGGTCGTCGCCTCGGAGGTCAAGAACCTGGCGAGCCAGACTGCCCGCGCCACCGAAGACATCGCCGCCCAGATCGGTGCCATCCGCACCACGACCGAGGAGGCGGCGGCGGCCCTGCGCAACATCGGCGGCACCATCGAGAGGATGAACGAGGTCACCACCGCGATCGCCGGTGCGGTGGAAGAACAGGGTGCGGCCACGCGCGAGATCGCGCGCAGCGCGGCGCAGGTGGCCGAGGCCACCCAGGCGGTGGTGCGCCGCATTGGCGATGTGCGGCGCGCCGCCGGCGAGACCGGGGAGGCTGCGGCCGAGATGCGGCGCGATGCCCAGTCCCTGGCCCAGGAGGCCGAGGTGCTGCGCGCCAAGGCCGATGCCTTCCTGGCCCAGGTGCGGGCCGGCTGAGGCCTACCGCGCGCGCACCGAGGCGAGCACGGCAAGCCCGGCTGCGAGCAGCAGCACCACCACCGCCATCCCGGCCGATTGGCTGGCGAAGGCGGTGGTGGCGGCCGCCAACAGCGCAGGTCCGACAAAGCCCGTGATCCGCCCCGACATCGCAAAGAGGCCGAACCAGGCCGCGCGCTCCCCCTCCGGCGCCAGCCGCGCGAGGAGCGTGCGGCTCGCCGCCTGGGCCGGGCCGAAGAAGACGCCGATCGCAGCCCCAAGTGCCCAGAACAGGGCCTTGTCCTCGATCAGCAGGATCGCACTGCCGATCGCGATCACGCAGGCAAGCGACAGCATCACCGTCCGCCGCGACCCGAGCCGGTCCTCCACCCAACCACCGCCGAAGGCGCCGATGCCCGCCGTGACATTGAGGAGGATGCCGAAGAGCAGGATCTCCTCCACCCCCATGCCGAAGCGCCCGGCGGCATAGATCGCGCCGAAGGCGAAAAGCGTGTTGAGCCCGTCCGTGTAGAAGAGGCGGGCGATGAGGAAGCGGGCCAGCACCTGCTCGCGCGGCAGGCGGCGGATCAAGCCCAGGATCTCGGCCAGACCCTGGCGGATGGCGGAGCGGATCGGCGGCCGCACCGCCGGGTCGGGCACGGCGACCAGCACCGGCCAAGCGAAGAGCAGGATCCAGACGGCGACCAGCAGCGCGACCGCCCGGACATGTTCGGCCGCGCTCCGGTCAAGCCCGAAGGGCGGCGGGTCGGGCCGGATCAGCACGAGCAGGGACAGCGCGAGGCAGATCAGCCCGCCGGCATAGCCCACGGCGAAGCCTGCGCCGGAGAGTCGCCCCATCGCCTCGGCCCGCGCCACCGCCGGCAGCATCGCGTTGTAGAAGACGGTGCCGAGCTCGAAGCTCACGGTGGCCAGGCAGACCAAGAGCAGCGCCGGCAGCAGGAAGGCCGGGTCAGGCGCGATGAACCACAGCCCCGCGGTGGCCAGCACCATGCCGAGGGTGAAGACCAGCAGAAGGCCGCGCCGCCGCCCGCCGGCATCCGCCACCGCGCCGAGCAGCGGAGAAGCCAGGCCGATGACCAGCCCGGCCAGCGCCTGCATCCAGCCCCAGGCCGCCTGGCCTTGCACGGGATCGGCTGCCACCGCCGTCGTCACATAGGTCGCGATGACGAAGGTCGAGACGACGGTGGGAAAGGCGCTGTTGGCGAAGTCGTAGCTGCACCAGGAGAGTTCGCGTCGGGTCATGGGCGGTGGCATCCGGGCCTTGGCCCTTCTACCACCGCCTGGCTGCGCGGCCTCAGCCCAGCGTCACCTGGGTGTAGTCCTGGAACCAGTTGCGGGCCTGCACGAAGCCGCGCACCCGGTGCGAGAGGCCGCGCGGATTGAGGTCATGCACCACGAAGAGGGCCGCCGCCTCCTCGACCAGAATGTTGTGCAGCCGGCCCATCGCCGCGTTCTGCGCCGCCGGATCGAACTCCTGCCGGGCGGCGGCCAGGGCCGCGTCCACCGCCGGAGAGTTGTAGTAGCCCCAGTTCACGCCACGCGGATGGATCAGTGCGCTGTCGTAAATGATCCAGCCCGTGGTCGGCTCCATCGAGGGGATGGCGATATTGAGCGCATGTGCCCCGCGCGAGGAGGGATCCCGCGCCCCGGCACGCAGCTGATTGAGGGCGGTGGCGAAATCCACCGGCTGGTAGGAGACGTCGAAGAAGGCCTCGCGCAGGCTGGCCTGGATCGCCTCGCTCATCGGCTGGGGCACCATCTGCCCCCCGCCCGAGACCGGCATGATCACCGACACCTGGGCCCGCCGCTGCGGGCCATAGCCCGCTGCCTGCATCAGCCGCCGCGCCTCGGCCAGGTCATGGCGCAGCCGGAAGGAGGGATTGCCGAACCAGGGGTGATCCGGCGTGACCTTGCCGAGCGCGGCCTGGGCCGAACCCTCGAGCATGTTGACCAGCCCCTGCCGGTCGATCGCGAGATTGGCCGCCTGCCGGACGCGGATGTCATGGAAGGGGCTGTCGGGCAGGCAATTGAGCCGCCACGCCCAGACATGGGGATAGCTGTTCATCACCACCTGGAAGCGCGCGGCGCGCAGGCTCGGGATCGCATCGGGGGGCAGGGTTTCGGCGATGTCGATCTGGTTGGCGCGCAGCGCGGCCACCCGCGCCGGGCCGTCGGGGATCGGCACCAGCACCGTGCGCGGCACGCGCGGAATGCGCCGTTCGTCCCAGTAGTCGCGGTTGGCCTCGAGTTCGGCGCGCTGGCGCGGCGTGACCGAGACCAGGCGATAGGGCCCGGTGCCCGAAGGCTGGGTGAGGAAGCGGTTCCAATCGCCGCCGAGCTCCCGCCAGCGCGCGGGGGAGACGAGCCACATGAAGGTCATCTGGTAGGGAAACAGCCCGTCCACCTCATGGGTGGTGATGGCCACCGTGAAGTCGTCGATCTTCTCCCAGGAGGCGGCGGAGGTGAGGCGCGTGCGCACCAGCAGCGCGCGCGCCGCGTTGAACTGCGGCGCGTTACTGTTGAGGATGGAATCGAGGTTCCAGATCACCGCATCGGCATCGAAGGGCGATCCGTCGTGAAAGCGCACGCCGCGGCGCAGGGTGAAGATCCAGCGCCGCCGGTTCTCGGGGTCGACCCGCCAGGAGGTAGCCAGGCCCGGGATCAGGCCTGAGGGCTGGTCCGCCCGCGAGAGGTCCCAAAGAACCAGGCTGTCATAGACCATGTAGCCGCCGAAGCGGATGCCTTCGAAGCCGGCCTCCGGCCCGCCCCACATGCGGGGGATGTCGCCAATCGACATGCCGATGCGCAGGGGCTGGGCGGCTTGCGCCTCCGCCTCCGAGGGGCCAAGCGGCAGGGCAAGCAGGGCGGGTGCGGCAAGGGCGGCGCGGCGGCTCAGCATGGTAGGGGCTCCCTCGATCGGTTACCTGGCACTTGCCAGCCGGCACCTTCCGCCGCCATGGCCGCGCGTTCGTGCGGGACACCCCGGGAAGGGCCCGAATGCCCAGGATCTGGGCGCCAGCGGGGTGCGATGCACGGTTCTTGCGCGTTGCTGGCGATTGCCCGCGCCGCTGTGCCGTGGAAGCATCCCGGCATGACCGCGCGGACCTGCTTCGATGCGGCGGTGATCGGCGGGGGGGTGGTGGGCCTGGCCATCGCCCGCGGCCTGGCCCGCGCCGGCCTCGCCACGGCCATCCTGGATGAGGGGGATGTCGCCCGCCGCGCCAGCCGCGCCAATTTCGCGCTGGTCTGGGTGCAGTCCAAGGGCCTGGGCATGCCGGCCTATGGCGCCTGGACCGCCCGCTCGGCCGCGCTCTGGCCGCGTCTGGCTGAGGCGCTGCAGCAGGAATCCGGCCTTGCCCTCGCGCTGCGGCAGAACGGCGGCTACACCCTCTGCCTCTCGGAGGAGGAGCTGGAAGCCCGACGCGCCGCCATGATGCGGCTGCACAACCAGCCGGGCTGGCAGCCGATCCCGTGGGAGGTGCAGGACCACGCCGCCATCGCCCGTGTCATGCCGATGCTGGGGCGCGATGTGGTGGGCGGCATCTACTGCCCGCTCGATGGGGATGTGAACTCGCTGCGGCTGTTCCGCGCCCTGCATGTCGCGGCCACGCGCCATGGCGCGACCTATCTGCCGGAGCGGCAGGTCGAGCGGATCGAGCCGCTGCCCGCCGGAGGCTTTCGCCTGCACAGCCGGCAGGGCGTGCTGGAGGCGGCCCGCATCGTGCTGGCCGCCGGGCTCGGCAATGCGCGGCTTGCGCCCATGGTCGGGCTGCAGGCGCCGGTGCGCCCGCAGCGCGGCCAGGTGATGGTGACCGAACGCACCGCCCCCTTCCTGCCGCATCCGATGGTCACCATCCGCCAGACCGACGAGGGCAGCGTGATGATCGGCGACAGCAAGGAGGAGGCGCCGCCCGATGACCGCACCAGCCCCGGCATCCTTGCGGTGATGGCGCAGCGCGCGCAGCGGATGTTCCCGCTGCTCGGGCGGCTGCAGGTGATCCGCAGCTGGTCCGGGCTGCGCGTGATGTCGCCCGACGGATTCCCGATCTATGACGAGTCGGCGGAGGCTCCTGGCGCTTTCCTGGCCACCTGCCATTCCGGGGTCACCCTGGCCGCCGCGCATGCTGAACTGCTCGCGCCGATGATCGCGGCCGGGCGGTTGGCCCCCGAACTGGCCCCCTTCAGCGCGCGGAGGTTTGATGTTCCGGCGGCTGCCTGAGGCCGAATCGCGGCCGGTCATTCCCTTCACCTTCGAAGGCCGCCCGGCCGAGGGCCGGGCCGGCGACAGCGTGGCGGCGGCCGTCCTTGCCCTGGGCGAGCTGGCCTGCCGCGAGACGGCAATCAGCCGCACCCCACGCGGACCCTATTGCCTGATGGGGGTCTGCTTCGACTGCCTGATGGAGATTGACGGGGTGCCGAACCGACAGGCCTGCATGGTGCCGCTCGCGCCCGGCATGCGGGTGGCACGCCAGCGCGGCCCGCGGCAGCCATGGCCATGACGCTGCCTGCCCGCGACAGCTACGACCTGGTGGTGGTCGGGGCGGGGCCGGCCGGGATGGGGGCGGTGGCGGAATGCGCGGGGCAGGGAATCTCCCTGCTCTGGGTGGATGAGCAACCTTCGCCCGGCGGACAGATCCATCGCGGCCTCGCGGCCCCGCTCAGCGCCTTGGCCGGCGCCTATCAGCGGGGCCTCGCCTTGCTCTCCGCCGCGCGCGCCGCCCAGGCGGAGTATCTTCCGGGGGCGACCGTCTGGCAGATCGAACCGGGGGCCAGCCTCGGTGTATCGGTCGGCGGCGCATCGCGCCTGGTGGCGGCGCGGCGGGTGATCCTGGCCACCGGCGCGCTGGAGCGCCCGATGCCGATCCCGGGCTGGACCCTCCCCGGCGTGATGACAGTGGGCGGGGCGCAGACGCTGCTCAAGGCCCAGGGGCTGGTCCCTTCCGGGCGCGTGGTGCTGGTCGGCACCGGGCCCTTGCTCTGGCTGTTCGCGGCCCAGATGCTGGCGGTCGGGGCGCGCCCGGCGCTGATCCTCGATACCACCCCGGCCGGCAATGCGCGCCGGGCGCTGCGCCATCTGCCGGGCTTTCTCGCCTCTCCCTATCTGGCGCGCGGCCTTGGCCTCCTCCGGCGCGTGCGGCGCGCGGTCCCGGTCCGGCGCGGAGAGCATCCGGCCATCCGCCCGCGGCCAGCAGGGGGCCTCCTCATCGCCTGGGAGAGCGGGGAGGCGGAGGCCGACCTCATCCTGCTGCACCAGGGCGTGGTGCCGCATGTCCATCCGGCCCAGGCGGCGGGTTGCGCCCTCGCTTGGTCCGAGGCGCAGGCCTGTTTCGTCCCGGTCACCGACGCCTGGGGAGAGAGCAGCATCCCCGGCATCGCCATCGCTGGCGACGGCGCGGGCATCGCCGGGGCAGAGGCGGCGGAATACGGCGGCCGGATCGCGGCGCTGCAGGCCCTGGCCGCTCTCGGCCGGATCGATGCGGCAACGCGCGATGCCCGCGCCGCACCGCTGCTCGCCGCCCGCGCCCGCTGGCTCGCCGGCCGGGCCTTCCTCGATGCGCTCTTCCTGCCCAAGCCCGCGCAGCGCCAGGCCGCGCCCGAGGCGATCGCCTGCCGCTGCGAGGAGGTGAGCGGTGCCGCGCTGCGCCAGGCGGTGCGCCAGGGCGCGACCGGACCCAACCAGCTCAAGGCCTTCCTGCGTTGCGGCATGGGCCCCTGCCAGGGACGGCAATGCGCGCTCACGGTGGTTGAGACGATCGCGGCCGAGCGCGGCCTCTCCCCCGCCGCGATCGGCCCGTTGCGGGCGCGCAACCCCATCAAGCCCGTCACCCTGGCCGAGATCGCCGCCATGCCGGTGAGCGAGGCCGACATCGCCGCCGTGCTCGGGCGGCGCTGACGCGAAGGAGAGGGAGAACCCGCCATGCCCCCCGCCCTGTTCCCCCCGCTGCCCCGCCGCCTATTCCTCGCCACCCCGGCCCTGATCGCAGGCGGGGCGGCAGCGCAGTCCGCCTGGCCCGACCGGCCGGTGCGCGTCATCGTCCCCTTTCCGCCCGGCGGAGGGACGGATGTGATCGCCCGCATCATCGCCCAGCATTTGCAGGCGAGCTTCGGTCAGCCCTTCACGGTGGAGAACCGCAGCGGCGGTTCGGGCATACTGGGCACCGAGGCGGTGGCCCGCGCCGCCCCCGACGGCTACACCCTGGGCATGACCGCCTCGGGCCCGCTCTCGGTCCTGCCGCAGCTGATGCAGGTGCCCTATGACCCGGTGGGCGGCCTGACGCATATCGCCATTCCCTCCTACACCCCGCTGCTGCTCGTGGTTCCGGTCCACTCCCCCGCGCGCAACCTGGCCGATCTGCTCGCGCGGCTGCGGCGCGAGCCGGGGCGGGTCAATGCCTGCAATATCGGCGTGGGCTCGCCCTCCCACCTCGCGGCGGAGATGTTCGCCCGCGCCTTCGATGTCAGCTTCGAGCAGATCCCGCATCGCGGCAGCGCACCCGCCCTGACCGATACGGTGGCCGGCACCTGCGATTTCCTCTTCGACAGCACGGCCTCCTCCTCGCCGCTGGTGCGCCAGGGGCAGCTGCGGGCGCTGGCGGTGACGGCGCCCCAACGCCTGCCCGCCCTGCCCGAGATCCCGACCGTGGCGGAACAGGGCGCGCCTGGCTTCGCCGCCAGCACCTGGTCCGGCCTGGTCGGGCCCGCCGGGCTGCCGCCTGCCATCACCCGGCGCATCAACCAGGAGGTGCGCGCGTTGATCGCCACGCCCGCCCAGCAGCAGCGCATCCGCGACCAGGGCGGAGTGCCGCTCGACCTGACGCCGGAGGGCTTCACCGACTTCCTCCGCCAGGAGATCGAGACCTGGGGCCGCGTCATCCGCGCGGGCAACATCCGCCTCACCTGAGCTGAGCTGGCCAAGCCGGGCCGGGCGCGGCATAGACCCTGCGGGCGGGCAGCACGGGCGGGAGGGATGCGTCCCGAAGGTCGTGCGGCGCCCCGGCGCGCCGGGCGCGCCCGCAGGGGTCCTGCATAGGAGAAGACGACAGGGGGGTAAGGCATGGCGCTTCGCATCGGCATTGCCGGCATCACCGGCCGGATGGGCCAGTTGCTGGCGCGGGAGGTGCTGGCCAGGGGCGCGGTGCTGGCCGGCGGCCTTGCCCGCCCCGGCGGGCGTCCGGTGCCGGAGGGGGTGCCCGCCTTCTCCGACCCCGCTGCGCTCTTTGCCGCCTCGGATGTGGTGATCGATTTCACCCGTGCCGAGGCTGCGCCGCGCCATGCCGCCGCGGCGGCCGATGCGGGGCGGGCCTGGGTGGTCGGCACCTCCGGCCTCTCGGCCGAGGAGGAGGCGGCGGTGGCCGATGCCGCGCGCCGCGTGCCGGTCGTCTATGCGGCGAATTTCGCCCCCGGCGTGAACCTGATGTTCGCCCTGGCCGAGCGCATGGCCGCCGCCCTGCCGGCCGCGGAATACGATGCCGAGATCCTGGAGATGCACCACCGTCAGAAGGTCGATGCCCCCTCCGGCACTGCGATCGCCCTCGGCCGGGCGGTGGCGCGCGGGCGCGGCACCACACTCGAGGAGGCCGGGCGCGAATCCGGGCGCGATGGGCATTGCGGGCCGCGCGCGACGGGTGCCATCGGCTTTGCTGCCCTGCGCGGCGGTCAGGTGGTGGGCGAGCACACGCTGATCTTCGCCGCCGCGCATGAGCATCTGGCGCTGACCCACCGCAGCTTCGACCGTGCCGCCTATGCGGTGGGGGCGGTGCAGGCCGCGCATTGGGTGGTGCGCCAGCCGCCCGGTCTCTATGACATGCGGCATGTTCTGGGCATGGCATGACCGATCGACCCGACCCGGCGAAGGGGGAAGGGCTTGGCCGCCCGCGCCGGCTGGCTCCCCGCGCGCCCCTGCCGCGCAAATCGCCCGCGGCCGGTCAGGAGCCGCCCGCCGCCCCGCAGCGCTTCCGCCAGCCCGAGACGCAGCGCATTTGTGGCACGGCGGCGGTGCGCGCGCTCTTCCTGCGGCGGCCCGAACAGGTGCTGCGCCTGTTCTTCACCCCGGAACAGGCGGGCTTTGCCGCCCCGCTCACGCGCTACCTCGCTCGCCGGCGCGCCCCGTTCCGCGAGGTTCCGGCCGAGGAGCTGACGCGCATCGCAGGCACGCCCCATCATGGCGGCATCGTCGCGGTCACCGCAGCCCGCTACGCCGAACCGCTGCCCGACCGCCTGCCGTCTGTGCTCTGGTCGGCCCCCGTGTTGCCGGTGCTCGATGGCGTGGGCAACCCGCACAATCTGGGCGCCATCCTGCGCAGCGCGGTCTTCCTTGGCTGCCGGGCCTGCCTGATCAGCGCGGAGCCCCGGCAGGCCGATCTCTCGGACGCTGTCTTCCGCACCGCCCGCGGCGCGGCCGAGCATATCGCGCTCTTTCGCAGCCATGATCTGCCGGCGGTGCTCAGCCGCCTTGGCGCGCGGATGACGACCGTGGTCGCCCTCGCCCATGGCGGTGCCCCGCCGGAGCGCCTCCCGCGTGGGCGGCCGATCGCCCTGGTGGTCGGCCATGAGGAGGAGGGGCCGCGCGAGGCGGTGATCGCCGCTTGTCGCCACCGCGTCACCCTGCCGGCCAAGGGGCCGGTGGAGAGCCTCAATGTCGCGGTCGCCGCGGCGCTGCTCATGTATGCGCTATCATCGCCGGCATGAGGGTAGGCGAGGCAGAGCTGGCCGAGAGGCAGGAGGCGGGCGGGCGGGTGCTGGTCGTCAGCGGGCGGCTCGACGTGCACGCCGCCGCCTCGCTCTGGCGGCAGATGCTGGCGGCGGCGCGGCGGCCGGGGCTCTGTGCGCTGGATGCGCGCGGGCTGAGCGCGCTCGACAGCGCCGGCGCCGTGCTGCTCATCGAGGCGCAGCGCGCCGCCGGCGGCATCGCGCTCATCCCGCCCGAGCTGCCGTCCGCGCGGGCCGCGCTTGAGCGGATGGCGCGAGGTCTGCGTGCCGCCCCCCTGCCGCCGCCCCCGCCGGCTGTCGGCCCGATCACGCGGATCGGCCTATTCGCCCTGGGCGTGCTGGCGGCCGCCGCGCGCCGGATCACCTTTCTGGGCGAGGTCACGCTGGCGGCCCTGGCGCTGGCCCGCCGGCCCTGGGGCCTGCGCCGGCAGGAGCTGCTCCGCCACCTCGAGGAGGCGGGGACGCGCGCCTTCGGCCTGTGCGTGCTGCTCGGCACGCTGCTTGGGATCATTCTGGCCTTCCAGTCCTCGATCCCGATGCGCAAATTCGGGGCCGAGCTGTTCATCCCGCAGCTGGTCGGCATTGCCCTGCTGCGCGAGCTCGGTGCGCTGATGGCCGCGATCATCCTGGCCGGCCGGTCCGGCAGCGCCTTTGCCGCCGAGCTCGGCACCATGCGCGTCAACGAAGAGATCGATGCGCTGACCACGATGGGCATCGACCCGCTGCCCTGGCTGATCCTGCCGCGCATCCTGGCCGCGATGCTGGTCATGCCGGTGCTTGCGCTGGTGGTCAATCTGACCGGGCTCGTGGGGATGGGGGTGGTGATGGGCGGCCTGGGCGTGCCGGCTGGACTGGTCATCGCCCAGCTGCAGCAATGGGTCGAGGTCAAGGACCTGCTCGGTGGCCTGTTCAAGGCGGCGATGTTCGGCCTCGTCATCGGCATCATCGGCTGCCGCTGCGGCATGCGCGCCGGCGGCGGGCCGCGCGCGGTGGGCGATGCGGCGACCGCGGCGGTGGTGGGGTCGATCGTCGCGGTGGTGATGATGGATGGCCTCTTCGCGCTCCTCTTCTTTCGGCTGGGCTGGTGAGCGCCATGGCGGGCGAGGGCGCAGCCGATCCCGAGATCCTGGTGGAGGCGCAAGGCATCGCCATGCGCTTTGGTGAGCAGACGCTGTTTGAGGGCGTCTCCTTCACCGTCCGCCGCGGGGAGATCTTCGTCATCCTCGGCGCCTCGGGCTGCGGCAAATCCACCCTGCTCAAGATCCTGATCGGGCTCTATCCGCCGAGCTCCGGCCGGGCGCTGGTGCTGGGGGAGGAGCTCTGCCGCCTCACCGGCCGGCGGCGTCTGGCGGCGCTATCGCGCATCGGCGTGATGTGGCAGCAGGGGGCGCTGCTGGGCTCGCTCGATGTGCTGAGCAATGTCGCGCTGCCGATGGAACAGCACACCGCCCTGCCGCCCGAGGCGCGCGAGGCGATCGCCCGCGCCAAGCTGGGTCTGGTCGGCCTCGGCGATGCGCTGCGCAAGCTGCCTGCCGAACTCTCGGGCGGCATGCTCAAGCGCGCGGGCATCGCGCGCGCCCTGGCCCTCGATCCGGAGGTCCTCTTCCTCGATGAGCCGGGGGCGGGGCTCGACCCGGTGACCTCGGCCGGACTCGATCGGCTGATCCTGACGCTCGCGCGCGAGAGCGGCACGACCTTCGTCGTCGTCACCCATGAGCTGGCGAGCATTCTCGCGATCGGGGATCGTTGCGTGATGCTGGATCGCCAGGCGCGCGGCATCATCGCCCAGGGCGATCCGCGCCGCTTGCGCGAGGAATGCGACATCCCGGCGGTGCGCGCCTTCTTCCGGCGGGAGGCCGCATGATGCGCGCGGCCTTTGCGGTCGGCCTGCTCGTGCTCGTGGGGCTTGGCATCGGGTTCGGCTTCCTGATGTTCCTGACCCAGGACCAGCTCGCGCAGCGGGGCAGCCTCTATGAGACCTACTTCTCGGAATCGGTGCAGGGGCTCGAGGTCGGCTCGGCGGTGCGCTTCCGCGGTGTTGCGGTCGGGCGGGTGACGGAGATCGCGCTGGTCGGTGCCCGCTATGCCCCGACCGATCGGGCCGCGCGCGATGCCGCCTTCCAGCTCGTGCTGGTGCGCTTTGCCCTCGATCCGCGCGCGCTCGGGCAGGGGCCGCCACCCGAAGAGGCGGTGGAGTTCGGGCTGCGCACCCGCCTCGCCTCCCAGGGGCTGACGGGGGTGGCCTATATCGAGCTGGATTACGTCGATATCCGCCGTTTCCCGGCCTTCCAGCCGCCCTGGCGGCCGCAGGTGCCGCTCATTCCCTCCATGCCCTCGACCACCATCCAGGTGCAGACCGCAGCCGAACAGCTGCTGCAGCACCTGCAGGAGCTCGACCTCCGCGCGCTGCTCGACAACGTCAACGGCTTGATCGGTGAGCTGCGCGCCCAGCTCGGCCAGGGCGGGGATGCCCAGGTCGCGCTGGCAGAGGCAGCGGCCCTGCTCGCCACGCTGCGCCGTGCGGCGGAGGCGGCGGATGCCCCGGCCCTGTTCGCCGAGCTCCAGGCTGCGGCGGCGGCGGCGCGGCGGCTGCTCGACTCGCCCGATCTGGCGCGCGCCATCGCCCAGGGCGGGACGGCGATGGAAGCCCTGCGCGCCGCTGCCGCCCGGCTGCCCGGCACGATCCGCGAGCTCGATGCCGGGATGCGCAGCGCGCGCGCCGCCACGCTCGACCTGCAGGCGGAGATGGTGCCGATCCTGCGCGACCTGCGCGCGGTCACCGCCCATCTGCGCGAGGTGACGGAGGCGCTGCGGCGTCATCCAGGCCAGGCCTTGCTCGGCGCGCCGCCGCCCCCGCCCCCGCCCGCAGGAAGCGGACGATGAGACGGCGCCGCGCCGTGCTGGCGCTGCTGCCGGCCTGCTGGGCCGGTGCCTGCAGCCTGTTGCCGGAGCACCCCTATGTCGAGGTCCGGCGCTTTCCCCTCTCGCCCAGCCATCCTGCTCCGCGCGCGCCGCGCACGGGCGCGCCGGTCGTGCTGCTGCGCCCGCTGCGGGCGGGGCCGGGGCTCGCGATCAGGGGGCTCAGACGTCTGCGGGCCGACGGCACCCTGTTCATCGAGCCCTATGCCGAATGGGCCGCCCCGCCGGCCGAGGCGGCCGAGGCGGCACTGCGCCATTGGCTCGCCGCCAGCGGCCTCTTCGCCGCCATCGCCCATCCCGGCACGCGGCTGCCCGCGCCGCTCGTGCTCGAGGGGGAACTCTCCGCCCTGCATGCGCTGCCCGATGGCGGGGCGGAGGCGCAGCTGACCCTGCTGCTGATCGAGGAGGCTGGACTTGCCCAGGCGCGGCTGCTCGCGCAGATCGCAGCGCGCGGCCGGGCTGGGCCGGAGGCCGGCGGCGCGGGGCCGGAAGGGGCGGCGGCGGCGATGCAGGCGGCGCTGGCCGCGGCGCTCGCCGAGGCCGAGGCGCGTTTGGCCGCCGCCCTGGGCACGCGGCGGCGCTGAGGC
>JANWYF010000226.1 GCA_025057055.1 Rhodovarius sp. | reverse complement strand
CCCCGCAACCCTGATCCGGAGCCTCACCATGTCCAGCCTCTTCAGCGGCAACATCGCAGGCAACTTCGATCTCACCCTGATCCTGCTCTACATCTTCTGGGTCTTCTTCTTCGGGCTCGTCTTCTGGCTGCACCGGGAGGGCAAGCGCGAAGGCTACCCGCTGATCTCGGAACGCGACGGGCGCGTGATCGGGCAGGGCTGGCCCGCCATGCCTCCGCCCAAGACCTTCATCCTGCGCGATGGCCGGACGGTACAGGCCCCGCGGCCCGAGACGCAGCCGGACCTGTCGGTCAGGCCGATGCGCTTCAACGGCGAGCCGATCGAGCCCCTCGGCGATCCGATGCAGCTCGGTCTCGGTCCCGCCGCCTATCCGATGCGGGCCGACAAGCCCCATCTGGCGGCCGAGGACAATGAGCCCAGCATCCAGCCCCTGCGGGTGGCGGCCGCCAAGGGCTTCTACCTGGCGAAGGAGGATCCCGACCCGCGCGGGATGACCGTCCTCGACGCGGATGGCGAGGCGGTGGGCACGGTGGTGGATGTGTGGGTCGACCGCAGCGAATACATCGCCCGCTATGCCGAGGCCGAGCTGCCGAGCGGCAAGCGGGTGCTGATCCCCTTCCCGCTGATGCGCATCGACGAGCGGGCCAAGGCGGTGCGGGTCAAGACGCTGCTCAAGAAGCATTTCGAGGCCGCCCCCACCACGGCGCATCCTGACATGATCACGCTGCGCGAGGAGGACCGGATCAGCGCCTATTTCGCCTCCGGCCAGCTCTACGCGAAGCCCGAACGAGCGGAGCCCTGGCTGTGAGCGCGACCGAGACCAAGGCCGCGCGTCAGCCGCGGCATGTCCACCTCTCGCCCCGCATACCCGAGCACGACCACGAGCCGATCCCCGGCCTGCCGCAACGGCTGCCGGAGGGGGAGAGCCTGCTCTGGCAGGGCCGCCCGCAATGGCGGGGCCTGGCGGTGCGGGCCATGGGGCTCAAGCCGCTGGCCATCTATTTTGCGCTGCTGATCGCGGCGCAGATCGCCTGGGGCTTGGCCGACGGCGATCCGCCCGGCGCGATCCTCTTCGGCAGCGTCCTGCTGCTGCTGCTGGGTGGCGGGGTGGTCGGCCTGCTTGCCGGCATCGGCTGGCTGGCGGCGCGGGCCACGCTCTATACGATCACGAACCGCCGGGTGGTGATGCGGGCGGGTATCGCCCTGCCGATGACCATCAACATCCCCTTCGCGGTCATCGAGAGCCTGGCCCGCCGGGTACACGCCGACGGCACGGAGGATCTTCTGATCCGCATCATGCGGCCGCATCGCGCCTCCTGGATCGCGCTCTGGCCGCATGTGCGCATGCGCAGCCTGCTGCAGCCCGAGCCGATGCTGCGAGCCCTGCCGCAAGAGGCCGGGGCGGGCCTCATCCTCGCCCGCGCCCTGGCCCAGGCGGCAGGACAGCCGCCTCCCGCCCTCTCCGGTGCCGTGCCGCCGGCGGCGCCGGCCGATGCGGTGCTGGCGGCCTGAGCTTGCCCGCCAAGGAGGTGCCGCCGATGCGCCAAGCCCCCGCCCGGCCCTATATCCCGCCGCCCTTTCTCGCCGCAGTGGGGGCGGTGGTCGTGCTCTCCCTCGTGCTGGTGGCGACCGCCCCGCTGTGGCGCGAGGCGCCGGCCCGACCGGCCGATCCCCCCGCGCGGAGCTTGGCCCTGTTCTTCCGTGCCGATGCGGCCGGGAACTTGACCGTGCTCAAGGCGGAGGACGGCGCGGTGATCGATACTCTCGACCCCGATCGGGGAGGCTTCATCCGCACCGTGGCGCGGGTGGTCCGCCGCGATCTCGGTCCGGGAGCGGAGGCGCACGCCATGCCATTCCTCTTGCAGAGTTGGCCGGACGGCCGCCTTGCCCTGGTCGATCCCGCGACCGGCCGCAGCATCGATCTGCGCGCCTTCGGCCCCACGCAGGCGGGGGTGTTCCTGCGCCTGCTCCAACAGGAGGAGGCAAGGCGATGAGCGCCGATGCCAAGCGCCGCTGGTTCGCGCCGCGGCGCCTCGAGGTGCCTTGCACCGTCGAGATCGAGAACAGCTTCGACAGCCTGCACGCCTATGCGATCCCCGAAGGGGTGGTGCTGCGCCCGGGTGATCGCGTCATCGTGCACAATGTCCCGCACCGCATCGCTTACGGAGAGGCGATCAGCTACCGCACCACCGCCACCGTCATCCGCGCGGGGCTGTTCAGGCGCCTCTGGACCGAGCTGTCGGCCATCTGGGAGGTGGCGGAACTCTATCACTGCGGGTTCGAGCCGAAGGAGTATGCGGCATGAACGCGATCACCCAGAACCGGCGGGAGATCAACGAGACCACCCGCATGGCGACGACGGAGACAGTGCTCTCCCCGCGCTTTTACACCACCGACTTCGCGGCGATGGATGCGATCGACGTCTCCTCGGTCCGCGCGCAGTGGGATGCGCTGATGGACGAGTTCCGCCGCGATCCCAACAAGGGCCATTTCGTCCGCACCGAGGCCTTCGAGAAGTTCCGCCTGGCCGATCTGCCGGAGCCATTGCAGAAGGAGTTCCTGGAGTTCCTGGTGAGTTCGGTGACGGCGGAGTTCTCGGGCTGCGTGCTCTATGCCGAGATCCGCAAGCGCGTGAACAACCCGGACATGAAGGACCTGTTCGGCTTCATGGCCCGCGACGAGAGCCGCCACGCCGGCTTCATCAACGACACGCTCAAGGACCTCGGCGTCGGCGTGGATCTCGGCTTCCTGACCAAGGCCAAGAAGTATCACTATTTCACGCCGAAGTTCATCTTCTACGCCACCTACCTGTCGGAGAAGATCGGCTACGCCCGCTACATCACGATCTACCGCCAGCTCGAGAAGCATCCGGAGCTGCGCTTCCATCCGATCTTCCTGTGGTTCGAGAAGTGGTGCAACGACGAGTTCCGCCACGGCGAGGCCTTCGCGCTGCTGATGCGCGCCAACCCCAAGCTGACGCAGGGGATCAACCGCTTCTGGATCCGCTTCTTCCAGCTCGCCGTCTTCGCCACGATGTATGTGCGCGATCACGCGCGGCCGGCCTTCCATGAGGCGCTCGGCCTCTCACCCACCGAGTACGACATGCGCGTCTTTCGCATCACGACCGAGATCTGCAAGCAGGTCTTTCCGGTCACGCTCGACATCGACAACCCGGCCTTCCTGCGCGGGCTTGACCGCTTGCACGCGATCGCCGAGGCGCTGGGCAAGGCGCGGGCGCGCGGCGGGCTTGCCGGACGGATGCGGCGCGGCCTGCTCTCGCTCCAGGCCGCTGCGACCTTCCTCCGCCTGCTGATGTTGCCAGCCCGGCATGACACCCCGCCGGCGGATGTCCGCCTGGCCCCTGCCTGGTAGCGCCGCATGGACGCCCTGCCCGCCTGGCTCTTGCCTGTGCTGTTCACCGGCTTCGTCTGGTGGGCGGGCACGGGGATCGTCTATTTCCTGAACCAGCTCCACCCGCAGACCCATGGCTGGAGCATGATGGG
This sequence comes from Rhodovarius sp., assembly GCA_025057055.1. Classification (GTDB taxonomy): domain Bacteria; phylum Pseudomonadota; class Alphaproteobacteria; order Acetobacterales; family Acetobacteraceae; genus Rhodovarius. The sequence continues at coordinate 16,972 of JANWYF010000226.1, read as the reverse complement.
CGCATCGGCGGTGCTGGGCGGGGCGCTGCTCGCTTTGCTGTTGACGGCGCGGGAGACCGGGCCCGGCGGCCCCTATCACGCCTTCCTCTGCGCGGTCCTGATCTGGGCCTGGGCGGAGATGGGCTTTCTGACCGGCCGGATTGCCGGGGTGGACCGTCGGCCGCTGCCCGAGGGCACGCAGGGCTGGGCCCGCTTCACGGCCGCGGTGCGGGCGATCCTGCATCATGAGCTGGCGCTGCTTGTGCTCTCAGCGCTCGTCCTCGGCCTCAGCTGGGGCCAACCCAATCAGGTGGGGCTGTGGACCTGGGCGGTGCTCTACACCGCGCGGCTGTCCACCAAGCTCAACCTCTTCCTCGGGGCGCGCAATTTCGGCGATGCCATGTTGCCGCCCCACCTCTCCCATCTGCCGAGCTATTTCCGGCGGCGGGCCATGAACGGCTTCTTTCCGGTCTCGTTGCTGTTCTGGGCCGGCATCACCTGGTGGCTCTTCGTCCGCGCCCTCGACCCCGCCACCCCCGAGTTCGAGGCAACGGGCCTTGCCATGGTCGGTGCGCTTGCCGCACTCGCTGTGCTGGAGCATCTCTTCCTGGTGCTGCCGATCCGCGCCGAGGCGCTCTGGACCTGGAGCCGCCGCAACCCACATCCCCCGGTGAAGGGAATGGAGTCCCCATGAACTACGATGAGTTCTTCCGCTCCAAGCTCCAGGGGCTGCGCGAGGAAGGCCGCTATCGGATCTTTGCGGAGCTGGAACGCCAACGGGGGAACTTCCCGCGCGCCACCTATCACGGCCGGCCCAACAAGCCGCCGGTGACGGTCTGGTGCAGCAACGACTATCTCGGCATGGGCCAGCACCCCAAGGTGCTCAAGGCGATGCACGAGGCGCTGGACCGCAGCGGCGCCGGGGCAGGGGGGACGCGCAACATCGCCGGCACCAACACGGACCATGTCGCGCTGGAGCGGGAACTGGCCGACCTCCATCGCAAGGAGGCGGCGCTGCTCTTCAACTCCGGCTACATGTCCAACATGGCCACACTCTCGACCCTGGCGGCGCAGATGCCGGGCTGCGTGGTCTTCTCGGATGCGCTCAACCACGCCTCGATGATCGAGGGGATCCGCCATTCCCGCGCCCGCTGCCTGATCTTCGAGCACAACAGCGTCGAGGATCTGCGGGCCAAGCTCGCCTCGGTCCCGCCGGAGACGCCCAAGATCATCGCCTTCGAGAGCGTCTATTCGATGGATGGCGATATCGCCCCGATCGCGGCCTTCTGCGATCTGGCCGAGGAGTTCAACGCCATCACCTACCTCGATGAGGTGCATGCGGTGGGCCTCTATGGTCCGCGCGGCGGCGGCGTGTCCGAACGCGAGGGGCTGCAGCACCGCATCGACGTCATCGAAGGCACGCTGGCCAAGGCCTTCGGCGTGATCGGGGGCTACATCACCGGCTCGGCCACGCTGGTCGATTTCGTGCGCAGCTTCGCCTCAGGCTTCATCTTCTCCACCGCCCTGCCGCCGGCCATTGCCGCCGGGGCGCGCGCGGCCATCCAGCACCTGAAGGAGAGCAACGAGGAGCGGGAACTGATGCACCTGCGCGTGCGCCAGCTGCGCGCCGGGCTCGATCGGCTGGGCATCCCGCACCTTGACAACCCCTCGCACATCGTCCCCGTGATGGTGCGCGATCCGGTGCAGTGCAAGCTGATCAGCGACACGCTGCTCGACGAGTACGGAATCTACGTCCAGCCGATCAACTACCCCACCGTGCCGCGCGGGACGGAGCGGCTGCGCTTCACCCCCTCGCCCCTGCACAGCGAGGAGGACATCGAGCATCTGCTCTCCGCGCTGTCGGCGATCTGGACCGCGCTGCGGCTGAAGCGGGCGGCCTGAGCATGGACGGCATGCTGCCCGCGCCGCAGCAGGCGCACGCCGCGGCCAGCAGGCCCGTCTTTCCCTTCACGGCCATCGTCGGGCAGGAGGAGCTGCGGCTTGCCCTCTTGCTCTGCGCGGTGGATCCCATGATCGGCGGGGTGCTCGCACTCGGCGATCGCGGCACCGGCAAATCGACGGCGGTGCGCGCCCTGGCCCAGCTGCTGCCGGAGATGCCGGTCATCCTGGGCGATCCCTACAACAGCGAACCAGGCCCGGACACGCCGCCCGAGCGCATCGGGAGGATGCGGGTGCCGGTGGTCGATCTGCCGCTCGGCGCCTCCGAGGACAGGGTGGTGGGGGCGCTCGATCTCGAGCGGGCGCTGACGCGCGGGGAGAAGGCCTTCGAACCCGGGCTGCTGGCCCGTGCCCATCGCGGCTTCCTCTACATCGACGAAGTCAATCTGCTGGAAGATCATCTCGTCGACCTGCTGCTCGACGTCGCGGCGAGCGGGGAGAACCTGGTCGAGCGCGAGGGGATTTCGCTGCGCCATCCGGCGCGCTTCGTGCTGGTCGGTTCCGGCAACCCCGAAGAGGGGGAGCTGCGCCCGCAGCTGCTCGACCGCTTCGGCCTTGCCGTCGAGGTGCGCACCCCGACCGACCTTGCGGCCCGGATCGAGGTGGTCAAGCGCCGCGATGCCTTCGAACGCGACCCTTACGCATTCCTCCGCCGCTACCGCCGGGCAGAGGAGCGCCAGCGCGCCGCCCTCCTCAGGGCGCGGGCATGGCTGCCGCGCGTGGTGGTGCCCGATCAGGTGCTCGAGGATGCGTCGCGCCTCTGCCTCGCCCTGGGCACCGATGGCCTGCGCGGAGAACTGACGCTGGTGCGTGCTGCGCGCGCGCTGGCCGCGCTCGAGGGGCAGCGCCGGGTGGGCCGGGAGCAGCTGCGGCGGATGGCCCTGCCTGCCTTGCGCCATCGGCTGCGGCGCAACCCGCTCGATGACGCCTCCTCCTCGAGCCGCGTGGAGCGGGCGGTTGCCGAAACCCTGCCGCTGTGACGCCGGGCCCCGCACATCTGCTGGCGGTCGATCCGGCCGGGCTCGGGGGCGTGGTGCTGCGCGCGCCCTTCGGGCCCGAACGCGACGCCTGGCTTGCCGCACTCCGCGCCATGATGCCCGCAGGGGCGCCCTGGCGCCGCATCCCGCCTGACCTGCCGGACAACCGCCTGTTCGGCGGGTTGGACCTCGCCGCCACCCTTGCCCATGGCCGGCCGGTGGCCGAAGCCGGGGTCCTGGCATCGGTGGATGGCGGCCTCCTTGTGGTGGCGATGGCCGAGCGGATGTCGGCCGCCACCGCCGCCCGCATCGCGGCCGTGCTCGATCGGCAGGAGGTGGCGGTGGAGCGCGAGGGGTTGCGCCTGCACGCCCCCGCCCGCTTCGGCCTCGTGCTGCTCGATGAGGGGATCGCCCCCGATGAGGCGCCGCCTGCCGCCCTGCTCGAACGGGTGGCCTTCCGCGCCATGCCCGACCGCCACCCGCCCGAGGTGGTGCAGACCGCCGCGGCGCGCGCCCGTCTTCCGCGGGTGCGCCTACCACCCCGGATGCTGGAGGCGCTGACCGGCGCCGCCGCGGAGCTCGGCGTCGATTCACCGCGCGCGGTGCTGTTTGCCCTGCGTGCCGCGCGGGCGGCCGCTGCCCTGGCCGGCCGGCGTGTGGTGGCGGAGGAGGATGCGGCCCTTGCCTGCCGCCTCGTCCTGGCCGTGCGCGCCACGCGCCGCCCCGCCGCCGGGCAGGAGGCCGAGCCGGAACCACCCCCGCCGCCGCCCGAACCGGCCGAAGCCGAATCGGAAGAGGAAGAGTCAGCCCCGCCCCCGCCCTCGCCTGAACAGCTGACGGAGCTGCTGGTCGCCGCCGCGGCCGCCCATCTGCCCCCCGATCTCCTCGAGGCCGTGCCGCCGCGCAGCCTGGCCGCGCGGCAGGGCGGGGGGCGGGCAGGGGCGGCACGCCGCCATGCAAGCATCGGCCGGCCGATCGGTGCGCGTCCCGGCCTGCCGCGCGGGGAGCATCGCCTCGCCCTGCTTGAGACGTTGCGCGCCGCGGCCCCCTGGCAGGTGCTCCGGCCGCGTCCGCCGCAGCGGCTGATCGCACTGCGGCCGGAGGATTTCCGCATCCGCTGCTTCAAGCGGCGCAACGAGACCACCAGCATCTTCGCGGTGGATGCCTCCGGCTCCGCAGCCCTGCACCGGCTGGCCGAGGCCAAGGGCGCCGTCGAGCTGCTGCTGGCTGATTGCTATGTCCGCCGCGACAGGGTGGCGCTGATCGCCTTCCGCGGTCGCGGGGCGGAGCTGCTGCTGCCGCCCACCCACGCCCTGGCCCGTGCCAAGCGTTGCCTCGCTGCCCTGCCGGGCGGTGGGGCTACGCCGCTGGCCGCCGGACTGGCCGCGGCGCTGGATCTGGCCTGCGCCGAGGAGCGGCAGGGCCGCGCGCCGCTGGTGGTGGTGATGACCGATGGACGGGCCAATATCGCCCGCGACGGCAGCGCTGGTGCCGCCCGCGCCCAGGAGGATGCGCTGGAGGCGGCGCGCGCCCTGCGGCTGGCCCGGATTCCGGCCATCCTGATCGACACCGCCCCCCGCCCCCAGCCGCTGGCCCGCGCCCTGGCCGAAGCGGCGGATGCGCTCTATCTGCCGATGCCGGCGGCGGATGCGGCGCGTCTGTCGCGCGCCGTGGGCGCGGCGGCACGGCAGTTGGAGTCAGGATGAGCCGATGACCGATCATCCGATCTGGGGCTGGGATGCGCAGGGTTGGCCGCATGCCGAGCACAGCCGATTCCGGGAGGCGGCCGGCATCCGCTGGCACCTGCAGCGCCTGGGGCGCGGGCCCAAGGTCCTGCTGCTGCACGGGACCGGCGCTGCCACCCACACCTGGCGCGGCGTGCTGCCGCTGCTCGCCCCCTGCTTCGAGGTGCTGGCCCTGGATCTGCCGGGGCATGGCTTCACCAGCATGCCCTTGCCCTCGCGCATGGGAATAGGCGGCATGGCGGCCGACATCGCCACCCTGCTGGAGGCCGAGGGCTTCCGCCCCGACATCCTGGTCGGGCATTCGGCCGGGGCGGTGATTGCGGTGCGGCTCGCGCTGGATGGGCTGGCGCCGCGCCGCATCCTGTCGATCAACGGGGCGCTGCTGCCACTGAGCGGGCCGGCGGGGCAGCTCTTCGCACCGATCGCGCGCTTCCTGGCCGGTCTGCCCTTCGTCGCCCCCTTCCTCGCCTGGCGCGCGGCCGACCGCGCGACGGTGGAGCGTCTTTTGCGCGATACCGGCTCGGTCCTGGATGCCGAGGGGGTGGAACTCTACGCCCGCCTGTTCCGCCGCGCCGGCCATGTCCAGGCCACCCTGACCATGATGGCGCGCTGGGATCTGCACGGCTTCCGCGCCGAGCTGCCGCGGCTGGGCGCGCCGCTCACCCTCATCGCCGCGACCGGGGATCGCACCATCGCCCCCGCGACCGCACGGGAGGTGCAGCGGCTGCTGCCCCATGCCGAAGTGGTGGAGTGGCCGGGCCTCGGCCACCTCGCGCATGAGGAACGGCCCGATCTGCTGGCGGCGCTGCTCGCGCCGATCTGCGAACCGGCATGAAGCTGCCTGCGGAATACGCCCGCCGGGCGGAACTCAATTTCGAGGTCCACGCCCGCCCGCCCGATGCCCTGGCCGCCCCGCTGCGCATTTCCTACCTCGCGCTGCTGCTGGACAGTGCGGAGCGCGAGGCGGCCCGGGCCCATGTGCGCAGCCTGGCGCTGCGCTATGGCGCCACCCCGCCCGGGGAGGGGGCGAACCATTGGGCCGCAGATCTCGGCACCTTCCGCGTGAAGTGGGAGCAGCACACCGAGTTCCACCGCGTCACCTTCATGCGCGATGGGGCGGGCGAACGTCCCTTCACCGATCCTGCCATCGCCGTGGTGCCGGAGGATTGGGTGGCCGCCCTGCCGGGGCGGCTGATCGTCGCCTCGGACCTCGAGCTGCTCCAGGATGCTGACGAATCCCTCGCCATCGAGACCTTCGGCGCCTATCAGCTGGTCGGCTCGATGGTGCAGGGCGGCCGCGGCATGGCCTTCACCGATTTCCGCATCGGCAGCCACGGCTTCTCGCGCTTTCTGGTCCATGCCGGCAGCATGAGCGCGGTGCAGGCGGGGCGGAACGTGCAGCGCCTGCTCGAGATCGACACCTATCGGATGATGGCGCTGCTCGCCCTGCCGGTGGCGCGGGCGCTTGGCCCTGCGCTGACCCGCTGGGAGGGGCAGCTCGCCGAGATCGCAGCCCGCCTGGTCGAGGCAAAGCCCGTCGATGAGCCCGATCTGCTCGCGCGGCTGACCGGGCTCGCGGCCGAGATCGAGAAGGAGGAGGCAGCCACCCGCTACCGCTTCTCGGCCGCGGCCGCCTATTACGCGCTGGTGCAGCGGCGCATTGCCGAACTGCGCGAGGAGCGCATCGAGGGTCTGCAGACCTTCCGCGAGTTCGTGGAGAGGCGCCTGGCGCCGGCGATGGATACCTGCCAGTCCACCGCCGCGCGGCAGGAGGCGCTCTCGCGCCGCGTGGCGCGGGTGACGCAGCTGCTCTCCACCCGCGTGGACCTGACGCGGGAGGAGCAGAACCGTGCCCTGCTGCAGAGCATGGACCGCCGCGCGCGCTTGCAGCTGCGCCTGCAGCGCACGGTCGAGGGGCTGTCGGTGGCGGCGATCAGCTACTACATCGTGGGACTCGTCTCCTACGCCGCGAAGGCGCTGGCCCCGGGCTTGGCGATCGACCCCGACCGGCTGACCGCCCTCGCGATCCCGATCGTGCTGGTCCTGGTCGGGGTCGGGCTGGCGCGGGCGCGGCGTCATCTCAAGCTGCACGACGAGGATTGACGCGCCGGCTTGCGCGCGATCAGAATGGTCTCGCAACGATTGCGGGAGAGGGCGATGTCGGCGCGCATGGCCAGCACTCCGACGCCCGAGGATCTGCTCGCCTGCCGGGCCCTGCTCGCTGCGGGTTCGCGCAGCTTCTCGGCCGCTGCGCGGCTGCTGCCGCGGCGCCTGCGCCGCCCGGCCACGGCGCTCTACGCCTTCTGCCGCATCGCCGATGACGCGGTGGATCTCGAGGCTGACGCGACCGCCGCCGTGCGCCAGCTGCACAGGCGGCTGGATGCGATGGCCGCCGGGCGGCCGGAGGATCACCCCTGCGACCGCGCCTTCGCGGCCGTCATGGCGGCCTATCGCATCCCGCGCGAACTGCCCGCCGCCCTGATCGAGGGCTTCGCCTGGGATGCGGCGGGCCGGCGCTACCTTACGCTGTGGGACCTGCATGCCTATGCGGCGCGGGTGGCCGGTGCGGTCGGTGCGATGATGGCGCTGCTGATGGATGTGCGGGACAATCCGCGCCTCGCCCGCGCCTGCGACCTCGGCGTGGCGATGCAGCTCACCAACATCTGCCGCGACATCGGGGAGGATGCGCGCCGCGGCCGCATCTATCTGCCGCTCGATTGGCTGCGGGAGGAGGGCGTGGACCCTGCGCGCTGGCTCGCTGCGCCCAGCTATCTGCCGGGCGTGCGGCGGGTGGTCGAGCGGCTGCTCGCCCATGCCGATCTGCTCTACGACCGTGCCGAGGCCGGGATTGACGCCCTGCCTTCCGACTGCCGGGCGGGCATTCGCGCCGCGGCGCGCCTCTATGCGGAGATCGGGCAGGTGATCCGCCGCCCGGGTTTCGATCCGGTGGCCCGGCGTGCGGTGGTGCCGGCGGCGCGCAAGGCGGCGCTGCTCGCCGGCGCGATGCTGCCGCGCCCGGCCCGGCTGGAGGCGCTGGAAGATCCGCCGCTCGAGGCGACCGCCTGGCTGGTCCGTGCCATACCCGACCGCCAGCCGCGGCCGCCGCGGCTTGAGGACCGCATCGCCGCCGTCATCGAAGCTCTGGCACGGGTGGAAGGCCGCCTCGCCTGACCCGCTGCCGGTCAGGGCCGCTGGGTGAAGACGCTGCCCCAGCCTCTGACCAGGGCGGGGTCGACGCCGGCCCGACGCAGCGCGCCCCAGAGAGCGGTGGCGATGGTATCGAGGCAGGGAATACCGGTCTCGGCCTCCACCCGCGCCGCGGGGCGCGGGCCGCGCAGGCCGGTTGAGATCACCGCGATCGCATCGAGGCCGGGATGGCGCGCAAGCTGCCGCAAGGCCTCCTCGATCGCCTCCTCCGGGATGCGGCCGAAGCTGAAATTGCCCGGGTCGTTGAAGTGATGTTCGGCGGCGACCGTGAAGCCCTCCTCGCCCAGGGTGCGGATGGTTGCCTCCTGCACCTCGTCGAGGAAGGGGGTGAGCAGGCCGATGCGCCGTGCCCGGCGCGCCCGCAGCTGGTCGAGGAGGGCGAGCATGGCGGTATCGGAATCAGGGCCGAGGGCGGCCGTCAGCGCCCGATCATGCGCCATGCCGGTGTAGCAGGCAGCGGTGGCGTTGAGGCAGATCGCGTGCACATGCGCATCGCGCAGCAGATCGGCCGCGGCGAGCAGCGGCTCGAGCCGGAACTGGGCCAGCGCTTCGGCGCTGGTATCGAGGCGCGTGACGCGAAAGCGCGCGATGTGCAAGGTCACCCCGGGCACATCGCGCAACATCTCCTGCGTCAGCGGCTCGGCCACGCTGTTCGAGCTCGGCAGCAGCATGCCGATGCGCCGGATGCCGGCGGTGGCATCCCTCACCGCGCGCGCTCCAGGAGGCGGCGGGCGCGTTCGACCACGGGGCGGTCGATCATCTGCCCTTCGAAGGCCACCGCGCCGAGCCCTTGCGCCAGCGCCTGCTCGAAGGCGGCAATCATGCGGCGGGCGCGCTCCACCTCCTCGGGCTTGGGGCCGTATTCCTCGTTGATGATCGGCACCTGGGCGGGATGCACGCAGGAGGCGCAGGCAAAGCCGAGGGCACGCGAGCGGCGCAGCATCAGCCGATACCCCTCCGGGTCCGACAGGCCGGCCACCGTGCCGATGAAGCCGAGCGGCAGCACGCCCGCGGCGCGGGCCGCGAGCAGGCCAAGCCGCTTGGGCAGCTCCAGGGTATCGGCGGTCGCCTCCCCACCCAGGTCGGTTGCCAGATCCTCCCCGCCCACGCCCAGGGCGATGATGCGCGGATGGGCGCGCGCGATCGCCTCGGCCTGCAGGACGGCGGCGGCATCCTCGAGCAGCAGGATCATGCCCGTCGCCCCGCGCTCCATGCCGCGGGCGACCTCGGCCGCCTCGATCAGTTCGGCGAGCAGCCGGACATGGTCGGGGCCCATGATCTTGGTGCAGACAAGGGCACGCACGCCCGGCATCACCGCCGCCCGGATATCCTCGACCGCGAGGTCGAGCGGGCGGTTGATGCGCACCGTCACCTCTGCCCCGTGGCGCGCCACCTTCGGCACGGCGGCGGGCAGCGCGGCGCGGGCTGCAGCCTTTTCGGACGGCGGGATCGAATCCTCGAGGTCGAGGATGATCGCATCCGCCCCCCTCTCATGCGCGCGCTCGACGAATTTCTCGCGCGTTACCGGCACATAGAGGAGAGACCGCCAGGAGGGGAGGGTCATGCCGGCGGGTGTTCCTTGATCCAGTGCAGGGCGATGTCGCGCCGCGCCGCCACCCACACCTCCTTCATCGACTTCACACGCTCGAGCACGCGCTTGAGCCCGATCGCGCGCGCCGGATGGCCGATGATGCGGTTGTGCAGGCCGATGTTGAGCATGCGCGAGCCCGGTTCGGAGAGGCACATCTCGATCGCGCCCATGATGTATTCCTCGAACTCGGCCCCGCTGTGCATGCCGTTGCGCGGGAAGCGCACATCGTTGTTGACCAGCGTGTAGGGGATGACGAGGTGCGGCTTCCCATACTCGTAGTTCCAGTAGGGGAGCTCGTCGTCGTAGGCGTCGCTGTCGTAGAGGTAGCCGAGTTCGATCAGCAGCCGGCGGGTGTTGAGGCTCGGCGCGTAGCGCGTGTACCAGCCGAGCGGCTTCTGGCCGCAGGTCTCCTCGATGATGCGGGTGGCCTTGATCAGCACCTCCCGCTCCTGCTCCTCGCTCATCCCGGCATGCGTGACCCATTTGTAGCCGTGGCCGACCACATCCCAGCCCGCCTCGCGGATCGCGGCGCAGATCTGCGGCGTGCGCGGCAGGGCGGCGGCGGCGGCGTAGATGGTGCAAGGCAGGTCGTATTGGCGGAACAGGCGGTAGAGCCGCCAGAAGCCGACGCGGGAGCCGTATTGGAACATGCTCTCGGCGCCCAGGTCGCGCCCGCCCACGGTGATCGTGCCGCCTTCGGTCAGCCCGCCTTCCGAGACGCCGTCGCCGTCGGGGACGCTGAGCTCTCCGCCCTCCTCGTGGTTGATGACGAAGTTGATGGCGAGCTTGGCGCCGCCGGGCCAGCGCGCATCGGGCGGGTTGCGACCATAGCCTTCGAAATCGCGGATCACGGGATGGTTCCTTCCGGTAGGGTGGCGATATAGTCGGCAAGCTCGCCCGGGCGGGCGATCCAGAGGCGGTCGCGCTGCGCCAGGATGTGCCGCAGCGCCTGCCGCAGCGGGCGAAGACGGTGCGGCTGCCCGGCGATGAAGGGATGCAGCGCGATGCTCATCACGAGCGGGCGGCGCTGCGATTGGTGCAGCATCTCCTCGAACTGATCGAGGATCATCTCGGCGAACTCCCGCCCGCTATGGTGGCGATAGACGACCGCCGGGCTGTCATTGAGCTCGACCGAATAGGGAATGGAGAGGATTCGGCCGGCGCGCGTGTTGAGCCAGAAGGGCTGATCATCCGCCGGCCAGTCCATGACGTAGGTGAAGCCTGCCTCCCGCAGCAGATCGAGCGTGACGGGGGATTGCGCGATATAGGGGCCAAGCCAGCCGCGCGGCGGCCTGCCCCCGGCGTGGCGGGCCAGCGCATCGCGCGATTCGAGGATCAGGCGCCGCTCGTCCTCCTCCCACAGCGTGTCCTGACGTTCGGCATTGGTGCGGCCGTGGCCGATCAGTTCGTCACCGCGGGCGAGCAGGGCGGGGGCGATCTCGGGGCAGGCATCGAGCGCGGCGGCGTTGCAGTTGTGGGCAGCGGGCAGGCCGAGCTCGTCGAACATCTCGAGCAGGTTCCACAGCCCGACGCGGTTGCCGTAATCGCGCCAGGCATAGGCGCGCTGGTTCTGGACCGGAGAGGGGCCGGTCACGTCGCTGCCCAGCCCGGCGCGATAGGCGAAATGCTCGATGTTGTTGACCACGACCAGCGCCAGCCGTGCCCCGTTCGGCCAGGCGTAGAGGGGGCGATGGATGATGGCGCTGTGCGGATAGCGCCCATGGGCCGGCAGCTTCATGGACGCGGATGCTGGCATGCCGCGCCCGAGACGCAAGCCCCGCGGGTTATTCCGGCCGGATATTGGCGGCGCGCACCACCGGGCCCCAGCGGTCGTATTCCTCCCGCACGAAGGCGTCCGTGCGGTCGGGATCCATATAGATGGGCTCGCTGCCCAGGTCGCGCAGGCGCTGGCGGATGGCGGGCTGGTCGAGGATCTCCCGGAAGGCGGCGGAGAGGGTCTCGATGATCGGGCGCGGCGTGCCGCGGGGGACGAAGGCGCCGGTCCAGGATCGCACGGCGTAATCCGGCACCCCGCCTTCCTGCACGGTGGGCAGGTCGGGGCGCAGGGCCACACGTTCGCTGGTGCAGACGGCGATCATCCGCACCCGCCCGGCCTCGGCGGGGGGGATCAGGGTGGGCAGATTCATCACCGCCATCGGGATGGTGCCGGCGATGAGGTCGGTGAGCGCCGGTCCGCCGCCGCGGTAGGGGACATGCGTCATGTCGAGCCCGGTGCGCATCCGGAACAGCTCCCCGGCCAGATGGTTGGAGGAGCCGACCCCCGAGGAGCCGAAGGAGATGCCGCCGCGCTGCTGGCGGATCCAGGCGATCAGTTCCGGGATGGTGCGCGCCGGCACGGATGGGTGCACGGCGATGACGTTGGGCACATCGACCAGCATCGCCACGCCGTGGAAGGCCTGGCGCACATCATATTCGGTATGGCCAGCGATGAGCGGATGGAAGACGTGGTTGGAGGCCGAGGAGATCAACACCGTGAGCCCATCCGGGCGGGCCCGCGCGACCATGCCCATGCCGATAGAGCCGCCGCCGCCCGGCCGGTTCTCGACCACGAAGGGCTGGCGGAACCGGGCCTCGAGCTGAGGGGCGAGCAGGCGGGCCAGGACATCGTTGGACCCGCCCGGCGCCCAGGGGACGAGCAGAGTGACGGGACGGCTTGGCCAGGCCTCCTGCGCGGCGGCAGGGGCGAGGAGCAGCGGTGCGGCCAGCAGGGCGCGTCGGGTGGGCATGATGTCGACCTCCCTCGAGCGGTCGGCGCGTCATTACGCCAGCCGCCCGGGGGCGCGCCAGGGGGTGAGGGCGAGGGGCGCGGCGGCCCCCGCCTCAGCCGCGGAAGAGGCTGAGCAGGATCTGCGGCGACTGGTTGGCGATGCCAAGCGCCTGGCTGCCCAGCTGCTGGCGGATCTGCAACGCCTGCAGGCGGGCCGATTCCTTGGCCAGATCGGCATCGATCAGGGCGCCCATGCCGGCTTCCTGCGCGTCGATGATGGCCTTGTTGTAGCCGATCTGGGCATCGACGAAGCGGGCGTAGCTGCCGAAGAGGTTAAGTTGCGTCAGGGTGTTGGTGATCGCGAGAGACAGCCCGCCGCCGGTGGTCATGGCCGCGGCGGCGTCACCGGCCGTAAATCCCGTCACGCCCGAGATGTTGTCGTAGATGTTGGTGATCGCCTTGTAGCCCGAGAAGGTGTAGAAGCCGCCCTGGCCGTTGCTGACCACCTTGACCGCCAGATCGGCCGGATCATTGAGGATGTTGAGGCCGTTGTAGCTGGCACCCTCGATGAAGGCCTTGATGTTGCCGGCGATCTGGCCCGCCTGCTCCTGGTACTGCGTGCGCTGTTCGTCGGTGATCGACCCGTCGGCCAGCTTGACCACCAGCTCCTTGAGCTTGATCAGCGCGGTCGAGACATTCTCCAGCGCGGCGCGGGAGACCTCGAGCAGGCCCTTCACACCACCCAGCTGCTGATTGGCGGACGTGGTGGCCGCGACGTCACCGCGGATGCGCTCGGCCACCGCAAAGGCCGCACCGTCATCCCGCGCATCAGCCACCCGGAAGCCGGTGGAGATGCGCTTCTGCACCATCGCCAGCTCGTCATTGGTGCGGTTGAGGGACTGCAGCGCCACCATGGCGCCGAGATTGGTGTTGATCGAGTTCATCGACATGGGCTTCTCCCTGCGCCGAGGACCGCGCTCACGCCGAGCGCCGCCCCGCCGGCCTGCCTGCTGCGGGTGCGGCCAGTCTTGCCGCCTCCGGTGAATGGCCGGTGAATCCCGCTGCGTTTTTCCACGCCCCCCGGCGGGATGGACGGGCAGGCCGCCAGACGGCAGCCTTCACCCGCCATCAGAAGGAGGACAGCCCGTGATCGAGTTCGACACCCCGGCCGACATGGCCAGCTGGGCAGGACGCCGGCTTGGCACCAGCGAATGGATCACGGTCGACCAGAAGACGATCGACCTCTTCGCCGAGGCGACCGGCGATCACCAATGGATCCACGTCGATGTCGAGCGCGCCAAGCGCGAGATGCCGGGCGGCAAGACCATCGCCCATGGCTATCTGACCCTCTCGCTGCTGCCGCGGCTCACCCCCACGATCTACCGCGTCAAGAAGCGCAGCCGGTCGATCAACTACGGCAGCAATCGCGTGCGCTTCACCACCCCGGTGCCGGCCGGCAGCCGCATTCGGCTGCACCTCACCTTGAAGGCGGTCGAGCCGATCCAGGGCGGGGTGCGCTGCACCTTCGAGAACGAGATGGAGCTCGAGGGCAGCGACCGCCCCTGCATGATCGCGGAGACGATCTCCCTCATCTACGACTGAGCCGCAGCGGGGGAGTCGAGACCCACTCCAGCGCCGACGGGGCAGGGGCTTGCCCGGCGCCGACTCACCCGCTCATCCCGCCGCTGCTGCCGGGCGGCTGAGGAGATCCCAGGCCGGCCGGTCAGCGGGTGCGGTTGGGCGCCGCGGTGCCGCTCCCGCCGCCGGGAAGGGTGGCCGCCAGCGCCGCCGCAGCGGCCAGCGGCAGCAGGGCGAGGGGGGCGGCAAGGCCGAGAGCGGGCGCGGCCAGGGGCGCACCGCTCATCACCACCGGTGCCGGATTCGGGGCTGCGGTCGCCAGGGCCGCGGCCGGGGCGGCAGCCGGGCTGGGCGCGGGGGCAGGCGTCGACGGACGCGGCATTTCGGCCGGCCCGGCGCTGCCCTGGGGCAGGGGCAGCCCGGCACTGCGGGGGGGGATCACCACCGCCGCATCGGCGGGCACCACGATCACGCGCGTCTGAGCGCCGGCAGGCGCGACGCACAACGCCACGGCGAGCAAGGCGACCAGGGCACAACGCATGCGCGCAATGAAGCCGGAAATACACGGATCCTCAAGAGGATTTCCGCGCCGGTGAGGCTCTGCCCTCTCCGCGGGCCGGAACCGGAGAGCGGCTCGGCCGGCGGGCGCCGACCCTCGCCCGACTGACCCGCCACAGGACGGATCGCAGGCGCGAAAGTGGCCTTGGCGCCCCCCGATGGGTCGCGGCCCTCGCGAGCCGCATCGCCCGCGCCCGGGGCGGCCCGGCTGCCCTAGCTCGCGGGCCCCCCGGCGTGGCGTTTCCCTGGCTCCATCGCTGCCGCAGGCGTCGAGCCTCGCTCCGCACCCAGGCTCAGCAGCGGGGCGGCGGCGCGCAGCGCCTCGGGCAGCGGCGCCGGCCGGCCGGTGGCGCGGTCGACATAGACATGCACGAAAAAGCCCTGCGCCGCCGCCGTCTCATCCCCGGGGCCGAAGACCGCAAGGTCATAGCGGACCGAGCTGCGGCCGAGATGGGCCAGCCTGAGCCCGACCTCCACCGGGTCGGGATAGGCGAGCGGCCGGAAGTAGCGGCAGCCGGTCTCCACCACCAGGCCGATGACGGGGCTGCGCGCGATGTCGAGCGCGCCAATCTCGATCAGCCAGCGGTTCACCGCGGTGTCGAAGAAACCATAATAGGCGACATTGTTGATGTGGCCGTAGGCATCGTTGTCGGCCCAGCGCGTGCTGATGCGCTCGATGCGCGGGAAGTCGCCCCGGGCGGCGGGCGGCGGACGGTCGGTCATGGCTTGTCTCCGCAGCCAGCTTGCCGCAACAGCGGCGCGATGCGTATCCCGGACCTCGACCTCGATCTGCTGCGCGCCTTCGTCGCGGTGGCCGAACGCGGCGGATTCACCGCCGCCGGACAGGTGCTCGGCCTTACCCAGTCGGCGGTCTCGCTCAAGCTCAAGCGGCTGGAGGAGCTGGTCGGGCGCCCTCTCCTGACCCGACTGCCGCGCGGTGTGGCCCTGACGCGGGATGGCGAGGCGCTGATCGCCTATGCCCGGCGCATGCTCGCCCTGAACGAGGAAGCGGTGCGTCGCCTGGCCGCGCCGCGCATGGCTCAGCGGCTCAGGCTCGGCGTGGCGGACCATTTCGTGCCGCGCCGGCTGCCCGCCCTGCTCGCCGGCTTCCTGCGCGAATATCCGGAGCTGCGGCTGGAGGTGGAGGTGGGTCGCAGCCATGAGCTGCGCGCCGCGCTCTCCGAGGGGCGATTCGATCTTGTTGTCGGCAAGCGCCGCGATGGAGAGACGGAGGGGCGCCTCATCTTCAGCGAGGATATCGTCTGGGTCGCCGCCCCGGGCTTCACCCCTCCGCCCGGTCGGCCGCTGCCGCTCGCCATGCTTCCGCAGGGCTGTATGTTCCGTGACCGGGCGCTGGCGGCGCTGGCCCGCGCCGGCATCGCCTTCGAGGTGGTGTTCACCTCCTCGAGCCTCTCGGCGGTGGCGGCCGCCGCGGCCGCCGGGCTGGGTGTGGCCGTGCTCGGCCGGCAAGGGCTGATGCCCGGGGTCGAGCCGCTGCCCGGCCTGCCGGAGCTCGGCACCGCGCAGATGTGCATCTTCGGCGATGAGGCGCGCCAATCCGCGCTGATCGAGCCCCTGCTCGCCTGGCTGCGCAACCCCGGCTCGGTTGACGAGGCGGGGCGCTGAGCGCAGCCTCGATGCGCCAGGCGACGGGGGCGGACATGACGGGTCAGGACGTGCGGATCATCGGGCTGATCGGCACCGGGCATTTCCTGTCGCATTTCTACATGCTCTGCCTCGCCCCGCTCTTCCTCACCTGGCGGGCGGAGTTCGACGTCTCCTACGCGATGCTCGGGCTGTCGGTCGCCCTGATGTCGGCCACCACCGCCCTGCTGCAGACCCCCGTGGGCTTCCTGGTCGATCGCTACGGCGCGCGCCCCTTCCTGGTCGGGGGCATGCTGGTGATGACGCTCTCGATCGCGGCCATGGGCTTGGCCACCGAATACTGGATGATCCTCGCGCTGGCCGTGCTCTCGGGGGTGGGCAACAGCGTCATCCACCCGGCCGATTATGCGATCATCGCCGGGTCGATCCGGAAGGAGGTGATGGGCCGTGCCTTCGCCCTGCACACCTTCACCGGCAATCTCGGCTTTGCGCTGGCCCCGCCCGTCATCGCGCTGCTGCTGCCGCTGCTCGGCTGGCGCGGCGCCTTGATCCTGGTCGGGCTGCTCGGCCTGCCGGTGGTGTTCGGCATGCTGCTCCAGTCGCGCATCCTCAAGGATCAGGTCCGCCCGCGCGAGGGCGAGGGGCAGAGCGGGCGCCAGCTCCTCCTCTCCCGCCCGATCCTGCTCTTCTTTGCCTTCTTCCTGCTCTCCGCCATGGCGGGGTCGGGGGTGCAGTCCTTCGTCATCACCGTGCTCGGCAAGCTGTGGGGCACGCCGGTGGCAGTGGGCTCCATGGTGCTGACCGGCTACATGGTGGGGGCCACCTCGGGCACGCTGGTCGGCGGCTTTCTCGCCGATGCTCGCCGCGGCAGCCTCTTCGGCATGGTGGTGGTGCTGACCGGGGCGGCCATTCTCGCCATCCTGGCGCTCGGCCTGGTGCCGATGCCGGATCTGCTGCTGCCCCTGGTCGGGCTGGCCGCCGGGCTTGCCATCGGTGCCTCGCGCACGCCGCGCGATGTGATGCTCAAGGATGCCTGCCCGCCTGG
>JANWYF010000063.1 GCA_025057055.1 Rhodovarius sp. | reverse complement strand
GAGAGCGTGTCGGCAAAGGGGCTGCCCCAGAGCTCATCGTTGCCGCCGAGGCCCGCGAGCGCCGAGGCCAGCGACTGGTTGGCCACCAGCACGTCATCCCCCGCGCTGCCAGAGAGCGCCGTGGCGGTGCCGAACAGCCGGCCGATCTCGACATGCGCCGGCAGCGTCCAGCCATTCACCCCAACCCAGGCGGTATCGAGCCCCTCGCCCGGGAGTTCCACCACCACATCGCCGGCATCCTCGATGACGAACTGGTCATTGCCCGCGCCGCCCTCCAGCCGATCGGCACCAGGGCCACCATAGAGAACATCCTCGCCCGCGCCGCCCTGCAGCGTGTCCCTGCCCGCACCACCAAACAGCGTGTCGTCCCCAGCAAGACCCTGCATCAGGTCATCACCCGGCGTGCCAGCAAGGAGGTCGGCCGCTGCCGTCCCGGTGATGATGTTCGGCAGGAAGGTGACGGCCAGCGGAATGAGTTGGCTGCCGGCAGGACCGATCCTCACGTCGCGCAGCAGCATGGTGCCGGCCGGCGTGCCGTCGGTGATCCACAGCTCGCGCCCATGGGTGCCGTCATCGGCCTCGAACAGCACCCGACCGTCGCCGAGCGGGGTCAACCTGTCCGGGAAGCTCCTGTCGGGACCGGGCATGATGTCGCGCAGCAGCGCAGTGCCGGCCGGCGTGCCGTCGGTGACCCACAGCTCGCGCCCATGGGTGCCGTCATCGGCCACGAACACCGCCCGACCGTTGCCGAGCGGGGTCAAGTCGCTGGGGGCGATGCCGTACACACTGGGCGTGATACTGCGCAGAAGCGTGGTGCCTGACGGCGTGCCGTCGGTGATCCAGATTTGGTAGCCGATGCCGCCGTCCCGGGCCACGAACAGCACCCGGCCATCGCCGAGCGGGGTCAAGTGGTTCGGCGAGCTGCTGCCGGGACCAGGCCTGACGTCGCGCAGCAGCACGGTGCCAGCCGGCGTGCCGTCGGTGATCCAGAGCTCCTGGCCGCTCATGCCGTCATCGGCCGAGAACACGATCCGACCGTCGCCGAGGAGGGTGAAGGAGCTCGGATAGCTGCCGCTATCACCGGGCCAGATGTCGCGCAGGAATATTGTGCCTGCCTCTGTGCCGTCGGTGATCCAGAGCTCACGCCCATGGGTGTGGTCCCGGGCCAAGAACAGCGCCCGACCATCGCCCAAAGGGAAAAAGGAGCTCGGGGAGCTGCTGGCGGGACCGGGCCAGATGTCGCGCACCAGGACCGTCCCTGCCTCTGTGCCGTCAGTGATCCAGAGCTCCTCGCCGCTGCTGCCGTCATCGGCCACGAACAACACCCGACCGTCCCCGAGCGGGGTGATGTCGTCCGGGGCGCTCCCGTCACCGCCAGGCCGGATGTCGCGCAGCCGCACGGTGCCGGCCGGCGTGCCGTCGGTGATCCAGAGCTCACGCCCGCTGCTGCCGTCATCGGCGACGAAGACCACCCGACCGTCGCCGAGCGGGGTGAGGGAACCGGGATCGCTGCTTCCGGAACCAGGCCGGATGTCGCGCAGCAGGATCGTGCCTGCCTCTGTGCCGTTGGTGATCCAGAGCTCACGCCCGCTGCTGTCCTGACGGGCCACAAACAGCACCCGGCCATCGCCGAGCGGCGTCAAGTGGCCAGGATCGCTGCCGAACCAGAAATGGATATCCCGCAACAGCCTTGTCCCCGCCGCGGTGCCGTCAGTGATCCACAGCTCGCGACCCGTCACCCCATCATCGGCGGAGAAGAACATCACAAAGGGCATGGCGCGCTCTCCCGCAGGCGGGGCCCGTCCGGCAGGGCAGATCAGCCCAAGCCGACAGCGGCCCGGCCTATCTGAGACGTCGCCATTAATCTGCCAGCGCATGCGGCAGCCGGGCAAGTCAAAACTCGTCCCCGCTCGCCCTCAGAAGCAACGGAACTCTCGGACGCTCGTCCGAACAAAGACCGGCCTCCCCTCACCGCCGCTCGTCATTTCCGGGTTGCTGCGGCAGGACGCCCGAAGGCGCGCATGGCCTGCGCCAGGCGGCCCCGGTTCTTCGCAGCTCTTGGCCACCGAGAGTCGACCTGGCACCGTTTCTGTGCCGCAGCCGCCTCTATCCTTGCGCTAGCCCCCCGCCGCTGCGCCCTCCCGCCAGCCGGCCCGGCTCACCGAGGGCTCGAGGCAGAGCCGCCCCACCGTCTCCTCGAGCCAGGCCTCGCGCCGGCCGGGGGCGATCAGTTCGGCGGTCACCTCGACGCGTTCGATGCCCCCCTCGCCCGGGGGAAGGTCGCGGCTCTCCAGCCGGCGCAGCCGGATATCGGCGGCGGCCACCGCCTGCAGCAGCAGGGCCCGGATATGCGCCTCCTTGCTCGCCTTGCAGGTGATCTCGACCAGATAGGGGTGTTCGACCTCCGCCCCCGCCTGGGGCTGGCGGTCAATCAGCCGCACCAGCGGCCGCAGGCCGAGATTGGCGCCGATCACCAGCAGCGTCGCCCCGGCGGCCGGCAGCAGCGCGCCCGCCCCGCAGAAGACGCCGATCGCTGCCGAACACCACAGCGTGGCTGCGGTGTTGAGCCCGCGGATGTTGAGGCCCTCGCGCAGGATCACGCCGGCGCCCAGAAAGCCGATGCCCGAGACCACCTGTGCCGCCACCCGCGTCGGGCTGGCATCGCCCGGCGTGACCAGCCCGAAGGTGGTGAAGGCCGCGGCCCCCAAGGCGACCAGCGCATTGGTGCGCAGCCCCGCCATGCGCTGGCGCCATTGCCGCTCGGCGCCCACCGCCGCGCCCAGCAGCAGCGCCGCGGCCAGGCGCAGCAGCACCTCCTCGATGCCCAGCATGGCCGCCCCTCAGCCGCCGGGGGGCTGCATCAGCAGCGCCGAGGCGATGGCGAAGTAGATCACCACCCCGGCCGCATCGGCGATCGAGGTGATGAGCGGCGCCGAGGCGGTGGCCGGATCCAGCCGCAGGCGGCTGAACAGGAAGGGCAGGGAAAGCCCGATCAGGCTGCCCACCATGACGACGCAGACCATGGTCAGCGCGACCACGAGTGCGATCTCCGGCCCGCCGCGGACCAGCCCGATCAGCGTCACCGCCCCGGCCATGGTCAGGCCGAGCAGCGCCGAGACCGACACCTCCCGCAGCAGCATCCGCCCCCAGTCGGCCAGCCGCGCCTCGCCGGTGGCCAGCGCGCGCACCATCAGCGTGGCCGCCTGGCTGCCGGCATTGCCGCCCGAGTCGATCAGCAGCGGCAGGAAGAAGACGAGCGCGACATGGGAGGCGATGACGTCCTCGAAGGCGGCAATGCCCGCGCCTGAGAAGATGTTGGCGAAGACCAGCACCACGAGCCAGGAGACGCGCTTGCGATAGAGCAGGCCGATCGTCGCCTCGCGCAGCGACACGCCGAGCGAATGCAGGCCGCCCGCCTTTTGGAAGATCTCGGTCGCCTCCGCCTCGGCCACATCCATCGCATCATCGGCGGTGATGATGCCGACCATCGCCTCGCCCCCGTTGATCACCGGCAGCGCCGGCAGGTCGTAGCGGGCGATCAGCCGCGCCGCCGCCTCGGCCGGCTCCTCGGCCCGGATGACGGGCGGGTCGCGGCGCATCAGGGACTCGACCCGCGCCTCGGCCGGGGCGATCACCAGATCCTCAAGCAGCACGGTGCCCAGCAGCCGCCGCCCCGGCCCCAGCACATAGGCGATCTGGATCGTCTCCTTCGCCTGGGCCTGGGCGCGTAGGGCCTCGATCGCCTCGCGCGCGGTCAGCTGGGGCGACAGGGTGGCGTATTCGCTGGTCATCACCGCCCCCGCCGTGCCGGGGGCATAGGAGGCGAGGCGCCGGATGTCCTCGCGTTCGGCCGCGGCCAGGGCGGGCGCCAGGGCCGCCTGCGTGGCCTCGGGCAGCCGGGCCCAGAGATCGGCGCGCTCGTCCGCGTCCATAGCCGACAGCAGCGCGGCCATGGCGCGCGTCTCGGCCCCGGCGGCCAAGGCCACCTGCTGCGCCGGGTCGAGATAGCCGAAGACCTCGGCGCGGCGGGCGAGCGGGAGTTCCTCCAGCACCTCCCAGGCCAGGGCGGGCGGGCGGCGCTCGAGCAGGGCGGCCAGATCGGCCGGATGCAGGCGGGCGGCAGCCTCGGGGGGCAGCGCCTCGGTGATGGTCGGGCTCATGCCGGTTCCTCCGATGCGGGGACGGGCCCCGGGGCGGAGGAAGTCCGGCGGTCAGGCCGGCAGCATCCCACCACCCCGGCGCCGCTGGGCGCGGGCGAAGGCGGAGCAGGGACTTCCTGTGCCGTCGTCCATGGGTGGTGGCCGTCTGCGATGGGTGGATTGAGATGGGGCGGGCAAGCGAGCCATGACAGAGCCCGCTGCCCACCCGGCGCCAGATGACAGAGCGCGCAGGGCCGGTCAACCCGAAATCGACCGGCCCGATCCCTCGCCTCAGCTCGGGGCCAGCACCCCGCGGCGGATCTGGTCGAGCTCCATCGACTCGAACAGCGCCTTGAAGTTCCCCTCCCCGAAGCCCTGATCGCCCTTGCGCTGGATCAGCTCGAAGAAGATCGGGCCGATCACCGGCTCGGTGAAGATCTGCAGCAGCCGCCCGCCGGAGGGCGAGCCATCCATCAGGATCCGGTTGGCGGCGAGCCGCGCCAGATCCTCCCCGCTGTCGGGCAGGCGGCGGGGCAGCAGCTCGTAGTAGGTATCGGGGGTGTCGAGGAAGCGCATGCCCGCGGCGCGGATCGCCTCCACGCTCGCGTAGATATCGTCGGTGCCGAAGGCGACGTGCTGGATCCCCTCGCCGTTGTAGACGCGCAGATACTCCTCGATCTGGCTCTTGTCGTCGGCGCTTTCGTTGATCGGGATGCGGATCAGCCCGCAGGGGCTGGTCATGGCGCGCGACCGCAGCCCGGTCAGCTTGCCCTCGATGTCGAAGTAGCGGATCTCGCGGAAGTTGAAGAGGCGCTCATAGAAGCCGCACCACGCATCCATCCGCCCGCGATAGACGTTGTGGGTCAGGTGGTCGATCACCGTCAGGCCGCGCCCCACAGGCTGCGGATCGACCCTAGGCAGGAAGCGGAAGTCGACATCATAGATCGACCCGCGCGGGCCATAGCGGTCGACCAGGTAGATCAGGCTGCCGCCGATCCCTTCGATGGCGGGAATGTGGAGCTCCATCGGGCCGACCTGGCCGTAGAAGGGGCGTGCGCCGAGGGCGATGGCGCGGCGGAAGGCGGCCGCCGCATCGGCCACCCGCAAGGCCATGGCGCAGGCCGAAGCGCCGTGCAGGCGGGCGAAGTGTTGGGCGAAGCTGTCCGGTTCGGCATTGAGGATGATGTTGATCCCGCCCTGCCGCCAGAGGGCCACGCGCTTGCTGCGGTGCTGGGCGACCTGGACGAAGCCCAGCCGGGTGAAGACCTGCTCGAGCGCCGCCGGGTCGGGGCCGGTGAATTCCACGAACTCGAAGCCGTCGGTGCCCATCGGGTTGTCGGGGCAGATCCGGCCGGCGACGGCGGTGCGGTCGGGGGCGATGTCCATCACGATCCTCCCTGCAGGCAAAGCCGCTCGAAGGATCGCGCGGCCGGCCCGCCGCTTCTCGCCAAACGCGGGCGTTTCTGCTCTGC
>JANWYF010000025.1 GCA_025057055.1 Rhodovarius sp. | reverse complement strand
GCTCCTCTCTCGATGGCGGTGCACAGCCATGTCGGCAGCCGGGGCGCTTGGCAATGCTTGGCGGCGGCCGGAGCCTCAAGCCCCGGCCGGCCGCTGTCTGGGCCCGGGGGTGATCCGCCCGCCGGCGAGGGGCCGGGCGGGGCGGGCCTGGCCCGGATGAGGGGGTGCGAGAGGATCCGGTGCGAGGCACCGGACGAAATCGGCCGCCGGCGGTCCCGGCGGCCGATCATCCCCCGAAGGGCGCGGCCCGAACGGCAAGGGCGGCCGGCCTGTCCGTGCCGGCCGCCCGGCCGATCAGACCGAGTAGTACATCTCGAACTCGACCGGGTGCGGGGTGTGCTCGAAGCGATAGACCTCGGTCCACTTGAGGGCGATGTAGGACTCGATCTGGTCCTTGGTGAAGACATCGCCCGCGAGCAGGAACTCGTGGTCGGCCTCGAGGCTCTGCAGCGCCTCGCGCAGGGAGCCGCACACCGTCGGGATGCCCTTCAGCTCCTCGGGCGGCAGGTCGTAGAGGTCCTTGTCCATCGCCTCGCCCGGATGGATCTTGTTCTTGATGCCATCAAGCCCGGCCATCAGCATCGCCGAGAAGGCGAGATAGGGGTTGGCCGAGGGGTCGGGGAAGCGGACCTCGACGCGCTTGGCCTTCGGGCTCGTCGCATAGGGAATGCGGCAGGAGGCCGAGCGGTTGCGGGCGGAGTAGGCGAGCAGCACCGGCGCCTCGAAGCCCGGGATCAGCCGCTTGTAGGAGTTGGTCGAGGGGTTGGTGAAGGCGTTCAGCGCCTTGGCGTGCTTGATGATGCCGCCGATGTAGAAGAGCGCCGTCTCCGACAGGTCGGCATAGCCGTTGCCGGCGAAGAGCGGCTTGCCGCCCTTCCAGAGCGACTGGTGCACGTGCATGCCCGAGCCGTTGTCGCCGTAGATCGGCTTCGGCATGAAGGTCGCGGTCTTGCCGTAGCTGTGCGCGACGTTGTGGATCACGTACTTGTAGATCTGCATCTGGTCGGCCATCTTGACCAGCGTATTGAACTTCATGCCGAGTTCATGCTGGGACTGCGCCACCTCGTGGTGGTGCTTCTCGACGACCACCCCCATCTCCGCCATGGTGGAGAGCATCTCGGCCCGCAGATCCATCTCGGAGTCGACCGGCGGGACCGGGAAGTAGCCGCCCTTGACCGCCGGGCGATGGCCCATGTTGCCCTCGGGGTAGTCCTTGAGGCTGGCCTGCGGCCCCTCGACGCTGTCCAGCTGGTACATGCCGAAATTGCCGCCGGTGCCGAACTTCACCGAGTCGAAGACGAAGAACTCCGCCTCCGGCCCGAAATAGGCGGTATCGCCGATGCCCGAGGCCTTCAAATACTCCTCGGCCTTCTTCGCGGTGCCGCGCGGGTCGCGGCTGTAGCGCTGGCCGGTCGAGGGCTCGTAGATGTCGCAGATCAGGATCAGCTGCGGCTTGGCCGAGAAGGGATCCATGCAGGCGGTGGTCGGGTCCGGCATCAGGATCATGTCGGACTCGTTGATCGCCTTCCAGCCTGCGATCGAGGAGCCGTCGAACATGAAGCCGTCCTCGAACACGTCGGGCTCGATCGTGGAGACGTGCTGGGCGGTGTGCTGCCACTTGCCGCGCGGGTCGGTGAAGCGGAGGTCAACGTACTCGACGTTGTTCTCCTTGATCATCTCCATGACCTTGGCCACGGCGTCGCTCGGTTTCTTCGCCATCGTGCTCGCTTGCTCCTTCACTCAGCGTCCCTGTCGCGCATTCCGGCGGGCCGCCCCGCCGCCGCCGCCCGCCTGCCCCGGGACGCTCTTCCCAGGCGGCGCGCAGCGGAAACCTCCCCTGGCCGCGGCGGCGCGCGGCGGGTGTCAGATCGCGTCCTCGCCCCGTTCGCCGGTGCGGATGCGGATCACCTCCTCGACCGTCGAGACGAAGATCTTGCCATCGCCGATGCGCCCGGTGCGCGCGGCCTGCATGATCGCCTCGATCGCGCGTTCGGCGAGCGCATCCTCGCAGACCACCTCGATCTTCACCTTGGGGAGGAAATCGACCACATACTCGGCACCGCGGTAGAGCTCGGTGTGGCCTTTCTGGCGGCCGAAGCCCTTGGCCTCGACCACGGTCAGCCCCTGCAGCCCGATGTCGTGGAGGGCATCCTTCACCTCGTCGAGCTTGAAGGGCTTGATGATGGCTTCGATCTTCTTCATCGCATCCTGTCGTATCGTGCTTCCGAGGGCGTTTCCCGTTGGCCGCGAGGCGGCGCCGTCATGGCACGGGCCGGCGCTGCCCCACAATCCCGGGGGCCGCGACAAAACGGCGCCTCCAGCGAATTCTGCCACGGGGGTGGGCAGAATGGCGCAAAAATCGGCAGACGGCACCCGCCCTCCTTGCGCTGCTACGCCGCCGCGCCCTAGAGATCGGGGCCAGAAGAGCCGGAAACCCGCCGATGTCCGAAGCCCGCCCGAAGCCCGCCGCCGCAACCTCCGCCGCCGCGCGCCCCGGCCGGCCGCAGAACGCCGTGCTCTCCGGCATCGGCACCACCATCTTCACGGTGATGTCGGCGCTGGCCCAGCAGCACGGCGCGATCAACCTGGGCCAGGGCTTTCCCGACTATGACGGCCCGCCCGATGTGATCGAGGCCGCCGCCGCCGCCCTCAAGGACGGGCGTAACCAATACCCGCCGCTGACCGGCTTGCCCGAACTGCGCGCTGCGGTGGCCGCCCACAACCGCCGCTTCTATGGCATCGAGGTCGATCCGGACGGGGAGGTCGTCGTCACCTCCGGGGCGACCGAGGCGATCACCGCCTGCCTCGCCGCCGTGCTCAACCCGGGCGATGAGGTGGTGCTGCTCGAGCCGCTTTACGACACCTATGTGCCCTCGATCCGGCTGCTGGGCGGCATTCCGCGCCTGGTGCGCCTGAGCCCGCCGCGCTGGGAACTGCCGCGGGCCGAACTGGCCGCCGCCTTCGGCCCGCGCACCAAGGCGATCCTGCTCAACACGCCGATGAACCCGACCGGCAAGGTCTTCACCGGCGCCGAACTCGCCTTCATCGCCGATCTCATCACGCGCCACGACGTCTATGCCATCTGCGATGAGGTCTATGAGCATCTGACCTTCGACGGCTGGCGCCACATTCCGCTGATGAGCGTCCCCGGCATGCGCAGGCGCTGCATGCGCATCGGCAGCGCCGGCAAGACCTTCAACCTGACCGGCTGGAAGGTGGGCTACGTCACCTGCGATGCCGGGCTGCAGCCCAATGTCGCCAAGGCCCACCAGAACCTGACCTTCACCACCCCGCCCAACCTGCAGCGTGCGGTGGCCCTCGGCCTCGCCAAGGACGACTCCTATTTCCGGGACTTCGCCGCCGATCTGCAGGCCAAGCGTGACCTGCTCGCCACGGGCCTCATGCGGCTCGGCTTCGGGGTGCTCGAAACCCGCGGGTCCTACTTCATCACGACCGATATCCGCCCCCTGGGCTGGAGCGGAGACGACATGGCCTTCTGCCGCGCCATCACCGAGGAGGCGAAGGTCACCGCCATCCCGAACAGCGCCTTCTACGCCGGCCCCCACCCGCCCGACCATTACGTCCGCTTCGCCTTCTGCAAGAGGGTCCCGGTGCTGGAGGAGGCGCTGGCGCGGCTGGCCGCCTGGATCGGTGCCGGCCGGGCGCGCTCTGCCCGCCGCTGAGGACAGCCAGTGGGGACCGCCCCAAGCCCCGCCTGACCCGGCGCGGCGCCGCCCGCGGGCCGGTCGGCAGGCCCGGCGGAGAGGGTGCGCAGGGCGTCCGGCCGCCGGGGGATGGGGCGCCTATGGCCCGATCGCACGGCCCGCACCGGCTTGGCCGGCCGGCAGGAGGGCAAGCCCCGCCCAGCTCCGGGTTGACGCGGCAGCGGGCGCGGCCCTATTCCCCCGCCACCGCGGCGGCCTTAGCTCAGTTGGTAGAGCGCCAGGTTGTGGTCCTGGATGTCACGGGTTCGAGTCCCGTAGGTCGCCCATCCTTCCCGGCGGGGCCGCAGGGCCTATCTCTTGGGAGGTGGCGGCCCTGCGACCGCCAGCGAGGGAGCCCACGCCATGACCCCGACCCCCGCGGCCGAGACCGCCATTCTGGGCGGCGGCTGCTTCTGGTGCCTCGATGCCGTCTTCCGCGAACTGGACGGCGTGATCGAG
>JANWYF010000235.1 GCA_025057055.1 Rhodovarius sp. | reverse complement strand
ACAGCGCGTGCTGGCGCTGATTCGGCAGACGCGGGGCGGGGCGCTGTATCGCTCCGCCTTCGGGGAGCGCCAGACCGGCAGCGGGCCTTATGCCGAGATGCTCGCGGCCCGATTCGCGCGGGCCATCCGGGCGCTCGGCCTTGACCGCCGCCAGGGCGGCACAGCAGGCCTGGAGACTGGCCTGTTTCGCGTCCCGGCTTCGGCGGCGGGGGGTGCGGCGCAGCTCGAGCTGTTCTGAGACGGGGGCGGCCACTGCGGCGGCCCGCTTGGGCCTTGGCGCTGGCGGCGCATGCCCAGCGCCGCACACAGGCTGGCCGCGGCACCGGCGTGCCGAGGCGGGGCGGCTGCCGCAGCTCGGCAGCGTCGGCCGGCTGCGCCGGGCGCTGCCTCCCGGCGGGCCGGGGGCGCCGGCGGTGCGGCCCCGCGCCTTCCGGGCAGTGGCGCGCGGAGGGCCGCTCGGCCGGTGAGGCTTCGGCCGGCCGGGGGGAGCTGCGTCTGTCCGTCTGGCGGAAGGCGGCTTGCGGGCGCGTGGCCTCGCTGCCGAGGCTTGCGGGCGGTGGAGGTCGCGGGCGGCCCCTCAGGCGTGGCCGGCGGGGGGGAGGGCTTCGGCCGCGGTGGCGCGCACGATGGCGGCAAAGAGGCGCAGCGCATCCGCCCCGCCCCGATCGGTCAGCCTGCCCGCCTCCATCTCGACCGCGAGCAGCTCCGCCTGTTCGGCGAGGGTGGCGGCGGCGCGGCGCATCGCCTCGCGCGCGAGGAGGAGCTGCAGCTCCTCCGGCATTTCCTGCCAGGTGGCCTCATGGGGCGGGCGGCTGGGGCTCATCTACGCGATCTCCCGAAAGCCGTCCTGGCGGGTGGTGGGCGGCTGCCGCTGGCAGGCGGGCCAGGGGCGGCGGCGGGGCGGCATCCCCCCCCGCCCCGCGCCCTTCGGGCCCGCCATGCCGCTGCGGGGCAGCGCGGCTGTTTCGCCTTCCCATCTGGCGTGCGAGGGTTGAACAAAGGCTGAAACGGCTGACGCGCAGAGGCCGGTTGGGCGGGCTGCGGGCTGGCCGCCAGCAGCCGGCCTGCCGCCGGGTTTGCGGCGCCCCCGCCGCGGGCCGCTCACCGCCGCTCAGCCCGCGCGCGGCCGTTCCCAGCCTGGGGCTGGCTGATCTAGGCTTGGGGGCAGATGCAGGAGGCTTTCCAGACCATGATCCGCCATCCCATCGCCTCGCGCCGCACCGTGCTGGCGGCGGGGCTTGCCCTGCCGGCGGTCGCCGGCGCCCAGAACCTGCCGCGCGTGCGCCTGACCCTCGACTGGGCCTTCCAAGCGCCCAACGCCTTCGCGCTGGTGGCGCGCGAACGCGGCTTCTTCCGCGATGCGGGGGTGGAGGTGCAGATCGACCGCGGGCAGGGTTCGGGCGGTGTTCCGGTCGCGCTCGCCTCCGGCAGCCACGACATGGGCTATGCCGACATGAACCCGGCACTGCGCTTCATGGCCGAGAATCCGGACCGGGGCATCCTCTGCGTCGCGGTGCTGCACGACCGCAGCCCGCTCTGTGCCATCGTGCGTGCGGACGGGCCGATCCGCACCCCGCGCGACCTGGAAGGCCGGCGCCTCGCCGCGCCGGAATTCGACGGCGGGCGTCAGCTCTTCCCGGCCTTTGCCCGCGCGGTCGGCATCGATCCGGCGCGGGTGACCTTCGTGTCGGTCACGCCGGCGCTGCGCGAACCGATGCTGGTCCGGCGCGAGGCCGACGGAATCACCGGCTTCGTCACCACCTCGGCGATCGCGCTCAAGGGCATCGGCCTCGACCACTCTGCCCAGCGCGTGTTCATGTACAACGACTACGGGCTAGATCTCTACGGTGGCTGCATCCTGACCACCCGCGCCTTCGCCGAACGCAACCCGGCCGCGGTCCGCGCGACGGTAGCAGCCCTGCTGCGCGGCTTCATCAGCACCGTGCGCGATCCTGAGGGGATGCTCGCCATCCTCCGCCAGGTCGAGCCGCTGACCGACATCGCGATCGAGCGCGAACGCCACCAGATGAACATCGAGCGCGTGGCGGTCACCGCCCATACCCGGGCGCAGGGCGTCTCGGCGGTCGATCCGGGCCGGCTGCAGGCCGCGATCGCCGCGGTGGAGGCGAGTTTCAACCTTCCCCCGGGGCGGATCACCGCGCAGTCCTTCTACACCGACGCCTTCCTGCCGCCGGTCGCCGATCGCCGCATCTGACCACGGCTGCCGCTTTTCTGTGCAACCCGGGCGGGGGGCGGTATTTTCCGCTCCCCAGGGCGCTTCCATCGGCCGGCCTCGGCTTGCTACCCAGCCCGCGGCCGTTGTCCGGAGTTGCGTGATGCCCGTGCCCGCCCAGAGCCTCTGCTGATGCGTCCCTTTGTCGAGATCGACCGCGTTGCCATGCGCTATGGCGGGGTGGATGGCACCCTCGCCCTGCAGGACTGTTCCCTCTGCGTGTATGAGGGGGAGTTCGTCGCCGTGGTTGGCCCCTCGGGCTGCGGCAAATCCACCCTGATGCGGCTGGTGAGCGGACTCTGGCCCGCCACCGAGGGCAATGTGATCGTCGATGGGAGAGAGGTCGCCGGGCCGGTCAATATCGTGGGCATGGCCTTCCAGTCGCCCACCCTGCTGCCCTGGCGGCGCATCCTGGAGAATGTGATGCTCCCGCTCGAGGTCACGCCGCAGCATCGCCATCGGCTGCGCAGCGAACGCGCCGCCTATGAGGCGCGGGCGCGCGAGCTGCTGCGGCTGGTGGGCCTTGAAGGCTTCGAGCGCAAATACCCCTATCAGCTGTCAGGCGGGATGCAGCAGCGCACCAGCCTCTGCCGTGCGCTGATCCACGAACCCAAGCTGCTCATGCTGGATGAGCCCTTCAGCGCGCTCGACGTCTTCACGCGCGAGGAGCTGTGGGAGGTGATGCAGGACCTGTGGCTGGCACGGAAGCCCACCGTGATTCTGGTCACCCATGACCTGCGCGAGGCGGTCTTCCTCGCCGACCGGGTGCTGGTGATGAGCGCCCGGCCGGGGCGGATCATCGCGGAACGCCGCGTCGACTTCCCGCGCCCGCGCACGCTCGAGACCACCTACAGCCCCGAGTTCCAGCAGCTTGCCGCCGATCTGCGCCGCTATATCGCGGCCGCCCGGACCGGCGAGGAGGTCAGCCTCTGATGGCCGAGATGTCTGCCCGCGCGCTCGCCCGTTTCGAGGCGATGGCCGCCGCCGCCCGCCGCCGCCGCCGGCTGGAGGCCGCGCTGCCCTGGCTTGTCATCCTCGGCATGTTCGGGCTGTGGGAATTCGTGGTGGTCGCCTTCGGCATCGCCGAGTTCGTCCTGCCCGCCCCGCATGACATCGTGCGCGCGATCATCAAGTGGTGGCAGCCGCTGATGCAGGACAGCCTGACCACCCTCTATTCGACGCTGGCGGGCTTCGGGCTCGCCATCCTCGGCGGCGTGCTGCTCGGCATCGCGATCGGCTCCTCGGCGATGGTCTACAAGGGCCTCTATCCGGTGCTGATCGCCTTCAACTCCATCCCCAAGGTGGCGGTGGTGCCGATCCTGATCATCTGGTTCGGCATCGGCATCTGGCCGCCGATCATCACCGCCTTCCTGATCAGCTTCTTCCCGATCGTGGTGAATGTGGCAACCGGCATCGCCACCGTGGAGCCCGAACTGAAGGATGTGCTGCGCGCCCTCGGGGCCCGTCCGCGCGACATCATCGTCAAGGTCGGACTGCCGCGGGCCATGCCCTTCTTCTTCGCCTCCCTCAAGATCGCGGTGACGGTCGCCTTCGTCGGCGCCATCATCGCCGAGAGCGTGGCCCCCAATGCCGGCATCGGGCGGCTGATGATGGTCGCCTCCTCCCGCTTCGATGTGCCGCTGGTCTTCGCCGGGCTGGTGGTGACCGGCTTCATGGGCATCGTGCTCTACTGGATCGCCGAATTCATCGAACGGCGCACCACCGGCTGGGCCACCCGCGGGCAGAACCAGAACCTCGCCACCGGCGGGTGAGAGAGGCTTCGGCCCCTCCGCGCCGGGCGCGGCCGAGGGCCCGCGGCCCGCGACCCAGCCGGCCATCTCTCGGGCTGCCTGGCGGCTGATGCCGATGCCGCGCCGCGGCTGCGAACGACCCCCGCCCCGCCACGACGGCAGGGCGGGCCACGCCGAGGCGTGGCGCGGGGCTGCGCCTTGGCGCTTGCCCCGGAGGCGGGCGCCGGGCAAGCGGGGCCGTACGGTCGCGCAACGGCTCACGCGTCCTCAGCCCGCGTGCCTGTTCCAGGCGGCATGCCTGGTCCTCGCCACTGCGGCACCGCTCCTTCTCGGGCCCGTGCACCTCGCCCGCCCCAGGTAGCGCCGCCGCAGCCCCTGGGATAGAAGCGCGCGCGAAGCAGAAGGTTCAGGACGAGAGACGATGCCCGCCTATCAGTATGTCTTCGTGATGAAGGATCTCACCAAGTCCTATCCGGGCGGGCGCG
>JANWYF010000196.1 GCA_025057055.1 Rhodovarius sp. | reverse complement strand
GGCGAAGCCCTGGGTTTCCGCCCGGGCCCGCGGCTCATCCAGCATGACATAGAGCGCATAGCGCGGTTCATGGATCGGAAAGACCCCGACGAAGGAGACCACGCTGCGCCCGCGCATATACTGCCCGCGCTCGTTCAGCTTCTGGGCGGTGCCGGTCTTGCCGCCGACGAAATAGCCCGGCGCATCGGCCCGCGTGCCCGAACCATGCGTGACAGCAAGGCGCATGATGCGGCGCATGATCTCGCTGGTGCGTTCGCTGATCACGCGCTGGCCTTCGGGCGGGGGGCTGCCGGGTTCCTGCGCGATCAGGGTGGGGCGGATCAGCACGCCACCATTGGCGATCGCGGCCACGGCGGTGATCACCTGCAGCGGTGTCACCGCAATCCCATGGCCGTAGCCGATCGTCATGGTCGATATGTCCGACCAGTTGCGCCCGCGCGGATAGAGCGGCCGGGCCCGCCCCGGCAGCTCGAGCGAGGGCCGGTCGAGCAGCCCGAAGCGTTCGATGTATTCCTGATGCCGGCGCCGGCCGAGCGCCAGCGCCATATGCGCGGTGCCGATGTTGGAGGAGTAGGCCACGATCTCGGGCACCGACAGCCAGCGGTTCTGCCCGCGGAAATCGGTGATGGTGCGCCCCTGCGGCAGCTGGATGG
Source organism: Rhodovarius sp. (assembly GCA_025057055.1). Lineage (GTDB taxonomy): Bacteria > Pseudomonadota > Alphaproteobacteria > Acetobacterales > Acetobacteraceae > Rhodovarius. Next base: position 1,272 of record JANWYF010000196.1, on the reverse strand, counting down.
GGCGGGAGGCGTCAAAGCCCGAGGCGGTGGTGACCACCCCGGCATCCAGCGCCATCGCCGCGGTGAGCAGCTTGAAGGTCGAACCCGGCTCGTAGACGCCGGTGGTGACGCGGTTGAACAGCGCCTGGCCGGTGGCGGTCGAGAGGTCGGCGGCCGAGAAATCGGGGTTGGAGACGAGGCCCAGGATCTCGCCGCTGCGGATGTCCATCATGATCGCCGCCCCGCCGAGCGCCGAGAAATAGGCCCGCTGCGCCTCCACCGCCTCGCGCATCTCGCGCTGGATGCGGATGTCGATCGACAGGCGCAGGGGCTCGCGCGAGAGCCTGAGCCGCTCGTCGAGGAACTCCTCGACGCCGCCGCGCGCCTCGCCGTCGGCACCGACGCTGCCCAGCACATGCGCCGCCTCGCGCCCGCGCGGATACTGCCGCCTCTCCGAAGGCTCGAAGCCGAGGCCGATGTGACCGAGGCGGTTGATCCGCTCCTGCTGGTCGGCGCTGATGAAGCGGTCGATGTAAACCCAGGGGCCGTCGTGGGAGAGGCGCTCGGTCAGATGCTCGACCGAAAGGTGGGGCAGGATGGCATGCAGCTGCCTGGCCACCAGGGCTGGCTGTTCGATCAAGTGCGGGCGGGCGTAGAGGGCGATGCCGCGGACCGAGACCGCCAGCACTTCCCCGTTGCGGTCGAGGATCGGGGCACGGCTGACCGCGGCCTCGGTCGGCGGGGCCGGTGCCGCGAGCGGGGCCGGCGGACGCGGCAGGATGGGAGAGATCAGCGTCGCATCGGTGGCCTTGAGCGCCAGCAGCGCGAAGAGCAGCCCAAAGCCCGCGGCGGCGAAGACGATCCGGCCGCGCGGCACTGCCGGCCCGCGCACCGTCCCGCCCGGCGCGGGGCCGATGCGCACCAGTTCGCTGGCGATCGGCCGGCCCTGGGCCCGCCCGGCCGGGCTTGCGTCGGGAGCGGGGGCCGGCGGTGCGAGCTCGACCGTCATCGCGTGATGGGCACCGGCGGTGCGAGGGTGGCGGTATGCCCGCCGAGGAGCGTCCCGCCCTCCCCCACCGGTCGCAGATGCAGGGCCGGGCGGATGGGCTGGGCGGCAGCGACCGGCGGCAGGGCGGCGCCGTCGCGCGCGGCGGGCGGGGCAGGTTGCGGGCGCGGCACGGCCGGGGCGGCCGAAGCGGCGGCCGGCGGGACCGTCGCGGCGCTGGGCGGGGCGGCCACCGGCGGCAGGGCAGGGCGTGGCGATGCCGGCGGGGCGGCCGCCGCGGCTGGGGG